>JBBSBF010000001.1:0-81567 GCA_038251535.1 Minisyncoccia bacterium
ATCATGTAAATGGTGAGTTGGTATACTTTTTGAATTCAGATGACTCTTTTTATAATCATAACACCATTGCAGAAGTGGTGGATCTGTACATAAGACATGATCGTCCGGCAGTTATTTACGGAGATGTTATGGACTATAGTGATGTGATTGGTAAAAAGGGCGGGCGGACTGGCCGTGAAATAAGATTGGAGCATGTAAAAAAAGGCAAAGGAATTGGTCATCAAGCAATGTTCATGCAAGCCGAAGTGTTGAAAAAACACAAGTTTAATGAACAGTACCGAATTACCGCTGATTTTGAACAGCAAGTAAAATCAAAAATTCCAGCAGCAGTTGTTACGGCAGAACATATCGAACGAACTCCACACATCAGCCATATTGCTGTGAAGGGTATCGATAGCGAGCTCTTGGTCATCGAGCTTGATGCTCGCGGCGTGGCAGTTTCTGCAAAAAGTGCATGTAAAAATGAAAATGATACTGAATCAGAAATCATGGAAACATTGTACGGTAGAGGTTACGGTGCCGTGAGGTTTTCATTTGGAAGAACAACTACAAAGCACGACATAGAGAGGGCAGTTGATGCATTTTCAGCGGTGATCAAAAAATATACTCCATAGCCTACAACACTAGAAAAAACTTGACTTTTGTGCTAAAATAATAATATTCCGACCCACAGACATTCAGCTATTGTTGTACTGTTGTTTTTTGCTTTAGATGAGAAAATTATAATTATCAACTACCCATGATGCCACCACTACACCAATTTACCACCAAGGCGAAAGAAACGATAAAACGAGCACACGAGCTCGCTATTGAACGGGGTCAAAACAGCGTCAGCACGCTTCATTTGTTGACTGCGCTTTTGATTCAAGATGAATCAAATATCGTGACGCTTCTCGAGCGACTGGACATCGATGCGATATTGATGACCGACAATGTACTAGAGGGGATAGAGTCAACTGACGGAACCACGGCAGTTGCTCCGTCATATCAAATGTTTCTCACCGCTGACTTGGCGCAAGTTATCGAGCAGTCGCTCAAAATAGCAGCAGAAATAAAAGACAACTTTGTCTCAACTGAGCACCTCTTTATTGCGCTTCTGGACGTTACCAATCAATCTACTGATTTACTACAACAATTTAAAATCGATCGAAACGCACTGATCACCGCAGTGATAGAATACCGATCGAACAAAAATACTGATTCTACGACCAACAAAAAAATGCGTATGATCGCCAAATATACGCGCAATTTGACCGCGCTTGCACGAGAAGACAAACTCGACCCAGTCATTGGTCGAGACATTGAGATCATGCGTATCATGCAGATACTGTCTCGTCGAACGAAAAACAATCCGATATTGATTGGAGAACCCGGAACAGGAAAAACAGCAGTTGTCGAAGGACTGGCAAACCGTATTGCCAAAGGTGATGTATCAGAGAGTTTGAAAGACAAAGAAATAGTGTCGCTTGATCTCGGGTCATTGCTTGCAGGGACTAAGTATCGAGGAGAATTTGAAGAGCGATTAAAAAATATACTCAAAGAAATAGAGCGCGCTGACGGGAAAATAGTGCTGTTTATCGATGAGATCCACACGATAGTCGGCGCAGGAGGCAACGAAGGTGCAATGGATGCAGCAAACATGTTGAAACCAGCCTTGGCTCGTGGCGAGTTGCGTGCGATCGGTGCTACAACCTTGAAAGAGTATCAAAAGTACATCGAAAAGGACGCGGCTCTTGCACGACGTTTTCAACCAGTTTATGTCGAAGAGCCAACGATTGAAGACACGATTGCGATATTGCGCGGACTCAAAGAAAAATATGAACTCTATCACAGCGTCCATATCACCGATGATGCGATCATTGCTGCAGTCACACTTTCGACTCGATATATCACCAACAGATTTTTGCCAGACAAAGCAATCGACCTTCTCGATGAAGCTTCGTCAGCATTGCGTATGACACTCGAGAACAAACCAGTAGTACTCGAAGAAGCACATCGACGCATCATGCGTCTCGAGATAGAGCGCGAGGCTTTGCGAAAAGATATCCAGCTAGAAGGAACGACAAAGATTGCAAAAGATCGCATCAAGGATATCGAACTAGAGATTGCAAATGTAAATGAAAAGACAAAGGAGCTCGAGATGAAGTGGAAACACGAAAAATCAACACTCTATGATATCGGCAAGATCAAGAAAGATTTGGAAACATTGAGACTCGAAGCAGAAGGTGCTGAAATGCGAGCCGATCTCGGTCGCGCAGCGGAGATACGCTATGGACATATTCCGATGCTTCAAAAAGAACTTGAGGCAAAGAGTCTCAAACTGAAAAAACTTCAGAAAACTCGTCGTATCTTAAAGGAGGAAATAAACGAAGAAGATATCGCACAAGTTGTTGCACGATGGACCGGTGTACCATTGATGAAAATGCTTGAAGAAGAGCGACAAAAACTCGTCAATATGGAGGCAGAGCTCAATAAACGAGTTGTCGGGCAAAAAGAGGCAATTGAAAAAATAGCAAATGTCATCAGGCGCAATCGTGCAGGAATCGGAGACCCAAATCGACCGATCGGTTCATATCTTTTCTTGGGTCCAACAGGTGTTGGTAAAACTGAACTCACCAAGACGCTCGCGGCAAGTTTGTTCAATGATGAAAAGGCGCTCATACGAGTTGATATGAGTGAATATATGGAGCGTCATAGTGTGTCAAAACTCATTGGTTCACCTCCAGGGTATGTTGGATACGATGAAGCAGGACAGTTGACTGAGAGTGTTAAACATCGACCGTACTCCGTGATTCTCTTTGATGAGGTTGAGAAGGCACATCCCGAAGTGTTTAACGTGTTGCTCCAGGTATTGGACGAAGGACATTTGCGTGACGCAAAAGGCCGGCTCGTTAACTTTAAAAATACTGTCATCATTATGACGAGTAATATCGGGAGTCAATTTATCGAAAAAATGGAAACGATTGGATTTCATGCCAATACAGAGTCCAACGAATACGGCAAGACGAAGGAAAAGGTAGAAGGAGCCCTCAAAGACTACTTCCGTCCAGAGTTTCTCAACCGTATTGATGAAGTTGTCGTTTTTGATATCTTGACGCCAGAAGTGATCAAAGATATAGTCACCCTTCGCACCGATGTCGTATTGGCGCGTCTCAAGGATAAAGGTATCACTGTCTCAATTGCCGATGATACACTTTCATACCTTGCTCGGGTCGGGTATAATCCACACTACGGAGCGAGACCCCTGAATCGTTTGATTCAGAACAAGATTCTCAATCCGATTGCAACACGTATCATTGCTCGATCAATCGAGGAAGGTGATCGTGTGAGCGTTTCTATGAATAATGATGACATTGTCATCCAAGTTCAAAAAAATAAAAAGAAACGTATTAGTTCTTTCACTGGTCATAAAAAAGAAGCACAGACTTCATAATATGACCAAATCCCTCCCATACGGGAGGAGCGCGTCGGTGGTAGAGTGGTCAATTACATCAGACTGTAAATCTGACGCCTTCGGGCTACGCAGGTTCAAATCCTGCCCGACGCACAATGAAAAAATCCCGAGCTTCTAGCTCTGGGATTTTTTCATATGTCTCGGCGTGTGCAGGATTTGAACCGTAGGTGCCTGTTTTTAAAGAACGAGGCGACTATAAAAACAGTGCATCTCGACCGAAGGGAGAGGCATTTCTGCCCGACGCACAATCACAAAAGCTTGGCTTTATGCCAGGCTTTTGTGATTGTGAGCAAGAGAGCGAGCAAACTGCTTTACTCACATCAGGTTTTGAAAGCCGCAGTCATGCCGGCGGCAGGCGAGGCGGGCGATTAACAAATCTTGCCGAAGGAGGCTTCGTGAGTACTTTGGCTTTTATGAATGAAATGAAATAAAAGCTTTAGTAACTCGTGACTAAATCCTGCCCCCACATCAATCTTATTTGTATTCATCACATCTATCCTGTACCATTCTATGTATGGATACAGAACGCTCTCATTTGAAACCTCGTTTGATAGCAATTGGGGTTATTTTGGTTATAGGGATATTTACGGCATTGTTTTTTGTGCGACAAGTTGATACCGAACAGCGATCATTGTTATTACAACAGACGCAGTATGCCGCACTTTTAGTGAACGCCGACCAAATTGCTCAACTGAGAGGAGATGAGGCAGATATTGATAATCCCGTTTACCAAAAGCTCAAACAACTGTTCACGCAATTTCGAGCGTACAATCCTCGTATCCGGTTTGTGTACCTCATGGGATATCGACCTAATATCGAAAAAGAATTTTTCTATTTTGATTCTGAACCGGTGACTTCAGGGGATTATTCTCCTCCAGGGCAACTTTTTGAAGACACGAACAAGAAAGATATCGAGGGATTTGTAAAAGGAAACGCTTATACGAGTGGTCCATATCGTGATGCATGGGGTGAATGGGTTTCTGGTAATGCCCCCGTCAAAGATCTCAACGGCGAAACAGTCGGCATGGTTGGTATCGATATTGCAACGAGCGTATGGCATAGAGATAGTGCATTCGTTTGGTCTACTGTGGGAACGATTACGATACTGTTGTCGATACTCGTATTGTTTTTATTGCAGAGAATATATCGCAAACAAGATTCGATTAATGTTTTACAAGACAAAAATCGCACACTGACGTATAAAGAAAAAAAATTATCAGAAATACAAACTTTGGCACAGCTTGGCAAGATCACTATATATTTTGATGAAGAAACTATAGTGGTAGATGAACAACTCGAACATTTATTTCATGAAAAGAAATCACCGATGACAATTGCAGATTTTCTGTTATATACTCATCCGGATGACCAACAGACAGTCAAGACAGCATTTGAAGAAATAAAAACCAGCGATAATCAATACAGCTGGTTCGATGCACGCGTTGGTAGTCGTAGTGAAGGATATCGACTCTATCATTTCTACGGTACGATCGATCGAAAGGGAAGTGTCAGGGGAGTGAGATTTTCTGGTATTATGCAAGACATTACTGATATTAAAAAATAAGACATGATACGAGAAGAAAAAATATATTTGTATGGAAAGCATGCGCTGTATGAAGCGCTCATCGCCCGGCCAGCAGTAATAAAAAAAGTATACCTCGATGCAAATGCGGCAAGTGATACAGAACTACAACTTCTTTTGAAGCAACATGCGATTTCGGTCAATGAAATAAAGGGTACTGATGCCACAAAAAAGGTAGGAGGAAACGCAGTACATCAAGGAGTCATCGTAGAGATTGCAAACGAAAAACTTTACACATCGTTTGATGAGATAGTACCCCTTTTGGAAAAGGGGCAGTCACCGTGCTTTGTATTGCTTGATGAACTACAAGACCCACATAATGTCGGCGCAATCATCAGAAGTGCGGTTGCCTTTGGCGCTTCTGCAATCTTGCTTCCCGAGCACAACCAGTCTCCTGTTACCGGAACCGTGATCAAAACTTCAGCAGGGATGGTGTTTCGTGTACCTATCGTTCGTATCGGCAATGTAAATCAGACCATACGGCTTTTGAAAGAAAAAGGAATGTGGACGTATGGGTTGGTACTGGGTGGTACAACGGTACTGAAACAGGCAGTGTTTGATTCACCGACACTATTTATTGTAGGAAATGAATCGACAGGTATTCGTGAAAAAACATTGGAACTCTGTGATATAACCCTTACCATCCCGATGCAACCGGGTTGTGAGTCGCTAAACGCATCGGTTGCTACTGCCGTCGTGCTCTACGAATGGAGTAGAGGACAACGATAATCTTTTCTGCTACTATCAACCCATGGAAGACACACAAGACAAGAAAAAGGTGGTCACACGATTCGCGCCAAGTCCGACTGGACATTTACATATCGGCAGTTACCGTACGGCATTTTTTGCGTACTTGTTTGCCAAAAAAAATAATGGGAAATTCATTATACGCATCGAAGATACTGATAAAGAACGCTCAAAAAAAGAATATGCTGATGAGATATTTCGTGTTTTTGAAACGATAGGTATCGTGTATGATGAGAAATTTATACAGTCCGATCATCTCGATCGTCATCGAGCATTGCTCAAGCAACTGATCGAACAAAACAAAGCATACGTCTCTCGAGAAGAAGCAAAAGATGGCAGTGGAGTAATCAAAGATATCATCCGATTTCGCAATCCAAATAAAATAGTAAGTTTTACTGATTTGATACGAGGAGAGATTTCTACCGACACGACTGATCTAGGGGATTTTGTTATCGCCAAGAATCTCGAAGAGCCATTGTTTCATCTCGCCGTTGTTGTCGATGACTATGATGAAGGAATCACGCATGTCATACGAGCAGAAGAGCATATTGCAAATACTCCGCGTCAGATACTGATACACGAGGCGCTCGATTTCCCCGTACCGCACTATGCGCACTTGCCCCTAGTCCTTGCGCCTGATAAAACAAAAATGAGTAAACGCAAAGGTGCAGTACCGGTGATAGAGTATTTGGCACAAGGGTATATGCCTGAAGCGCTTTTGAATGCGATCTGTTTGTGCGGATGGAATCCTGGCACTGAGCAAGAGATATTTTCTCGAACTGAGCTTGAACAATTATTTGATCTTGATCGGGTTCATAGAAGCGGGGCAATTTTCAATGAAGAGAAATTGAATTGGTTTAACCGAGAATACATCAAGAAACTCTCGCAACAAGAATTTTGGGATCACGCACAATACGGACTTAACTCTAGTATCGTTTTAGATAATGAAGAACACCGAGAAATCTTGAAAAAACTCGAACCTCTTATTCGTGAGCGCATGGTGAAATTTGAAGATATGCAACTATTTTTTGGACGAGCTGATGGCTTAGTACCGGGAGAATTTGATTATTTCTTCGTCGAGCCATCGGTAGATCAAAAGATGTTGGTGTGGAAAAATGATACGCTTGAAAATGCAAAACTACATCTCACAAAGGCGAAAGAAATGCTTGAACAAGTTGCTGATTGGACAGTAGAAAGCATACAAGCAGTACTGATGCCATATGCTGAGTCTAACGGAAAGGGAAATGTATTGTGGCCACTACGAGTGGCACTCTCGGGGAGAGAAAAATCACCCGATCCATTTGAGATCGCAGCAATCCTCGGCAAAGAAAAAACCCTTTCACGAATCAATACTATCCTTACATAAAAATTCCCCTCAAAGAGGGGAATTTTTATCGTTAGGCCTTGTCTATCAATTACATTTCGCTTTCTTCTTCTGCAGTTTCTACAGAAGCCATATCGGGAAGTTTACATGTCCAAACGCCGTCTTCTTCTATCCAAGTACCGCCTATTTTCTCGCAATCTTCTTGGTTCATATACAGTAAATTACAATTATGCTGATAGGTATATATTTTACCAAAAAGTGTCTTTTAGGTAAAGAAGAAAACCTTTGCTACAATCGCCAGGTAATGTATACCTATGACGTTATTATCGTTGGTGGTGGAGCGAGCGGTATGATGGCAGCTGGAACTGCCGCCAAAAGAGGCAAGAGAGTCCTGTTGCTTGAAAAAAATAAATCTCTGGGAGAGAAATTAAAAATCACCGGAGGTGGACGATGCAACATCACCAATGCCGAAGAAGACATCAGGAAGTTGTTGGCGCACTACGGTAAGGCAGAGCATTTTCTCTATTCCTCGTTTTCGGTCTTTGGGGTGAAAGACACGTTTAACTTTTTTGAATCACGAGGGTTGCCGCTTGTCGTACAGGCACGTAAGCGGGCGTTTCCATATACAGAAAAAGCACCTGATGTTGTTGCAGTGATGAAAAAACACGTAACCGATAGAAACATCACGATAAAAACTGGTGTCACGGTAAGAAATATCAACATAAAAGATGGTGCGATAAGTGGTGTAGTGATTGGTAAAGATATCTACAGCGCAGCGTCCTACATCATCGCCACCGGCGGTATGTCGCATCCAGAAACTGGCTCTACGGGGGATGGGTTTGGATGGCTTACAGAGCTCGGGCACACTGTTAAACAATCAACTCCGACGATTGTCCCACTTGCGACTAGAGAGCCATGGTCAAAGGTACTCTCTGGAACATCATTGTCATTTATGAAGATCACGTTCTTTGCCGATGGCAAAAAGGCGTTCAGTAAAACTGGTAAAGTGTTGTTTACGCACTTCGGACTTTCAGGCCCACTTATCCTTAACAGCGCAAGTACGGTCGCAGACCTTATACAGGAAGGTAAACTAGTGACGGTAACTATTGACGCGTATCCTGACACCGATCTTGGTGCACTTGAAGACAAGATCATCAAAACGCTCGATCAGTATAAAAATAAAATGCTCAAAAATGTACTCGGAGAGATTGTGCCACCCGGGCTCGCGCCAGGTCTACAACTTTTGCTTGCAAGCGATATCAATTTTGAAACAAAAGTGCACAGCATCAGCCGCGACGATCGCAAGAAGTTGGTGTATGCATTAAAAGCTCTCCCGCTTACGGTCACCAACCTTATGGGGTTTGACCGCGCAGTTGTCGCAGATGGGGGAGTGACATTGACTGAGATAGACATGAAGACGATGCGAAGCAAAAAAATCCCCAACCTCTACGTGACTGGGGACTTGCTCGACATCACGCGTCCTTCTGGCGGGTACTCACTGCAGCTTTGTTGGACGACGGGGCATGTAGCGGGGCTTAGTTGTTAACACTATGCGATAGCTTCACACAATATACCAACCCCAACCTTTTTCTCCGCAGAAAATGGCACAATGGTATGCGGACCGACGATTGATTGGATCTTTGCGATACTTTTTTTGACATCATTTGCCTTTAGCTTGTCGATCTTGTTTGCGACGATGATGACGTCTTTCTTTTGTTCAGTCAGGTAGAGTAGCATGTCTTGGTCGTCAGCTGTTGGTCCAACTTTTGCATCGATGATGAGGACTACTTTGTGTTGAGAGATATTGCGGTTCCCAAAGTACCAAAGGATACGATTGCGCAAGAGTTCTTTGTCTGCAAATGAACCTTTTGCATAGCCGTAGCCTGGAAGGTCGACAAAGTAGTACTTGTTGTTTATGAGAAAGAAATTGATTTCTTTGGTAAATCCAGGAGCACTACTTGAGCGTGCCAAATTTTTCTCACCAGTGATACTGTTGATGACGCTTGATTTACCAACGTTTGACCTTCCGATAAATGCTATCTGAGGGAGTGTGTCATCGGGAAGCCCTTTATCGTCGACGACGGATTTGAGAAATATTGCGCTTTTTATTGTCTTAGTTATCGTCATTTCGTGAGCATAGCACGAATGTAGGCTTTGGTCTCATCGATGTTTTTGACCGACACGCACTCGATACCAGAAGCCTTCGCTGGCTCATCGTTGCCACCCGGGTAGAGCGCATCGCCAACAAAGACCATA
Source organism: Minisyncoccia bacterium (assembly GCA_038251535.1). Taxonomy (GTDB): domain Bacteria; phylum Patescibacteriota; class Minisyncoccia; order Phycocordibacterales; family UBA9973; genus UBA4124. The sequence continues at coordinate 9,364 of JBBSBF010000001.1, forward strand.
TCGGAGATGGGTATCGATAAAACTTTTGATAATTGCTGGATGCCATACGTTTTGTCGATACCTTTTTTAGTAATATCAATAGAATTCGTTCCTCCTATATGCACTGTGTATTGTGGTAAACGTTTTATGAAATAAAAAATAATTTCTTTCCGCTTTGATCTATCTGGATCCCACGAGCTCTTTTCCTGAAGTGGAGCATCTTGGCCGAGCGCTGAAAAGGTTATTTGTGAACCCCGGTCCTCTATTTGTGCGCCGTGAATTTTTTCAGGAATATTGCCAGTTGCAAAGGCAGCTTCGTGCAGCATTGTAGTAATCTCGTCACTTTCGACGAGTGATAGCGTGTGCATATAAATTTCTTGCCAATCATTATGTGTGTAGCGATACATGGCCGTGCCAGATGTTGGAAGGAGGTATAGTTTTTGGTACTGGAGAGAGGAGAGTGGTAATTGTGAGAGAAACTGTTTTTTGTACTGGGCGAGTGATCCACCACTCATCACGGCGATATAGTGGTCGTGATCAATCAACTGCTTCAACAATGTTGCCATCTCGCTATCGAGAGGTTGCTTGCTTTCGGCGAGCGTACCATCGAGATCAAATACGATTACTTTTTTGGACATCATAACTATTAGGAAAGTGTTTCTAGAATTTTGGATAATTTGGCAGTTGCAACACCGGTGACTGCATCAGCAGCGCCGTAGTAAATATATAGTGTATTACCTCGTTTGACCAAGCCACATGGGAACACAACGTTGTTAACGATACCGTTCAATTCATAAAACGCCTTTGGTTCAAACAACGGCAGTGCAGTTCGTGCCAAAACAATGGTCGGATCATCGAGATCGAGGAGTGCGGCACCGACGCTGTAGACACTGGTCGGGGATACGCCGTGATACAAGAGCAACCAACCTTTTTTTGTCTTGATCGGCGGAGCACTGATACCAACTTTTCTCCCGTCCCACATTCCACGTCTCGGAGAAAGTACTTCGATACAGCGCGATACTTTTTCTTTTGAAAAATCAAATGTGGGGAGAACGTCTGCGCAGATGTTGCTATCGATACGGTGCAGCACGACGTATCCTGCCTTTGTTTTTCCTGGAACGATGCACCCGTCTTTGTCATCAACTGATGGAGGAGTGATCAGTAATGGTTCTGACCAGTTTTTCCATTTTTTGTCGAGGAAGTCTGCTTTGGAAATAAAACTTGACGCAACTCGAGGTAGATTGCCATCATATGCAGTATAAAAGATATATATGAAATCTCCCATGACGACAGCTCTCGGATCTTCACATCCTGAGTTTCCTGGGCGCTGTTTATTTTCATATATTCCCCGAGGTACGTAGATCGGCTTACTTCCTCGTTCGGAAATCGTAACGCCGTCTGTTGATGCGGCCCATCCAACAGTCGATGTATCATCGTCCGACATTGCTCGATAGAGTATGTAGATAGTACCAGCGAGTTCGATTGCTGCAGGGTTAAAGACTCCGTGTGCTTCCCACGCTACCTTTGGTCTTGGTGCGAGTATTGGATTGTTGGCAAATCGGGTAACGATGTCTTTCTGTCGGTACATTGCTCCAATGAGACTCTTTAGGTTTACACTTGCTCTACAGCAGTGGGTGTCTGATCCACCATAGTATATATCGAGCATATCACCGCGAATAATCGCACCTGAAGGAAAGATAATCCTTGATATGGTGCCGATTTTTTCATAAAAAAGTTCGGGTACCATAAACGGCTTGTTGGTGTTGCCGATGATTTTGCGAGGTTTCTTGAGATCAAGTAAAAGACTCTGGATACCAAATATTGGAGTACCGTTTCGGTATTCTTGGATATGCGAATAGATCAGGAGCCATCCTTCTTTGGTTTTGACCGGTGGACTGCCAATCTCTACTTGTTCGTTGTCGTTGTGAGGAATGACGAGTGTACATTCATCAACGTGTTCGTACCAGTTGTTCCAAAAATCCATATCCCAGAGTTGCTCGATTGTATCAAATTCTGCAACGGCTATCTTGGTATGTGGTCGATCGGTATCGACGGTAAGGAGTGCACAGATTTTTCCATTGATACGCTCAGGAAATAACGACATTGCCTTTGCGTTAAACGGTGTTACCAGATGTTTTTCTGACACAGTTTCCAAGTCGTCACTGATCGCGAGCGCTACCTTTATGTTGTCAGGACCAAAGGGAAAGTTAGAGATAGCGGTATAAAAGATGTAATATCTCCCTTCAAACTTTGTCACTCTCGGGTCTTCGCAGCCGTATCGTTCGTAGTCTTCGTCAGTGGTTATAAATGGTCGTCGATCGGTGAAATCAACACCGTTTGTGCTGACCGCCTTGCCGATGATTGATTTGGGGATGCGTGGTTCGGCCAAAAGCTCTGGATGCGACATCGCACGATACAACAAGTGAGTAGTTTTTCCAATTTTTATAGGACAGCCGTTAAATGTTGCTTCAGCCTCCCATGGATGTTCGGGGATAGGTGAGAGTATAGGATTGTGTGGGTATCGGTGGATGGTAAACATGCTGTTTGTTTTTTATTAAATAATCATGCGCTCGTATCGCGGCCGTACTTCTTGAGCCACTTGAGGAGTTCGTCGAGTGGAGTGCGTGCGACGCATACATATTTGTCGCCACCACCATAGTACACGAACAAATCTGATTCATGAACGACTGCACCAGAAGCGTAGATCACTCCAGGCTTTGAATCATTTTCATAATGAAATTCTGGAGAAAGTATGGGGTGCGGAGAGCGATAGAGAATCTTTTGAGGATTATCGATGTCGAGTATCATTGCACCAAGTTTGTATTTATTTGGATCGCGATGATCCATAGAGTGATACAACAGTAGCCATCCCAAACTGGTCTTGATCGGCGGAGCACCGGCACCACGGACCATCGAGTCCCAGTGCTCCTTTCGTCCGTAGTAGTTGTGAGCGCCATCGTGCGGGGGACGGCTTTTGATCGGAGAAAGTTCGAGGGTACGTACATCCTCGACATACTCCACGAGGATTTCTGGTGAGATGCCGTGAAGTATTGCAAATTTTCCATGTATTTTTTCTGGAAAGAGTGACCAGTTTTTATGTGGTTCGCCTTTTGGAGATATAAGGATAGGCTTTGCCCAATCCCATCGGTTTTGTTTCAAGTCATCGAGTGATATAGAAGTAAGAGCAACTCGTATCGATTGCCATCCTTCAAATGCGACATAGGTCATGTACACTCGACCGTCTATCACTACCATTTTTGGATCTTCACATCCTGCCCAACCTCCACCGGAACCGTAGAGTACTTGGTCGTATGTTTGCTCAACAGAAGGGATTATTGAATTTTCAGGAGTTGCTTGATATACCGGATACGGAGAGCGCTCACTAAAGGTAACACCGTCCTGCGAAGTACTATGTCCGATCTGAGATGTACCACCGCGACCAATAGCACGATAAAAAAGGTGAATCATCCCATTGTCGTCTTTGACTGCGGCGGGATTAAAGGTACTTTCGTTTTCCCATTCGCGATGTTCTTGGGGACTGACTAGTGGGTTGCATACCTCACGAGTCAAATGATAAGGGGGTGCGTTTTTACTACTAGATTTGCGACGTATCCTGCGCAAGACATACGAAATCGCAAAAATGCAAAACAAAAATGCAAGCAGCACTAAAAAAAATATGTTTGAAAACAGGGATTCAATCATAGAGTTTATGTTCGACCATACAGGTCTTCGACTCTAGTAATATCATTTTCATCAAAATCCCCGTACGCAATCTCAAGTACAACCAACGGTTCAGTGTTTGCCTGGAGTCGATGGAGCATGTCACGAGGAATGGCATAATCACCTCCAACGATGATATCGGCAGTGGATAGTCCGATCGTAATAGTTCCGTTACCCGATATAACATGCCATTGTTCATCGCGCTTGCTATGTTTTTGTAAACTAAACGCTTGACCGCGCTCTATAGTCAGCAACTTTACAGTCAGTGGTGCGTTGTGTACAAAGGTTATAAATTTCCCCCATGGTCTTTCTTCGGTTACTGGTTTTGAAGTTCCATCCATGCTTTATTTTACTATAAAACATAGCGCTTTGTACACAATATCCCCACCTATTTTTTCTGTGGTAGTCTACAATACTCGTATGAAATTATCGGACATCATGATATTTGCAAAAAGACGAAGTCTGAGAAGAATGGTTCGTCGAAAAAAGGCACCCAAACCCATACCTATCGAGGTTCAGCGTGCCGCTCGAGTGCTCGTTCATCAAAAACTCGCGCAGTTCAACCTGTCGTATGCTTTTCAGTACCATAGAGTGGCGATACGAAACCAGTCGACTCGATGGGGGAGCTGTTCGAGTAAGGGAAATCTCAATTTTAACTACCGCATCATTTTTTTACCGCCCGAACTCCAAGACTATCTGATCGTTCACGAGCTTTGCCATCTCAAAGAACTCAATCATGGGAAGAAATTTTGGGAGTTGGTATCACAGACGATCCCAGACTACGAACGACGCAAAAAAGCGCTGCACTCGATGGATCGTATGATTGGACACCATGCATAATGCTATACTGTCGCTATGAGTTCAAAACGAATACTCCTCCTGTGTACGCTACTGGTACTTGTCCTCTATGTAGTAGAGGTACGAAAGGAAAGCAATATTTCAACTGTTATTCCGTCAATTGAAACAACGACCAACTATGATGAGGGCGAAACAGTTGAAAAATACATTCGAACGCTCGATGTGACAACCTTGACGGGGGTTAATCCTGTACTGGGTGGGAACATGTATCTCACAGCGGTCAGAGTGGATACGCTGTCCCATACTGCTGTGATCGAGTACGAAGATGGACACATTGCGGGGAACGCATCGATTTCTTATACCTTTGATTCGGTGACTGGGGGAGTGACTGTCGTCAAAGTTACCCCGGAGAGTACCCAATAGTACATTTGGTAGAAACTTGTGTATAATTGAGCTATTAGCAATAAATCGTAAATTGTATGCAAGTAATATTTTTAATCGGACGAATTCTCCTCGGTGGATACTTTCTCTATAGCGGATACAATCACTTCGCAAACCTCGCAGGGATGACTGGCTATGCAAAAATGAAGCGTGTGCCTATGGCAAAGGCATCAGTGATCATCAGTGGTGCCATGCTTGCGCTTGGCGGGTTAGCCATCCTTGCGAACCGATTTGCAATCCTCGGGATGCTCCTCCTTGTTCTCTTTTTGATCCCAACGACATTTATGATGCATGCCTTTTGGAAGGAACAGGATCCTGCAGCTCGGATGACAGAACGTGTCAGCTTTATGAAAAACATCGCAATCCTCGGTGCACTCCTCCTTCTTGTTTCGATTGGATAAATGATCAAAATAATAGAGAAATAAAAAAAGCCACCTGTGGTGGCTTTCAAATACTTTTTTAACCATGGGGAATGGGATTTCGCATTTCTGTTTTATCACATTTGTGACAAATATGTTTCCGGAAATACACCGGCGAGCCATTTCTCTTGGATTTTCTACACGTTGTATCTCTACTAATCATATGCCATTCGTGCTCGCAAAACATTTGAATAATGATGCGGTGGAATATAGTTTTATACCCCCGTATGGGATATGAAGCTTGACCTATAGTTACTCCCATAATTTGTTAATTTAGTTTTCTTCCATATTACATCTTTCACATTTTTTATCAATAACAAAAAAGTCACCAACAGCAGGGGGATTTAGTCCAATTATTTATTTCTTTCTCATCACGAGTAGTGCAAATCCGAAAATCAATCCTAATACTGACCAGAAAATTCCGTATTTTTAAATATCCCCTATTGGTCAGACCTGTAGGAGAAGTAGCGAGGGTAGGAATGGTGGGTACGGTGGCCTGGTATACTGGTGGAGATGACTCAATCTCAAGCACTCGATATATTGAAAACAGGGGCAAATGTTTTTTTAACTGGAGAACCCGGGTCTGGCAAGACTCATACGGTCAACGTCTATGTGGAGTATCTGCGCGCGCATGGGATCGAACCAGCGATCACTGCGTCGACCGGTATTGCTGCGACACACATTCATGGGCAGACGATTCATTCGTGGAGTGGTATCGGGATCAACCGTACACTTTCACCGTACGATATCGATCGTATTGCAACCACCGAACACGTCGTCAAACGAATACAAAAAACAAAAGCGCTCATTATCGATGAGATCTCAATGATCGATGCTACCACACTTGATATGGTCGATACTATTCTTCGAGCGATCAAGCAAAACGATGAGCCATTTGGTGGTATACAGATCGTGATGGTGGGGGATTTTTTTCAACTGCCACCGATCACACAAGTAGGGCAACAACCACACTTTGCTTTTGTAGCCTCAGTGTGGGGTCGGATGAAGCCAGTCATTTGTTATTTGACCGAACAACATCGCCAACGAGATACTGAGTTTCTCTCCCTTCTCTCTGCAATACGAAAAAATACCTATGGTCCAGAAGATCACCGTGTTATCGAACGCAAGCTCTATCAACCAACTGACGATGTCATCCATGACTTTACTGCAACACGATTGTTTTCTCACAATAAAAATGTCGACGCGATCAACACCGTAGAGCTCAACAAACTACCGACTCTTTCAACGTGTTTTCTGATGCAAAGCAAGGGGAGGGAAACACTTGTCGCGCAATTAAAAAAGGGTTGTCTTTCTCCCGAAGAACTCGAACTAAAGATCGGTGCAGTGGTCATGTGTACAAAAAACAACCAACAAAAGGGCTATGCAAATGGGACTCTGGGCACGGTCCTTGGATTTGAGCCGGGAACGAAGTTTCCCATTATCGAAACAAAAGATGGCATACGTATCACGATCGAACCAGCAGAATGGATCATCGAAGAAAACGGTAAAACAAAGGCAATGATTACGCAAGTCCCGCTTCGGCTCGCGTGGGCTATTACGATTCACAAAAGTCAGGGAATGAGTCTCGATGCGGCAGTGATGGATCTGCGAGATGTCTTTGAATACGGACAAGGATACGTTGCACTCTCGCGAGTCCGCTCACTCGACGGGCTACATATTTTGGGTTGGAATAGACAGGCGTTTTTGGTCCACCCTCAGATTTTGGAAAAAGATCAGTATTTTATGCGTCAATCCGAATCAGCGGCTGCGATTTTTGGCGATATGTCGCAGATAGAACGAGAAAAGATGCAGCACAACTTTGTCCTCGCCTCAGGAGGAGTGGTAGATCGTGTTAAGAAGAAATCAACAAAGAAAGTTGCAGGGGATACGTTTCAAACAAGTCTTGCGCTTGTGTTACAAGGCAGGTCTATCGGAGAGATTGCAAAGGAGCGCAGCTTGGCCCCCGTGACCATCATTGGGCATATAGAAAAACTCGTACAACAACGTAGGTTGGGCGTTGCCGATATTATCTATCTTATCGATAAAAAAACGTTCAGTGGATTTGAAGATATCAAGGCGACATTTGTAAGTCTGGACACATCTAAACTTACTCCGATACGTGAACATTACAATGGTAAGTTTACCTATGAACAATTGCGGTTCGCTCGGATGCTGATAGAGCTCGGTTATCCACACTAATATTTTTATGGGTACGATTTTGTATTATACTGTAGGTATTATCAGTAAGAAGCATTTTGATGGCAAAAGGAAACAACAGTCAGAAAAAGGAAGCAAAAAAACCGAAGAAGGCAAAGAAATAATTTGCCCGTTTCGACAAACCGATATTAAAGAAAGACCGTAACGAGCGGTCTTTCTTTTTGCGTAATATATGGTAGAGTAATTTCAAACATTCACAATTTAAAAAGGAGGAAAAAATGAGTGAACTGACTACGCTCACTAAAGAAGATTACATATTCGCAGATGAGTTGCTTAAGCAAATAGGATATTCAATTATCAAGAAGAAAGACAAGAGTCAAGATTTTTTCAGACTAAAACTTGAAGCGCCACGTCGCATTACAGGAAGCGAAATTGGTTTCTATTATTCCAACAAGGAATACACGGCAAAATTTTGGACATCATTTTTATTTGAGGAAGAGAAATTTCGCGATAAAGGAAAAGATGCATTTTGGCCCATCATTACGCAAGGTGATGCGTTAGTATATAGTGCTAAACCAATATATCGTAACGATAGAGAAGCATTACTAAAAGCTCTACGGTATGCGTGGATCAATAAATGGAAAATAGATAATATTCCACTGTGTCCATATTGTAATGCTCGAATGATTATCTTTCGAAAGAAAGACACACGATGTTATATGTATGCGTGTAAAAAAATCGAAAGTCACCCTAATGGTAAATGGCGGTTTAGAAGTTGGGATTATGGACTTAAAGAAAATGCACAAGCGTTTGTACAAATCAGACGTGATGCGACTGTCAAGTATAAGCAGCGTATGAAAGCGCTGGGTAAAAATCCTATTCCTGCAGCAGTACTACGAAAAAGATGGAAGATTGGAAACAATAGTAATTTTATCGAGAATCGTTTTAGGTAATTTCTAAGCCTTGTTTGAACAGGGCTTTTTTTATGTACAATTTGCTATACTAAACCATATGACCGTTCCGTATGATCCCGAACACATCACGTATTTTGCTGAAACTGATGCACGCAATCAGCGGATTAAATTTGGCATCAAAAGTCGTGATCGTACACGCCACATGTACGTCATCGGTAAAAGTGGCGTAGGGAAGTCGACACTTTTAGAAAACATGGCGATCCAAGACATCCAGCACGGAGAAGGTGTTGCAGTCCTGGATCCTCACGGAAGCTTTGCTGAAAAGATGCTCGAGTATATCCCCGAACACCGCATCAAAGACGTCGTGTATTTTGCTCCGTTTGATACGGACAACCCGATATCGTTCAACGTACTCGAAGACGTGGGTGCAGATCGTCGACACCTCGTCGTTTCGGGACTGATGAGTACGTTTAAAAAGATTTGGGTTGATGCATGGAGTGCGCGTATGGAGTACATCCTGACCAACACACTCCTCGCACTTCTCGAGTATCCAGGGGCAACACTTCTCGGAGTGAACCGCATGCTTTCTGAAAAAGGATTCCGGAAAAAAGTGGTAGAGAACATCACCGATGCGGCGGTCAAGGCGTTTTGGACTGAAGAATTTGCAAACTATACGGAACGAATGGCAGCAGAGGCAGTGCCCGCAATCCAAAACAAGATTGGGCAGTTCACCGCAAATCCACTCGTGCGCAACATCATCGGCCAATCCAAATCAACCTTTGATCTACGCAAGGTAATGGATGAACAAAAGATACTGATCATCAACCTCTCCAAAGGACGCATCGGAGATACCAACACGAGTCTTCTCGGTTCGATGATCATTACCAAGATATATCTTGCAGCCATGAGTCGTGCAGAGCTTTCACAGAGTCGTATGGGAGGACTACCCAACTTTTATTTCTACGTTGATGAATTTCAATCGTTTGCAAACGAGACGTTTGCCGATATCCTTGCAGAAGCTCGGAAATACAAACTTGCGCTTATCATTGCGCATCAGTATGTAGCACAAATGGAGGAAAAGGTGCGTGATGCAGTATTTGGAAACGTTGGTACGACGGTGTCGTTTCGCGTGGGACCACTCGATGCCGAGCTCTTGGAAAAAGTCTTTGCACCACAGTTTACGCAAAACGACATCATCAACCTCGGGATGGCTGAGATTTATCTTTCACTCATGATCAACGACATCGGGTCACCACCGTTTTCTGCTCGGACTCTCGCACCCTTGGCGCGTCCTGCTATAACATTTCGCAATGACGCAATCGAATCATCGCGTAGTCAGTACGCATTTCCAAAAGAAACAGTAGAAAAAAACATCGCAGAATGGTTTGCCGCAGGTAGCGAGCCGGTGGAGGATAAAACACAAAAGAAAACTCGTTTTGTAGAGGGTGATCGATCAGTGCAAGCATTTTCTCCGCGACCTTCGTACCCAGAGATACGGACCGCTTCAACAGGTCCTGGACAGACAAAGACCCCGCACACATTTCCACCTAAAAAAGTAACACCAGCAACCCATAAACCATTTGCCAAAGCATTGATAAAGCCCGTAGTCTCGCAGGTATCCACAGATTCTCCGGCTCCGCAATCTGATGTAGTACAAAAAGAAGATAACCCACAGCCGTCTTTGACACTAAAGCATCTCCTGGATTCTCTCGATACTACCGCTCCACCGATAGTAATGAAAGATAAACCAGAATCCCCATTTGTCGGTGAGAAGCCACTTCGCGAAAGTGTTTCGCCAGTCAAACACGCCGAACGCGGTCCTACAGAGAAAAATCGCGACCTTCTCAAAATGGCGCTACAAAAGGCAACTCAGCAACAACCATTGCGGACAGAAAAAACAGAAACTGAAGCAGTGAAAACGGTGTCTGCTGACAGCACAACATTAACGGCAAACCACACGAGCGAAGTTTCTTCCGATGCCCTAAGGCAACTATTGGAATAATATGAAGTACAGTATCCTCATTCTAATCTTTTGTTGGTTATTGAGTGCATCGTATGCGAATGCTCAAATACACATCACCGAGATAGCATGGATGGGTACTGCCAACAGTCAGTATTCAGAATGGATAGAGCTATACAATGACGCGACAACTTCGGTAAATCTTGCAGGTTGGAAGCTGTACGAATCAAGCAGTACGCTCATCATCGCTCTTTCCAAAACGATTGCAGCGCAAGGGTATTTGTTAGTTGAACGAACGACGGCAAGTGCTCCCGATGCAGTACCAGGAGTTGATGATGAGGCAGGTTCTTTTGGTGGTGGAGGACTTGCCAATACTGGTGAGAAACTCATTCTCAAAGATGCAAATGGGAGTACAGTCGAATCACTGGACTTTAGTAGTGGGTGGCCAGCCGGAGATGCAACAACAAAACAAACGATGCAGTGGACGGGGAGTGATTGGATTACTGCCGACCCAACCCCAAAGGCACCGACAGCTACCTCACAAGGCACCACTGAGGATACTGTACCGACCGTCGAAGATTCCGATCCCATCCCAAAAGTATCTCCCAACAAGCCGTACATTGCATTTGAAATACCACCTGTAGTGTATAGCGGTACCGCACATGAGTACAACGCTCATCCAGTTTATGAATACAACTATCAGTTTGATACAGGTAACATGTACTGGAACATGGGGGACGCGACGATGTATCGACAAAGCGCAATCGCGCCCGTCGTGCACACGTATCAGTTTCCTGGAACGTACACGATCTCGTACTCGTTCGCAGATCCTGAAAACCGCCAACTTCCACTCACTGGCACCAAAAAAATAACCGTCGTAGCTCCCACGTTATCACTCACCACGCTCAATCACAAAGCACTCGTCATACAAAACAATGCACCACAGCCGATCGATCTAACGGGATGGAAACTCAATACGCCTGATAAGGTCATAGCGATACCTGACCAAACGATCATCGCCGAAGGAGCAACTATCGCATTACCATTTTCTATACTTTCGATTACGAGCGATACGTATTTTTCTATCACTGATCCTTCAGGTGTACTCGTGGCAACTACAAAGCCTGGGCAGGTACCAGTTGTAACATCGCGATCTTCAGCGCCTACCACTGTCCTGGCTGACGAATCAACCCTTACTCCTTCGGCTGAAATTACAGAAAATCCGACAACACCTTCACCAGAAAAAGCTCCAACAAACAAGCGCACCAGGACATATATTCTTGGTGCGCTTGGTATATTCGTTATAGCCTTGTCGTTACTCCTTGAGCGTTTTATGGCTCGACAGGAGTAGCAGTTGTAGTCTTGGTTTCTGGGGAAACAATGGGGGTAATACTATCGGGTATTGAAGTAGCTTCAACTTCCGTCGTGATTGCATCAACTTCTTTTGAGATGATTATTACTTCTTGGTCAGAAACTTTTTGAATGGTTGCGTCAACTGCGATGAGTGCGGCGTCGTTGTTTGATCCGTCACTGTTTTCGGTATTTTCGATGACGAGTTTATTTGCTTTGAGCGTTTCCTCGAGTGATGTAGTTGCACTGAGTGCTGCATTAGGAGCAACGGCACTGAGGGTATTGAGGTCAACTGAAAGGTTTTTGATGTGTGTATCGAGTGCTTTTTGTACTGTTGCTTGCTTTGCCTTGGTTAAGGTCTTTGACTCTGCCAATGTTTTTATTTCGTTGACTCGATTTTCTACACGCTTTGCTCCGTAGGCAACTTTTTCTTGTGGAGTGTTCTGAAAGAAACCTTTTACTTCTTCGTTTACATTGAGTTTGAATGCGTAGAGCGGATCTCCCGGGAGGGCATTGTCAGCAACGGCAGAGATAGTCCCACCGATAAATATGAAAAACAAAAAACTCGAAAGTGCAATGCGCAAGCCGTGGTAGATGCCGCGTTGCAACAATGAATGACGATATACACTTTCTTGCTGCATGATGTGCGCAAGGTGCGCGCGTATATGACCACGCTCACTTTCGGAAAGCTTGATATCTTTTACTTGCACAAGTTGTTCAAAATTATATTTCATTATATTGTTTTCGTAATTTTTTGATGATCCGGTGTATCTGCACAGTCATAGCATTTACGCTTTTGTTATACAGGAGGGCGATTTCTTCGATAGGTTTTTCTTCGGTATAGCGCAAAAAGATGATCTGGTAGCTTTCGTCATCGAGGATATCGAGGATTTTGCGGATGTCTTGAATATCATCGTTGCGCAAAATCTCGTCAGTATCTTTGTTGGACTCCGGGTCATATCCTGCCTCCATCAGCATGTCGAGAGAGCCAGCTTTTGACTTTTTGTAATAATCAATCAGCGCATTTTTGGCAGCTCTATAAAGAAACGCTTCCGGATACTCGATTTCTTTGCCGGACGAAAGATATACCCACGTTTTTGTGAATGTGTCTTGGGTAATATCAACCGCAATAGCGCGAATACCGACGCGAAAGTATATAAAACGGAATATTGCATCTTGGTATTTCTCGACCATTGCCATGAAAACCCCTTCAATATCAGGGCCCTTTTGTATTGGATCAATCTTATCTTGTGACGATTCAGGAACTTCCACCTTACAAGTATACACGAACTATGTTCTAAAAACCCCTCTCGTGCGTTGTGCCTTCTGACAATGTATACTTATGGCATGAAAATCAAGACCAAAACCCCTCATGTAGTTGTCGTCGGTGGCGGGTTTGCAGGTATTGAGGTAGTGAAGACACTCCGCGCAATCGATGCAACTGTTGATATTACACTTGTGACAAAAAGTCGTATTTTTGAATACTATCCCGCGCTGTATAAACTGGTCACCGGAGCTCTCCCAATAGAGGTCTCAGTACCGGTCGAAAAAATAGTTCCAAAAAACAAGGTACATATTGTCTATGCAACATATACTGCATTGGATCAGGAACGACAAGTTATAACGATCAATGATGGAGATGATACAACGAGAGAAGTTGCGTATGACTACCTCGTGCTTGCGCTCGGAAGTGAGACCAACTTTTTCAACATCAAAGGCTTGCCCGAACTTTCGTACAGTTTCAAATCAGTTACTGCAGCGCTCGCACTGAAGCAGCATTTTTGTGAATTGTTTTCCAAAGCGCATACGATGACCAAAGAAATACTCGTCTCGATGCTCCACGTCCTTATCGTCGGTGCTGGTCCATCAGGAGTAGAGCTTGCGGGGGATTTGCGAAGTTATCTCAGTCGACTTGCGAGAGAATTTGCAGTTGATCCGGGGCTCGTCACGATTGATCTGATCGAAGCTGCAGGTAGAGTACTACCGTCTATGCCCGAAAAAGTTTCATTCATTGCAGAAGCACGGTTGCGAAAAATGGGAGTCAACATTTTTGTCAATCGAGCACTTGCTTCCCAAGAAGTCGAAGAAGTCATACTCAAAGATATGTCGATGAACTCACATACGGTGATATGGACTGCCGGGACTCGCATCAACACCGCATATACGGCAATCCCCAATATCCAACTAGACGAACATAAACACGTCATAGTGTCAGAAACACTTTCATTACCACACGACAATCATGTGTTTATTGCTGGAGATGGCGCGGCGACGAAGTACGGGGGACTCGCACAATCTGCGATCGAGCACGGGAAATACATCGCGATGACGATTGACGCAACGATCAAAAATAAGAAAGTCAAACCCTTTGTACCGATCCGACCAACCTTTGTTATCCCGATCGGAGTCGACTGGGCGATTCTCAACTACAACAACTTTGTTATGACAGGATTTATTCCCTGGATACTACGAAGTATGGCTGATTTTCGGTATTTTTTGCATATTGTGCCATTGTCGTACGTGTTTGGGGTTTTTGAACAAGGAAAAAAATACCGCAAAACACAAGGCGGATGCCCGGTACCTCCCACTGAGAAAACGATTTCATAGCTATTGACTTAATTTTAAATATATGTAGTATTGTAAAAAAATACTACAACCATGAAAGTACAGTTATTTAATAAACCAAAGAAGCAAATACTTTTTGTCCGTTATTTCTTATTATGTTTCTATCTACATCAAAAGAAAATAAATACGGAAGGAAAAAAAGCATGGCTACGGGCCATCTTTCTTCAAATCCAATACGGATTGGATATTGTCATTTTTTCATCTACCTCCTATATTTCACACAAAACTATAACAAAAGGTAGAAAATGGGAATTTCCGAATGATCTTAATGTAGTTAGTATAGAAAAAAGAAAAGCTAATTATTGTATGCACTTTTCTTTTAACGAAAATCCGAAAGAGATACTCAATCAAGGAACCGTGTTTTATGTAAAAAAAGGACACTGGTTTATAAAAAGGTTCCCAATCGAAGAGTTTTTTCGCTCAAACAATATATTTACGTTTGAGACCAGGCCGGTAATTTCAAAAATGAGAGCACTTCCGTTAAGAGGAAGTATTGGTCCAGAACAAAAACTAGTTATTGATTATCCAAAGGAAATTGCTGCATTAGAACTTGAGATTAAGAGATTGGAGATTAACAAGGATGAGCGCTTAAAACAATCACCACTTTCTGATGAAATAGTTGCGTTGAATGATGAGATACAAAAAGCAAAAGAACACCTCTTGTTTTTTGTAAAAAATGGCCATGTTGCATATGAATCAGTCCCTGCTTTACTTGCGCACTCAAAAATTGAGGATGCTATAGCGCATGAATATGCCAAGAAAATACGCAATCTTGATCTGAGCATTGCTCTAACAGACGCGTCAGAAATAGTCCCCACTAAGAAGGATCAACTATTTATCACCCAAACAAAAGATTTGGAGGAGCTGGTTAGAAAGAACGATGCTATGCCAGCTATTCACGTTTCAAAAAAAATAGACACTGATTTCCAGGCTTTATGCAAAAATGCACAGCAGCGCATAGAGAAAAAAGATATGTCATCCGCGAAACTATTGTTTGTTTTTTTGAAAACCAGGAAAGAAAAAGATTGGGTTTCGTTTAAGGAAAGTGTAATAATTCCCATAAACCACAATTTTTTTCGCCCCCACCGTTATGAGAGGAAAAGTTCGTAACCTAGAGCCGCATTCACTGCGGCTTTTTTATTGTTTAATTTTTCGTAACACCATGGGTATCTTTTTAAAATCATTCATACAATGTTCGCGTAGTCGACCGTTGTACAGAGCTGCAGCAGGGAACTAACGAAGATGTATCCAATTGAATGCTGCCTTTTTTTCAGTACGGTATATAGCTCAATAAATCGAAGTTTTCCACAGTCATTATTGTAGACACACAAAAAGTATTTTATAATTTAGTAATAATGAAAAAATTGAAAAGGTACGGTGTACTTTTTATTTTCTTCGCCTCACTATCTCTTTGCCATACAAGTTCTGTTTTTGCTGCGACAATTATACAAGATGTCATTACGACAGACACAATGTGGACTAAGGACAATAGCCCCTACGTTATTTCTGGCATCGTTGACGTAAATCCAGGCGCGACGTTGTCGATACAAGCGGGAACAATTATTAAATTTGAAGATAATGCAACTATTGAAATCTTTGGTGCAATGGCCATCATGGGTACTCAGACTGAACCAGTCTACGCTACATCAATCGCTGACGATTCTATTGGTGGAGATACAGACAATAATGGCATAACAGACCCTGCTAACATTACAAATTCATTTGTTAACTTTGCCTTTTTGTCGCCACAAGGTGTACAGAAAATGGACTATCTACACTTTAAATATGGGCAAGTTTATATTGATAGTGGAAATCTAGATATTGCTTACTCACTATTTGAACATAGCGCTATTTCTGCAGATACATCTACTATACATATCAGCGCTACTTCTTTCTTGGATCCAGATTTAATAGCTTTAGACGCAAACAATAATACCACGATAGTCGCTGATACAATTACTATACAAAATGGCAAAACTGATGGTGTAAATATATATGATAATAGTAGTCTTGTAATGAGTAATTCAACTATTGATACACTCTACGGTAGTGCGATTGTTGGATTTAACACATCGGCAATCACCATAAAAAATACAAATATTGATTCAGCTGATATAGGTATTGAAATATTTAACCACACCTCTCTTGTTGCCGACAACACAACTATCGCTCATATGCAGTATGCAGGTGTAAGTGTCTATGAGACATCAACTGCAAAGATTACAAAGAGTTTAATTACTGATACGTATGATGGTGTAGAAATATTTAACAATTCAATTGTCAATTTAGACCACGATAAAATACAAGACTCCTTAGATACGGGAATCATCAGTTTTGGCAATTATGGCAGCAATAGTATTGATATATCGAACACTGATATTTCGCAAAACTTTGTTGGTATCTATTCCATAAATTTTACCCACATAAATACTTTTATCGATAATAGTATTTATAACAATGTTAATGGAGCTCAAACATTTGAAACAAATACTATCGATATGAAAAATAATTGGTGGGGGGGTGTAACAGGACCAACACATCCATCCAATCTTCTCGGCACGGGGGATGTTGTCAGTGATTACATTTTATTTACCCCATGGCTAACGATAGACCCTATTAACCCTACAGCCGTTATTCCTTTACAGTATTATGCCAAACTAGATGCTTCAGGCGTTATCAATCTCTATGAATTGCCAGATACAACAAGTCTGCTTGTGAAGACACTGCCACATGATTGGATTGTCAAAGTGCTTTCTGTTGATCCCGTGATAGCCAATGGGTCACTGTGGTACAAAGTAGAAGATCCTACAGATGGTAGCCAGATGTGGACAATTGCTGCACCAGCCTCAATCTCTACGCCTATTTATCTTCCGTATAATGAAAATAACCAAGGGGTATACCAGCAGTCTGGAGTAGATATACTGACAACCAAAGCTTCTCGCGCACAGTCGATCGTAAATGCAATTGATCATTATTATGGCAATACGAGTACTACTCCTTCAATAGATAGTTCCGATGATCACTCGCTCAAGATTTCAACACTCGTTCAAGCTGGATTTCCCAAAGAATTAATCATGGCAATTGCAGCGCAGGAAAGCGGTGGAATTAATTTTAATAATGAGTATGTAAGTTTTGATTACGGGCATGGTGTAATGCAAGTTACACCAGATGCATATAAAAATGAAAAACCGGGTGGAAAATTTACTAACAACAAAGAAGATAGTAGAGGCGTACTAAGTGATATACATTTAAAAAAGTGTGATGAAGTAAATTCAGATAATTATAAAAAATGTTATAAAAACACAGAAAGTTTTAATAATAAATTAAAATCATATGATAATTATCAACACGACCCAGTAAATTTTGTATACAAGCAATATACCAACACTACTCAATCAATCTTTGCAAATATCAAAGACGGGTTAGGTATTCTCAGCAGCAAATACAGACATGTCTTTGTTCACCCGTGCTCCAGTAGTGTCACTTATGGGGGAGAAGTATTTAGTTGTACAGATATTGATATGATAAAGGCAGTGTGGGGATACAACGGAGCGGTGACGACGCCGGCAAACAATTATTTGAAATTAATATCCCAAAAGCTCACAAACCTAAATGCATATTTTGCAAATCACTCATATCCCAACAGCGATCACCTGATCCAAAAGCTTGCGATCGCTAACGACAATAGAATAGAGCTCAAGGCGCACAGCCCTATTGCTATTGAGGCGATAGATTCCCAAGGTCGTGTCACGGGATTAAACAATGCCGGTGATATGTTAAGTGATATTCCCAATTCTTATTATGATCCTGAAGACGAGACGGCGTTGATCCTTTTCCCAGAGGATACCTATACGTATCAAGTCACTGGTGACGGTACGGGTCCGAGTTATGGATTTGATATTACTATAGAGCGTGATAGTGCAAGTCCGCTCGTATTTCAAGCGAGCGACATTCCCATTGCTGAAGGAGAGATACATACGTTTCATATTGATGAAGCAGTGCTTGCTGCGGGAGGAAATGGCACCACGATCGATATAGACTCCGATGGCGATGGCACTCCCGAAAAGACTATTACTACCGGGGCGTTACTCAACGATACGACGCCTCCGTTGATCGACGAGACGTTGATCGCCCCAAACTATATCCTTGGCGATAAGATAAATCTCAAAAAAATAATTAGTGATAACCAAACCAAAAAAAAGAATATTGTCCTGTCAGCGACATGGGATATGGTGCCACTTGCCCTGACAAACAATACGATTATCCTCCCTTCAATCGGATCACACTCATTGACAATAACTGCGACAGATCAGGTAGGTAATACAACAACATTAATCAAATCAATTCTGGTCACTTATATATTCAAAGGTTTTAAACCAGTGTCATTTGATACTATTTCCTTCGATCAAAACAATAAAGTCCCTATTAGATTTAGCTTGAAATCAAAAAACGGAATAGTCATTCCACTACTTCATCCAACCCTGTCTATCGTTCGATCTGCGGATGGGTATCATTTGCCAGTCAACCCTGATACCTTTGACGAAGATCCCAATTGCGATTCTGATGACGATTGTTTCATCAACCATCACAATAGATATAAATATGTTGTTCCGGGCAATTCGTTTCCGTCTCTTGGACAATGGATAATTACAGTTGGATTAGATGATGGGAAGAGTTATACTGCTACTGTGAATATAATTTCTTAAATTATGAAACCGAAGTACAAGACAAATTATTACATGTTGCTGTTAGTCACAATAACGGGCGCTATGTTTGTATATTTTATAATGCAAAAGATATATTTTAATACGCAAAGTAATGATGTTGTCTACGACAACATAAATATTATAAAAACTGTTGTTGTGGGTAGGATTACCAAAGGCAGTGTCGGAAACTTATCATTTTTCTATCCAAATAATTGGCATTTAACAACTGAAAATAACAGCATTGGACTTAAACCTGAATTTAAAATAAGTAATTTAAATACTGATATTTATAGCTTGGATTTTATTGTAACTTACTTGAAAGACGATAATAAAGAAAGATTAACGACATCAGATTGGATTCAAAAAAACACAGACAGTGGAACAGGAGATCAAAAAGGAAAAGATATTGTAGTTGGAGATATTCGAATGTATCATGAATTTTATAATGACCGAACGAGCGATGAGCTCGGTTATTTTTCTCCAGTTGTACTTACAATAACTCATGGAACCGACGTGTATGAAATATTTATGCACGAAATACCCACTGAACTAGACCCTGATCTTTCTCCTACAGATATCCAAGCCGCAAAAGAATATGAACAAACAGTTAATCAAATTCTCCAGAGTTTTAAATTTTCTGACTAACTATCTTTCGCATTTTTTTTAATATGAGTGGGATTTGTTTGAAATCTGAAAGGAGAGTTGCGCGCATACCGCCGTTGTAGAGTGCAGCAGCAGGATGGTAGAGGGGGAGGAAATGAGTTGTTGGGATATCGGGGAATTTTTTGAGGAGGAGTTTGCCATGAGCTGTAGAAATCTTTTCGGTCGGGAAGAAATCATTCATTGAGTGCCGTCCCAAAAAAACGATGAGTTCAGGGTTTATAAGTGCGAGTTCGGCATGAAGCCACCCCTTACACGCATTCTTTTCTTCATCAGACGGATCTCGGTTGTCAGGCGGTCTGTATTTGACGATATTGGTGATGTACACACTGCCACGTTTGAGGTTGATTGAGGCGAGCATTTCATCGAGAAACTTACCTGCAGCACCGACAAAAGGTACTCCTGTTTGATCTTCTTTTTTTCCCGGGGCTTCTCCGATAAACACAACTGAGGCCGCAGGGTTGCCATTTCCAAATACAGGTTGAGTAGCAGTTTTTTTGAGTTCGCAGGTATTTGTCTGTGCCCAGTGATGGTTGAGTTCGGTGAGCTCGAGTGTGGTTGCCATATGGTTTGATTATAACTCGGATTTTGCTATAGTAATCGGATGTCTATCAAATCATTTTTAATCAAAAAGACACTCCAGATGAAAGGCTTGTCCAAAGAACAAGCAGAAAAGATCGCAACTGAACTCGCGGCAAATCCCGAACTCGCCAAAAGCCTCAAATCACTTGAATCCAACCCCGAGGTCAAAGAACTCTTTGAAAAGATTCAAAAAGATATCGAGGAAAAGAAAAAAGGTGGCATGGCAGAGATGTACGCGGCAGTAGCAGTGATGGAAAAATATAAAAGTCAGATTGCTAAATATAAAGATGAACTCGCACCGTTAATGCAATTGATGAGGAAATAAAAAAGAAACCCAAGATGTAGATCTCAGGTTTAAAGCGTCATTGTTGGCTGCAATATTCTGTTTAGTTGTAAGTAAATGCCAATCCGCATCGACACCCCTAGTCTTAAAGTACCTCACTTATTGGAGCAACCAGGACCAGACCAGATTCCTGTGTATTAAATATAATAATAGGTTTTTTTAATACTAAGTCAATATAGCTACTTTTCATGGACATTATATGCAACATTATGTTCGGAATAGAGTATATGGTAGGATAGGAAAAACATTTTCTATGCAAAGTAAAAAAGAGCTCTCTAGGCTTAAAAATCAAAACATCCTTGAATATATTGTAAAACACGGAGTATGGAGATTGAAAAGAGGAAGAAGGCTTTCAGCTACACTCCCAATGCCATATAATATACTCAATCCGGAAAAGGCATTTAAGGCCGCAAAAGAAATGCTAGATCATACGAAATCAAATAGAGCAAGAATGAGAATTCGACGCCAAATGTTGCTCACTGGACAAACACCACTTGAAGCAATGCTTGGTGTCCGCCCTCCAAATGAACCACCATGGCCTGGAGCACGAAGAGTTCCGCATACCACCAATTGGTATTAATCTACATACAGCCATCCTATAAGATGGCTTTTTTCTTTTCTTCATATTTCTGCTAGTATAAAGCTCTATGAGTTTAAGTATCGGTATTGTCGGGCTTCCCAATGTGGGCAAAAGTACGCTCTTTAATGCGTTGACCAAAAAGAGTGTGCCGGCAGAAAACTATCCCTTTTGTACGATTGATCCATCAGTCGGTATCGTTGCGGTACCCGATGAACGGCTCTGGAAGCTCTCTCAGTTGTCACACTCAGCATCGACGATCCCTGGCGCGATCGAGTTTGTCGATATCGCAGGACTTGTCGCCGGCGCGTCCAAAGGAGAGGGTTTGGGCAATAAATTTCTCACCAACATTCGTGAAGTAGATGCGATTGCACACGTCGTGCGTGTCTTTGCAGACCCTTCAGTTATCCACGTCGCCAACACGATCGATCCGTTGAACGACATTGGTGTCATTAATCTTGAGCTTATACTCTCTGATATGGAGATCGTATCCAAGCGCATTGGGACACTCGCAAAGGATGTGAAAAAAGGTGACAAGGGCGCACTCTCTGAGGAAGCTATTTTGAAAAAGATCGAAACAGTCCTCGAGGCAGGGCAGCTCGCAAAAGATGCGGGTATATCGACAGAGGAGCAACTCATCATCAAATCGCTCAATCTCCTCACCCTCAAGCCGATGCTCTATGTGTTAAACACCTCTGAGGCAAATGAAAATGTCGTATTTGAAGTTCCGGGTGCATTTGTCAAAATAGATAGCGTATTTGAGACAGGATTTGATGACCTGATAACTGAAAGCTACAAACTCCTCGGACTCGAGACATATTTTACGACAGGGGAAGACGAGACGCGTGCGTGGACTATAGCCGTAGGAAGCACAGCCCCGATCGCAGGTACGGCGATCCACACTGATTTTAAAGACAAGTTCATACGCGCCGAAGTGGTGTACTGGAGCGATCTCCTCGAGGCGGGGAGTTATACAGAGGCAAAGGCAAAAGGAAAAGTACGGACAGAAGGCAAAGACTATATCGTCAAAGATGGAGATGTGATTGAATTTAAGATCTAACATACATGTATTGTTGATTTACATTCAATCACGTCGCGTAGTCATAAGCCCAGCAACGAAGCGACGCCGAGTGAATGTAAAATTTTATGGACATATGCATCAAATTTCACATATGATACAACACCTGTATTGATTGACAAGTATCATAAAAGGTGCTATAATAGAAGAAATTAAACCATTAAATTCCTTGAATATGAAAAAGTTTCTCAAAGCAGTAGTTATTATTATAATAATACTTTTAATTGCATCATTGTTTCAAAATACAGGGCCAAACATGGAAAATCCTAAAATCCATGTACGACCGTAAATTTAAAATAATTATTTCTTCTTTAAGCTCTCAATTTCATTTGAGAGTTTTTTTAATGTCTCCTGTATCGAGATGAGCATGTCGTGCTCTTTCTTTTCTTGTTGTGCTTCTGTAGTGTCGTCTTCTTCTATTTCTTCGATATCTTCCTGGATCTCATCAACGTCTTCTTGGATTTCGTCCACATCCTTTTGGATCTCATCAACGTCTTTTTCAATCTCTTCCACGTCTTCTTGGATCTCGCCGACGTCTTCGGCGATCTCTTCTATGTCGGCCGTGTTTTTGTTCACGGACATTTGGATAAATATAGAGAGATAGATCGCCTCGAGCGATACGATCGTTGTCATGACAAGCAGCATTCGATCAAATGGAACCCCAAAAATGGGAAGAGAGAATGCCACAACAAAGAGTATCGTGTGCGTCACGAGTGACGCCGTCGATCCGATCCACTTTGTCGCAATATCTGCCCCACGTTCCAATTTGATGTTACTTCGTTTTGAGAAAGGCATAGGTATATGTTGTAACACAAAACCGAAATATAAAAAAATTTGTAATAAAAAAGACCCCTTTTCCGAGGGGTCTTACTAGATTAACTTGCCATTTTTTTTTCTTCATCAAAGACAAGTTTTTTTAAATTTTCAAAACCTGGTGCAGTGCTTAATGCGCGGGGTTTTTTGCTGTACTGAAGAGATCTTAATACAATTGCCATTAGTACATTTGGAGCAATTCTTGTCGGGGTTTTTTCTGGTGAAGATATACTACCATTAAAAATCCGATTTGCTTCCTTTTGGAAATGCCATTCATCGAGACCAACCATATGTCCTTCTTCCAAAAGTCTTGGATCTCTCGGATTAAACTTCATGTTTTTTATAGACATTTCTGTGATGGCTATATCCCGATAAACATAGGCAAGGTTAACAAAAGGGCGTTTAGAAGTTGAGATATACACGTTTCCCCGGGAATTTTGACAAATAACCACATTAGCGGATACTCCCTGTGAAGTTTTTGCAATGGTTGTCATCTGTGGATCATCGGTTTGAATAAATGCAACTTTGATTTTAAAGTCTTTGTATCGAATTTTTTCCACTATTGCATTCTTTCTGCAATAGTTTGCTGATTCATGGGAAAATTGATCTTGTGAAGCTATAAGCCATTGAAATGGCTCTATGGCACGTTGAAGCATATATGTTTGCGCTTCATGACTTGTGCCATGATACAGTTGCCCCCTCCTTATGTGAGAAGAAAAACTCAAGAAATCATCTTCGCTTTTCCTGTCGCTTTTGACCAAGCCATTTAACATTTTTTCGATACCATTTCCTTTGAGTTTTAATGCTCGCGCAACTAATGTTGTTGAACACTCAAATTGTCGTATTTCTTCTGGAAGGTAGTGTTCGTCGTATGGGCTGTCCATAGTGCCAACAAATATTACTCCTTTGTCTTCCCATTGCTCCCAGTTCAATCCCTCGTAAATAGTAATACCTGCCGGTACAAAGAGGAATTTTTTTTGTTCGATCGCGTTAGTAATGCCGGGATGAATTTCATCACCATAAAAGCTCAATTCTGCATAACTCGCTGCCTCTTCGTCGTGGAAGTTTATGTGCGTACCAACAGTGTGGCACTCCTTGCCGGGCGTATAGCTCCGGAATTGAAAATTTTGATTCATTTGTAAAGAATTTATTTGGTTAAGAAATATTTTTACTTATTATAGCATATTGTAATCAAAAGTCAATGTATTGAGGATTGCCTAAAAATGACCTATCTGCTATAGTTTTGCCACTATGTCACAAGATAACCTCATCAAATTGACCAATAAAGAAACAGGGGAAACCTATTGGAGTACTAAAAACCGCAAAAAGCTTGCCGGTATCAAAATCGAGTCAAACAAGTATTCGAAAAAACTTCGCAAAGTTGTGAAGTTTAAAGAGTCAAAGAAATAAATAGTAGATAAAATACCTTCCGATCGGAAGGTATTTTATTGCGGGCGATAAGGGAATCGAACCCCTACCAAAGGTTTTGGAGACCTTCGTTCTACCACTAAACTAATCGCCCAGAACTTTAATACTATATCAAAATAGGCGCAATCGAGCTATTTCCCATATTTCTTAAACCACGTACGCTGACGTTTGGCATAGTTCCAGATTTCTTTTTCTAGTTTCTCAAGCATATCTGATTTGGAAAGTTTATCCTGAGCTGTGTCGAAGGGTTTATCCTGAGCTGTGTCGAAGGGTTTATTCTGTAAGTACTGCGCGATGTATCGGTACTCAAGTCCCAACGCTTCGAGGCGTTTCCATGAGACTCCACTGTCATGAAGTCTCTGTACTTCGCGTACCATACCCGACTTCATTCGTTTGAACAGTCGATCGTGAATGCGTTGCTTCAACACGTCGTCAGGGAAGTCGAGGTAGTGCCACTCGACGACGTACTTTGAGATACGGGTGACTTTTGGTACAGAGCCGAGAGATTTGGCTATCTCGATTGCACGAATCAGTCTGACTTTGTTTTTGGTATCGATAGTTTCAAATCGTTTTGGATCGAGTACTCCGAGTTGTTGAGCCAGCTGCTCTGTCGAAAACTTCTCAAGCTTTTTGCGTAGTGCAGTGTTTGGTTTAACGACCGGGAAATTTTGTCCGTATACGACGCTATCGATATAGAACCCAGTCCCGCCGCATATGATCGGTACCTTGTTGCGCTTCAAGATATCTCTGATCGCCTTGTCGGCAAGCGTTTGGTACTGTGTTACTGAACATGTGCGTTTGGGACTTACGACGTCCAGGAGGTGATGCCGAACACCACGCATTTCTTTCTTTGTAATTTTTCCACTTCCAATATCGAGCCCACGGTAGACTTGGCGGGAATCAGCAGAAACAATCTCGCCACCAATTTGTTTTGCTCGCGTTACTGCATAGTCGGACTTACCAGTAGCAGTTGGACCGCAGATGACGATAATTTTTTCTTTCATTGTGCCGGAGAGAGGACTTGAACCTCCACACCCTTGCGAGTATTCGATTTTGAGTCGAACGCGTCTACCATTCCGCCACACCGGCAATGTACAAAATATACTGCGTATTTTGTATCCCTTTCGGGACCATTGCCGGTGTGTCGGCCACATCATTCCATTCTGATATAAAGCAAAGCAGTTTGCTTTATATCCACACCTGCAATTTCCTTATTCTACAGTGCATTTTGGGGATTGCAAGAAAGAGTTTTGGGGATACTTGACATATATTTTGTATAGTGTATACTATAGTTGAGTAAATAATAATTGTTCATCAAAAAAATCAAAAGTATGACACGACGGCAAAGGTTAAATTTAACAAAAAAAGTTGAATGTTTACAAAGCGCGGGCCGCTTGAAAGCCCAACTCATAGTAATCGCGTAAGCTGCCGGCCAGGTTAAAAGAATTGCCCATGCAAAAAAAGTATCAAACCGTGCGTGTAGAAGGCACGCAAATTAAATTACATTTTAGTAATACATAGGATATTAATGCAGATGTGTCTGCAGCATGCACCCCGCATGCTATCACAATCCCTCCAATAGATTTTGGAGGGATTATTTTTTTTACCTATTTATTTTTATGCTATTATATCTCCATGTCTGAACTCTATACCAACTCCATTTTCTTCATCGACACCGACAAGATATTGCCCAACCCATTTCAACCTCGTCGTGAGTTTGAAGAAGGCCCACTCAAAGATCTCGCAGAGTCTATCCGTCAGTACGGCGTGCTTCAGCCACTCGTCGTTTCTCGTATTGAAAAAGAAACGGGAGATGGGGGACTGATCACTGAGTACGAACTTATCGCCGGAGAGCGTCGACTTCGCGCATCTCGTCTTGCAGGACTTTCACAGGTACCTGCCATCATTCGAGTGGGAGATGACTCCATGATGAAGCTCGAGATCGCCATCATAGAAAACTTGCAGCGAGAAGACCTCAACGCAGTTGAGCGTGCACGAGCGTTTGAACGTCTTGTCAGCGAGTTTAAGTTCACTCATACACAGATCGGTCAAAAGATGGGAAAAAGTCGTGAATATGTTTCCAACTCAATCCGTCTTTTGGCACTCCCGCAAGAGTTTCTCGACGCGCTCTCAGCTGGCAAAATCAACGAAGGTCATACTCGGCCGCTCATGATGCTCTCGACTCGCCCCGAAGAACAAATGACGTTATTCAAAGAAATCATGATGCGCAAGATCAGCGTTCGCGAAGCAGAGCGTATCGCTCGCCGGATTGCCGTCGACAAAGTGCGCAAAAAAGAATTGCTTCCAAGTACTGAGCTCATGGAGATCGAACAAAAACTCCAAGAATCGTTGGGTACCCGTGTCCACATCGAACCGCGTGAAGTAGGAGGGAAAATCACGATTGATTATTTCTCTCCGGAAGATCTCGATACGATCATTTCTGTACTCGGTACGCACGAACATGCGCACAAAGGCCCACTCGAAACCCTCAAAAATCTTTTTATAAAAAAGGACGAAGAAACCACAACGCCAGTATCGGCTGAACTTGAGCCAGCTACACTTCTATCAGTCCAAGAAGCCAAAGAAGAAGTCGCACTCTTGGATGATCGAGACAAAGCAGAGGCAGTACAAGCCGAAGAAGACGTTGATGACCTCTACAATGTCAAAAACTTCAGTCTTTAGGATATAAATTGACAACACTAGATTTTTGCGTATAGTAGATTTATAACACAACATTGTTCATTTTAAACGAATTGCTATGAAAGTATTCATTTTCCTGATTCTTATGTTTGCATTTCTACAAGATAATGCGCAATATAATCGACAGAATAGGCGAGGATATTTAAACAATACTAGACCTCGTAACTACCGTGTAAACAATACGTATTCTTACGGCCTGAGAAATAGTAATAACCTATACAGTAATGGATATTACAATCAATATCTGCCTGTAGTACGACCTGTGTATTCAGATAATAATTTATACAGTAACGGTTTTTATAATCAATACCCAAGGATATATCGAGCACCTCGCTGTATCGGATATCGATCCTATTATGGCCAGCGGAGAAATATATTTAACCAACTGGTTTCGATATTATTACGGGAACCTATTTACGAAACAGTGCCGTACGAACAACCATATTATTTTACCAACGGTTATTAAATAGTTACAAAGTAAGCACCTCTATGGGGTGCTTTTTTATTTTTTACTACTAAAAAATTTATCGATCAATCCTCCGTGTTCGGCTATATAACTACGAATCCTACGTTTTGCAAAGCTTGTCTTTGTGTACTCGAGCCATTTGCTCGATGGATGAGTATGTTTACTCGTCTGGATTTCAACGATGTCCCCGTTGTGGAGCACTGTCTTTAGTGGAGCCATCTTGCTGTTGACCCGTGCAGACGAAACAGCATCTCCGATGTCAGAGTGTATGGCGTAGGCAAAGTCGATCGGGGTGGCTTCTTCGGGGAGATCGATGACGTCGCCTTTAGGGGTGAAGACAAAGATGCGCGCCTTGAACAGATCCATGTGGAGCTGTTGGAGGAACTTACTCGGACTTCCCGGGATATCACCGACATCTTTGAGACTATCGATCCACGCCAGATGGTTGTGAGTTGAAGGTACTTTCTTTTTTGAAGTATCTAGTTCTTTGTATACGAGATGCGACGTGATTCCCATCTCTGCTTCGTGATGCATGTCGATAGTTCTGATCTGTACTTCGATAATGCCGAGTTCGGTGACGACGGTTGTGTGAAGCGATTGATAGCCGTTTGGTTTGGACAGCGCGATGAAGTCCTTGATACGTTTTGGGATAGGTTTCCACAGCATATGGATGAGTCCGAGCACTTGGTAACAGTCGGTGACCGAGTTGGTAATGACGCGCAACGCGACAATGTCGTAGACGAGTTCAGTATTCATATTGTACTTGATCAATTTTTTGTACGTTGAGTACGTTGCCTTTACTCTCGACAATATCTGACTAGAAATAGAAAATGTCGCAAGTGTTTCGGTAATCTTTTTGTGTGCAAAGTCTGCAACTTTTTGTGCCTCTGGCACGATGTCTTCCATAATCTTTTTTGTTGCCACGTATTCCTTGGGGAATGCAAATGGAAATGCAAAATCCTCAAGCATGTTTTTGAGCTTTTCCATACCGAGACGCCCTGCAAGTGCGGCGTGTACTTCGATGGTTTCAAGCGCGATACGTTTTTGTTTTTCGGGTGGGACGTGTTGGAGAGTAGAGACGTTGTGAAGACGATCGGCGAGTTTGATGATGAGCACGCGCAAGTCTTCGGCCATCGCCATGAAAAATTTGCGTAGGCTCTCGACGTGCCGTTCTGCGCCATGGTATTTGAGATGTCCGAGCTTCGTTACTCCTTTGACGAGGAAAAGTATGTCATCTCCAAATGCCTCACGCATCTCTTCTTCGCTCGTATCCGTATCTTCGAGTACGTCGTGCAAAAGCGCACCGATGATAGTCTCAGTGTCCATGTTGAGTCGTGCGCAGTTTTCTGCGACTGCAAGCGCGTGGGTGAAGTAGGGCTCGCCGCTATTTCTTTTCTGCGATGCATGTTTTTCTTTAGCAAACTCAAACGCTTTTTCAATGAGTGCCTTGTCAGCATCCGTCAGCGGATGAGTGATAAGCGAAAAAAGGGAATCGGGATTCATCTACTAATAATACCTTAATTTTTAGGGAAAGTATGAAATATTGACATCAGAAAAATAAAATGTAATATCAAAAAAAAATAGTATCATGATAAATCAAATAAATGCAAAACAACTCTTTTTGCTTTGTGCATTAAGGCACAAGTCAGTTCGAGCAAAAAACCTTGAGGTGTATAGTTGGACTATACGTCATAGCCATGAACATATCGAAAGAGCTAATAAAGCACTTGAAGATAAATCGAGAACGTATAAAGAAGTAATGGCTACTATCAAAGAAGAAATAAAAGATAAATTTCCAGTTCATGAATCCCGCTTCAGAAATTTTATTGTTTACGATGGACAGATGGGATGCGATCTGACAGATCAGGATGAAGATATGGCTTGGTATTCAAACTGTAGCCATGGTTGGGATTATAGTGGCATGTTCGAAATTGAGCAGTCACTTTCAAGAAGAGAACAAGATTTCCTTTTTTCTTTTCTTGAAATAAGTAGACCAAAAGTATTTATTTAGCAAAATTCCAAAATAGGATTATTAGAATTTTTTCTGATAATCTTTTTTTATTTCTTTTTCTGAAACCCTCTCGGTTTTTTTTCTTGCGCGAGGAGCTCGAGCGCTTGGTCGAGGGTGATCGTGTAGGGATCAAGCGGCTTTTTGATCGAGCGGAAGTTTCGTTCATGTCCGACGTATGGACCAAAGCGGCCGATGTTTGCGATGATGTCTTTGCCATCGCTCGGGTGTGTTCCGAGGATGCGAGGAAGTGCGAGGTAGTGGAGTGCCATGTCGAGCGTTACCGTACTTGGGTCGATCTCTTTGGGGATGCTTGCCATTTTTGGTTTCGCAATTTTTGCAAGTGCTGCTTTTTCTTCTTTTGCGGCGAGTTTTTGTTCAGGAGTTTTTTTTATGAGTTTTCCATTTTCGTCTCTCGCAGCTTTTGTTGCGACTTTTTTGGGTGCTCGGGTGCCGAGTTGTACATAGGGTCCGAAACGACCTACGAGGACAAATATTGGGAGTTTTGTCTCTGGGTCGATACCGACCGGCTCATCTTTTTTGATTTCGGTGCCATCTATCGTGAGAGCGCCTTCGCAGTCAGGGTATCGATCACATGAGATGAACTTGCCACCACGGCCGAGTTTGACGATCATACTACTCCCACAAACAGGGCATCTGAACTTTGGATCAGCGGCTTCGAGGATCGTTGCTTTATCAAGCTTGTCCTTTTCTTTGACTTCTTTTTGAAATGGACCATAAAAGTCTTTGAGTGTTTTTACATAATCACGTTCGCCGTTGGCGATCTCATCAAGTTCGTTTTCCATTTCGGCTGTAAAAGTGTCAGAAATATACTGCATAAAATTTTGTTCGAGAAATGTCGATACGACCATGCCAGTATCGGTAGGTTTGAGAGAGCGACCGATCTTTTCTATGTAACCTCTCGTTTCAATCGTGCGAATGATGGCTGCGTAGGTACTTGGTCTGCCGATGCCACGTGCTTCGAGTTCTTTCACCAAGCCTGCTTCAGAATATCTGTTAGGTGGCTGTGTTTGTTTTTCGGTATCGAGTATGTCGACGAGGTCGAGCGACTCTTTTTCTTTGACCAACGGTAGTTCGACGTCTTCTCCGCGGGCATCGGGGTCTGCGATGAGCCATCCAGGGAACAGCACTCTACTTCCCGTAGTAGTGAAGTCAGGGATACTCTCTGTACTCTCTACATTTGCGACCATGCGCGTTTTGAGTACTTTTGCATCAGCCATTTGTGAAGCCACGGTGCGTTCCCAGATGAGTGCGTAAAGTTTTTTCTGCTCTTCATTGTTTCCTGTAGAAAATTTCTCAACATGCGTTGGTCGGATCGCCTCATGAGCTTCTTGGGCATTTTTTGCCTTTGTTTTGTAGGTACGTATTTCTAAGTATTCCTTGCCGTACTTTTTCTCAACTATTTTTGAGATAGCGGCGAGTGCGACAGCAGAAAGAGTGGTTGAGTCAGTACGCATATAACTGATATGTCCGGCTTCGTAGAGTTTCTGTGCGACCTGCATGGTGCGGCTCGGGGAGAAGCCAAGTCGCGAACTCGCTGCTTGCTGCAATGTCGAAGTAGTAAAGGGAGCACGAGGGCTTCTCTTTTGTTCACTTTCTTTTAGTTCTTTGACAAACCACGGCTCCTTTTTTCCGATAGCGATGATTCGATCAACTTCTTTTTTTGCTCGTGGTTCGTCGACGCAAGTCACTGTGATAGTAACACCTGTGGTTGTTTTGAAGTCTGCAGTTAGTACCCAGTATGTTTCAGGGATAAATGCATCAATCTCGCGTTCTCGTTCGACGAGTATGCGTAGTGCAGGGGATTGTACTCGGCCCGCAGAGAGTCCATATCGAACCTTTTTCCAGATGATACCAGAGAGATCATAGCCGACGAGACGATCAAGCACGCGGCGTGCCTCCTGGGCTTTTCTGAGATTGGTATCGACACTACGCGGATGAGTAAGGGCGAGGGTTATGGCTTCTTTGGTGATTTCATTAAAGGTCACTCGAGAGATCGGGGACTTGACCTTTTTGTCTGCTTTCAAGAGCTCTTCGATATGCCATGCGATCGCCTCACCTTCGCGGTCCATATCAGTAGCGAGAATGATTTCGCCAGCTTTTTCTGCCAGTGAACGGAGTTCGTCGACTACTTTTTCTTTGCCTTTACTGATCTCATAGTGCGGCACAAAACCAGCATCGATATCAATGGCTTTTTTTTGGGACTTGGGCAAATCACGGATATGTCCGACCGAAGCGCGCACGGTATATGCACCATCGAGATACTTCTCAATAGTTTTTGCTTTTGAAGGGGATTCGACGATCAATAATTTCATATAAGTAGTTGCAGTAGTACCACGTGGAGAATTATTTAGCAAATTAGAAACATTTTTCAAATAAAAAACCGCCATATAATTGAATTAATACGGCGGCTATTTTTATGCGGCTTTTAAAGCTCTTCTTGAGATTTCATATAAACTTTTCAGCAAAGCTCTTTGCCTAAAAGGGATTTGGTCATTATTTACATCTAACACAAAAATGATTACATCATCTATATCTTTTAATATTTCTTTAAATAAAGAAATAGCAATTAGAAATTGTCTTTGTGATGGCTTAATTCGAATATTTTTTTCAAAAGCACGATCTTCAAATTTGATTACATGCTTTTTGACTAGGGCTCGCTTGCCGATTTGAGCCTTTGCATCAAATATTTCTTTTAGTATACGTCTATTGTGAATGCAGTTTGATATTTCTTCATTATCAATTAAATGCAATTCTTCAATGGTTGTGACGCCCAGACGTAGTGCTAATCGTTTTATAGAACCACTTGATAAGTTCTTTAAAAAAAATAACGGAATTTGTGCATTGCATACAATTTTCTTAGGAGGATTACCTTTTGAGTATTTACTCCGAATTACAGATACGATCATAGTTAAAGATTTGGTTTGAAAGTACTCTACAACAAAAGTTTGATTTACACAATACGCTGGACAAACCCCATACTTTCAGTGATCGCACCCTTGATTTCGAGTGTAGAAAAGATGACGTTGGCGCTACTGGGGTCGAGGTCGAGTTCGCGCATAATCTGCTCTTTGGTTTTGGGTTCGTTCAGTGTTGCGAGCACTCGTTCTTCGTCGGTATTTAACATCAGATATGCTGAAACATCTCCGGTCGGCTTTTCGGCAAAACCGAGTTCTTGGAGGATGTCTTTTGTCTCGGTGATCGGCGTTGCACCGAGTCTGATGAGCCAGTTCGTCCCTTTGGAGTTTGGAGACGTGATGGTCCCTGGGACGGCGCCAACGATCTTGTTGTACTCAGTGCCAAGACGTGCGGTGATGAGGGTCCCTGATTTTTCTTCTGCCTCGATAATGATAACCATGTCTGAGAGTCCTGCCTTGAGGCGATTGCGACGGGGAAATGTCCAGATGGCACCACGAGTGTCGTGTGGAAATTCTGAAACGAGTGCGCCGCCTGACTGCAAGATCTCTTCGGCGAGTCCGCGGTGTTGTGCTGGATGCAAGACATTCCAGTTGAGTCCTGAGCCAGGGAACGCAATGGTAGGAAGTCCGGCGTCGAGTGCTGCTCGATGTGCGATGGAGTCGATACCGATGGCAAGTCCTGAGACGATCGTGACGGGATATCCCGCAAGCCCTGCGATCAAAGCTTGGCAGACACTTTTGCCGTAGCTGGTGTAGTTGCGACTTCCAACGACGGTGATGTACTTTGTTCCTTTCGCTTGAGTAAGTGACCCACGCATAAAGAGTGACTTGGGAGGTTGGGGAATTTCGGCGAGTGCCGGGAATGCGTCAAAGGGATCAATCGTTGTGATAGGAAACCGCTCCATTGAATAATTGTACCATTTTGGTACTATGTCCTTATGCTCGATATTAAATTTATCAAAGAAAACCCCGACCTTATCAAAGACGCAGTTCGTAAAAAACACCTTTCATTTGATGTCGACGCGCTCCTGTTGGTTGAAGAAAAACGAAAAGCGGCGCAAGCGTTGTTTGAAACATTGCGCACTGAGCAAAACACTCTCTCGGATGAAATTCCCAAAACAACTGATGGGGCAAAACGAGCCGAACTCATCGAATCGTTGAAACCACTCAAAGAAAAAGTACAAGCAGCCGAAGAAGACATCAAGACCATCATGAAAGAGTGGCATACGCTCATGCTCCAGGTACCCAACGTGCCAGATGTATCAGTTCCAGAAGGAGCAAATGATGAAGAAAATGTTGAGTGCAAAATTTGGGGAGAGCAACCGATGTTTGATTTTGAGGTGAACGATCATGTAGAGCTTATGGAAAAGCTCGATATGGTGGACTTTGATAGAGGAACCAAAGTTGCAGGTTTTCGTGGGTACTTTCTCAAAAACGATGCAGTGTTGTTGCAGTTTGCATTGTGGCAGTACTGTATGCAACATGTCATCGCAAAAGGATTTTCGCCATTTGTCGTTCCTTCGTTGGTTACCAAACACTCTTTATATGGTACTGGGTATTTACCTCAAGGTGAAGAAGATTTGTACAAGACACAAGACGACGATTACCTCGCAGGTACAGGAGAAGTAGCAATGATGTCATACCATTCTGATGAAGTGTTGGCAGTAGGCGATCTTCCCAAAAAATATGTGGCCTTCTCACCGTGTTTTCGTCGTGAAGCGGGAAGTCACGGCAAAGATGTAAAAGGGCTCATTCGAGTGCATGAATTTTACAAACTAGAACAAGTCGTACTCTGTGAGGCAAGTCACGAGATGTCAGTAAAATACCACGAAGAAGTCACCGCAAATGTTGAAGAATTGTTGCAGGCGCTTGGGCTGCATTATCACATCGTGACGAACTGCGGTGGAGATCTCGGACTAGGACAAGTCAAAAAATATGATATCGAAGTATGGATGCCAAGTCAGAAAAAATTTCGCGAGACACATTCGGCCTCATATTTTCATGATTTTCAGACACGACGACTCAACATCAGATACAAAGATGCCGAGGGGAAACTTCGCTATGCACACTCACTCAACAACACACTCATCGCAACACCATCACGGATGATCCCCGCTATTATAGAAAATTTTCAACAGCCCGATGGTCGTATCAAAGTGCCCGAAGTCCTTCGTCCATATGTTGGTAAAGAGTATCTTGGATAAGTATGTATGAACGGACATACCATAAAACAGTACTGAAACAAGACAGTAATGCAAAAAAGCAAAAACCCTTTCCATGGAAACTTTTCTTGTTCATCGTCGGTATTGTGTTCGTCGTCGTTGGTATCGTCTTGTTGATCAAGCTCCCCAAATTTCAAGTGAGTCAGATACATGTAGAAGGCACGCACGTTGCTGATCCGATGGATGTATCACAGTCCGTCATGGCTCTCCTTCAAGGTCAACATTTATGGATACTACCAAAGTCGAGCATTTTTTTAGTATCTACCTCAAGCATTTCTCATGCAGTGTTGCAGTCATATCCTCGATTTAAAACAATAGAAGTAACGCGTGACTCGATGCACTCGCTACGAGTAGTCGTATCCGAATACACTGGTCTGTATCTCTGGTGTGATAGCGATCAGGTGTGTTCATTTATGGATGAACAGGGTACCGTGTTTGCCGATGCGCCATATTTTTCAGGTAATGCATATCTCAAAATATATAAAGGAGAGCGAAAGCCGTACCCGTTCGATCCGCTCGATGATCAGGAGCGAGCTAAGATTGCGTTGATACAAGATCGACTCAAGGCGATCGACGTCGAACCGATTTCATTTTTATTTATTTCAGAGCACAATCTTTCAGTGGTATTTGATCATAGTAAGCACGACGCGAACATTATATTTGATCCAGCAAAAGATACTGAAGCTGCACTCGACATACTCTATAGCGCACTTCGTACTGAACCACTGTCGAGTCAGTATCGCGATGCATCAAAGGTACTCGAATACTTGGATGTTCGATTTGGAAATAAGGTAATTTATAAATTCCACTAGTATGAATTTTTGGCAAACACTGCGACATGAGCGAAAGCCGTTTTTTTGTGTCGCACCCATGGCTGATGTGACCGATGCGGCATTTCGTCGTCTCATTGTTCGATACGGCAAACCAGACGTCATGTGGACTGAGTTTGTCTCTGCCAACGGACTGATGAGTGGCGGGCGTGAGGTGCTCGCTCGCGACCTGGTGTATAGCGAAGGAGAGCGACCGATTGTGGCACAGCTTTTTTCTTCAGATCCGGTGATGATGGAAGGTGCAGTGAAGCTTGCGTGTGAGCTTGGGTTTGATGGAGTAGATATCAACATGGGTTGCCCTGACAAAACGATCGAGAAGCAAGGATCGGGAGCCGCAATGATCAAAGACCCCGATGCAGCACTTGCCGTTATTAACGCCGCGAAGCGTGCGATCAAGGCCTCGGGCAAAGATATCCCACTTTCAGTCAAAACACGTGTTGGGTACAACAGCGTGCAGATCGATACCTGGATACCGATGCTCCTCTCTACGGGTATCGCCGCGCTGTCCGTGCATGCACGCACTCGCAAAGACATGTCAAAAGTTCCTGCTCAGTGGGACTATATCAAACAGGTCGTCCTCCTTCGTGACGCTCTTGCACCCGACACGGTCGTCATCGGTAACGGGGACGTGACGAGTCTCCATGACGGGAGAGCAAAGGCAACGATGAGTGGCTGCGACGGCGTGATGGCAGGGCGTGCACTGTTTGGAAATCCATGGTTTTTTGACGAGAGTAGGGAAGTCAATGCAACGCTTCCAAAGCGATCGATGTTTTACAAGGTGCCACTACTGAAAATGTTTTTTGATACAAAGCGTGGCGCTCCGATGTCAAAAACAAATCCGATCACGATAGAAGAACGGCTCCATGTTTTAGTGGAGCACACAGAGCTTTTTGAAGAACTTCTGGGTGATATCAAAAGCTTCGCCATCATGAAAAAACATTTCAAGGCGTACTGCACAGGGTTTACTGGTGCAAAAGAGTTGCGTATACAACTCATGGAGACCAAGAGCAGTGAAGAGACGAGACATATTGTGGAAGGATTTCTAAAGAATTGACAAAAATGTATACTTATGGTATTGTTTCAAAAAATATTATTTATGAGACATGAAGATATAACAGCTATTGTAGGTGGAGCTGTAGAAACAAATTTACAACTTACAAACCACGCCTGCTCATTAAAAGAAATTTTGAAAGAAAAAGAACAGAAACTTGATTTATCACATCATAACGTGAAAAGTCAGATTAGGTTTGTAATAAACAATTATTACGACCATAATAATGATTACTTTTCTGATTTTTTAAATCAACAAGTGCCCGCAGGGCATGAAAAAGATTATGGATTGGAAATACAACATGTTGCGGATCGGTTCGGAGCAAGCAATCTACTGTATCTGACTTATGCTATCAAGCACACATTACTGACTGGTACGCGTACAGAAGTTGTACTCAAAGATAAGCAGACTCTTGAAAAATTGGAAGATTTTTTCTCAGGAATTGAAAAAGCGCTTGATCTGTTTATTCAGCGAATTGCAGTTGATAATACATATGTGGTTATAGATAAGAAAAAGTAAATAAGTAAATCCCTGCCCAAAAAAGCAGGGATTTTTTAATTCTGTTACAATAGCGCTATGAAAGATGCGATGCTAAACCAGGTGTTTTACCGAAAATATCGGCCAGATGATTGGAAAAAAGTCATCGGGCAAGAACACATCGTATCAGTACTCGAAGCATCCATACGAAACAACACCTTTTCTCACGCGTACCTGTTCACGGGTAGCCGTGGTACGGGCAAAACGTCAGTTGCCCGTATCTTTGCGGCTTCTCTTGGTACTAACCCCGAAGACATCAATGAGATCGATGCCGCATCAAACCGGAGTATCGACGACATCCGAGAGTTGCGCCAAGCAGTACGCGTGTTGCCGTTTTCATCAGTGTTCAAGGTTTACATTATCGACGAGGTACACATGTTGACCAAGGATGCATTCAATGCACTTTTGAAGACGCTCGAAGAGCCACCGGCGCATGTGATATTTATCCTCGCGACAACAGAGCAGGGCAAAGTACCTGAGACGATACTCTCGCGATGTCAGGTGTTTTCGTTCAGAAAACCAACAGAAAAAATACTTGCACAAACGCTGCGTG
Organism: Minisyncoccia bacterium; assembly: GCA_038251535.1. Taxonomy (GTDB): domain Bacteria; phylum Patescibacteriota; class Minisyncoccia; order Phycocordibacterales; family UBA9973; genus UBA4124. Next base: position 47,220 of record JBBSBF010000001.1, read on the forward strand.
ATGTCGCCACGAAAGAATCATTTACCATCGACGCAGAGTCGGCGTCCTTGATCGCTTTTCTTTCTGAAGGATCGTTTCGCGATGCGCTCGGCATGCTGCAAAAGATTTGCTCAGGTTCCCCGACTCGAGTGATCACGAGAGAGGTCGTAGAGATGATCACTGGCGCCCCGACGCTCTCGACCATCACCGAGCTCTACCGCGCACTGATCGTACGAGATATCGATCTCGCGTACCAGACACTCGCTCGTGCACAGGCACATCACACTGATATGATGCTGTTGGCGAGCCTGTTTCTCGATGTTATGCGTGCATCTCTCATGTATCGGTATGCGCCGTCGATGCGAGAGACATTTGAAGATGAGCATTCGGAGGTGTATGTCGAGCTTGTCAAAGCGGGTGCGATCGAAGGTATGGAGGCGATATCATCTCGCGGCGTTATCGCGATGATTACGGCGATTGAGCGCATCGCGTACGCAGCAGTCCCGGCGTTACCGCTCGAACTCGCGATGATCGAGATGATGGGGATTGAATCTTCGTTGAAATAGCATACATTTTGTGTTATAAAATATCAGCGTCTCGGGGAATCGTTCTCATGCTCCCGTTTTCTTAAACCGAAGGTTTGTAGAAAACGCAGTGCAGAGAGAGCGAAGCTCGAATCGTAGTACGACGCGAGTCCTACTATTGGGGAATCGTCTGGTGGTGGGAATACAAATGAATCTGCTTTCATTTGTATCCGGTTCCGAAGGAATGCAGTGCTTTTTGTAAACAAAGCTGGGGAATCGTCTAATGGTAGGACAACGGATTTTGGTTCCGTTTATCTAGGTTCGAGTCCTAGTTCCCCAGCTTTGAGTGCAAATCACTGCAAGGGGATTTTGGTTCCGTTTACTATAGGTCCCTATTTTTAATGAACGAAGTGATTATAAAAATAGTGGATCTCGACCAGCGGAAGAGGCGAGTCCTAGTTCCCCAGCAAACAAAAAACTGTATTTAATAAATACAGTTTTAAAATAGTTTTTTAATTTTAAGCAATGCCTAAAATCTTCCGCTCTTCCGGTGAAAGCTTTTTAAGTGCAGCTTCTTTAATTTTCAAAATTTCTTTTTCATCATCAAAGTGCAAGGCTGTTCTTGATTCATTCATAGTAAATCCATTTTTACCGTCTGAAAGTACAAATACTTCATCAACCTTTACTCTGTTAGAGTCATTTTGTTGCCCAGCAAATGCTTTAGCAACATCAGGGTTTTTGAAGAAACCAAGAGAAACAGGATTTAGTCCGTCTACGTCTACTCGGTAGACTTCGCTCATGAGAACAATTTTATAAGAACTTAAATCTTGTCCAATGAGTTTCTCAAGAAATTTGTTTATCATTGTATGGTAGTTTTAATTTAAATGGATATTATAATATTTCCTTTATTTGTCAATCAATATGGTTCTAACATCGTCCCAGACCCCTAGCAAATAAAAAACTGCATCAATTGTTGATGCAGTTTAAAGCTATCTATTCCAGAAATAGGCGAACAGGAAAATAATCACACCGCCACAGATAACAATCCATAAACGTAAGAGGAAGACCCTGATAGGAGTGTCGTGTACTTCAATAGGTGAACTAAACCAACCAAAAGGACTTATAAAGCGTTTAATAATATTTTTCTGTATTGCTGAATAGATGATTACCCATTCTGCAACAAAAACATCTTTTCCGTTTTGGTTCATTCCTTTGATCTGCCAGATACATTCTGCGTGACATTTTGTCTCTGGAAGTTTTTTCTGTAAAAGTGTATAGGTATACATTATCTTATCTCCCATATTTACAGGGCGTAGGTAACGAATATTGTTATAACCTTTTGCAATAATTTCTGTAGGTTCGGCAAACTTGAGAATTTTAAAAATAAAACTTTCAGCTTGTGCCAGTGTGCTAATACCATGTCTAGCTAATCCGCCAAGTTTTGATTTGAAGTTTGTGGTCGTAAAGGGGTTAATATGAATGGGATTTAAATCGCCAGTCAAAAATCCAAACAGGAGTGTCCACAAGTATTTCGCCTTTTTCTTTGGGGAAGTATAGGTGTAGTTTTCTGGAATAGTAGCTATGTCTGAGTAAGATTTAAGGTACAACATGCTATATGATTTTTCTGTATATTACATACTATTTATAATTTGTCAATAATTCGGTTCGAATATCGTCCCAGGCCCTCAGCTTTGAGTGCAAATCACTGCAAGGGGATTTTGGTTCCGTTTACTATAGGTCCCAATTTTAAGAAAGGGAGTGATTATAAAAATAGTGGATCTCGACCAACGGAAGAGGCGAGTCCTAGTTCCCCAACAAGTAAAAATAAGCAATAAAAAAAGAAGCAATTTTAATGCTTCTTAATAACTTTGTACTAAAACCCATCTAATAAAAGTCTTGTGAACGCTATCGTCCACATGACGATCAATCCGTATATATCTGCAGGAATTGTTTTCTGTGCCCCAGAATGTATGCCGTAGCCGATTCGACCAATGAAGATCGTACCCGATAGAAAGGCAAAGAGGAAACTGGAGTGTATATGATGAGTAGTTATTCCAAAATATAATTCGTACCCGCCACCAATAGTTACATAAATAAATACAATGATTTTTGTTATGTTGCCCCATTTAGCAGCTTTTAGACTATTCATTTGTAAACGTTTTAATTAATTGTATTATAGCATTATTATTCTATATTGTCAATGTAATACAAGTTCTAACATCGTCCCACAGCCTCAGCTCGTAAAATGGAAATAAAAAAGTCTCTCAAAAAAGAGAGACTCTGGTTTAATTATTTCCCGCATTTTTCTTTGAAAGTAAATCAAGCTGCATGTCGATATCTATATCTTCCAATTTTGTATTTGGAAGATCGATTTGTAGACCAATACTTACAGAAAATTTATGCCCTTCATTATTTAGGATACCTTGCAATTTTTCTTGAAGGAAAAGGTATTCACCCATAGGGGGTAAAATAATTTCTATTTCTTCAACAATTATTCCTTTGCGTACACAGCTTCCTGCAAGAAACCCTATAATATGAAGTAGCTCTTTTTCAAACCCACGCATGTCTTCATTTTTGATAATAACAGGAATAGAAGCGGGTAAAGATTTTGTATAGGGAAGTATAATTTTAAAGAACTGGTTAGGTTGACGAACACAATACACAGTTTCAAAAGAAGTATTTATCATCTTTTATTGTTTTTAGTATAATGCTATATATTAACAATATTGTCAATGATTTTAGTTCCAATATCGTCCCACAGCGCCAGCAAACACAAAGGAATCGAACTTTTAGTATAATTAAGGCATGTCAATAAAAATTACATATTTTGTTCATGGGACTACGACTGATAATGAGAACAATATTTCTTCAGGATGGAAAGATGTCCCACTTTCTGATCTCGGAATTAAGCAATCAATAGAACTAAAGGAACAAACGAAATATCAGAAATTTGATATAGTATTTTGCTCTGATTTAAGGCGCGCAGTTGATTCAGCAAAACTATCTTGGGAAGGCATGTATGAGATTATTCCTGATGCACGACTACGAGAATGTAACTACGGAAGCTTGAATGGTGCATCATCAGACATAGTTGAACCAATGCAGGAGGACGAATGTATTGTGAATAAATTTCCAGAAGGTGAAAGTTATGAAGACGTCAAGATTAGAATTACAGACTTCCTCAAATTTCTAAAAGCTAACTATGATGGCAAACATATTGCAATAGTTGCTCACAAGGCTCCACAACTAGCTTTGGACGTTTTGATCAAAGGTAAGATATGGAAACAAGCGCTCGCCGAAGATTGGCGTAAAACTAGGTCTTGGAAACCCGGCTGGGAATATCAGGTTAACTAATCAAAGTTCTAACAACGTCCCACAGCGCCAGCAAGTAAGTTTCAACATAATTTGATATAATCATTTCATGAATGAAGAAATGAAAAGTGGTCCGAGCCCTGAAGAAAAACAAAGATTAGAAAAGATTGCACAAGAAAAGGAAGAAAGTGAATGGTTACAAGATTACTTATCGAGACAACCTCAAGAGGAAGTGACTACTCCAGAAGAAGCTGCTGAGCTCGTGGCACGTTTTGAAAAATTGACATTGGCCTTTGATGCAGCCCATTCTCTTGAGGCATTGCTATCAATAGAAGAAATTTCTTCTGACCTTGCGGAGTTGTACCTCAATGCCCCCATACTCGACAATCCATTACGGATAATTGCGGATATAAAAACTTTAGAAAAGCACAATCCTACACACGTACCTATCTATAAAGCAAAGATTGAGAGGCTTCAGTCTTTGGTGTTGAACGACGAAGAGAAAAGAATATATAACTTGCGAATGGCTGCGCGTAAAGATTATGATTATATGAATATGATATTGGGATTTATTAAAAAATGTTCTTCTTTACCCAGTGATCAAGTTGAAGCACTTGCAAAACGAAGTAAGACTTACTCAAACGCTATTGGAATACTCAGAAACAATAAAATTGTTCACGATCTTTGATTTTGGCGCAAATAGGTTCCAACATCGTCCCACAGCGCCAGCAAAATAGTTATAAAAAAACCACCCGAAGGCAGTTTAAAATAAGTGTCCAAGTAAGAACAGACTAGGACCGTTAAAGGTACGGCCGACGTTCTCGAGAATGATCTTGCTTTGTATTTCGAGTCAGTCATATCAAATGCAGTCTGTATACTTAGACACTTATTAGGTAATCAATTCTTCATTCAGCTCTATCTTCTGGGAAATGATAAGGATGTCCGGTCTTGTACTTCAAGATCCTTTGCAGAAGCGGGTGCAGAGATGACAGAAAACGTAATTCAATTTGAATGTAGCATAGCTCTTAAAAAAGTTCAAACATCAACCTAGACCTTCAGCAAATAAAAAGAGTGGCTGTTAGCCACTCTGCAAGTATATTATTTATTGCAATATTTTTTTGCTGCGGTATGTAAAACTTTAGGAATATTATTCAGAGCAAGAATCGATTTCGTTTGATATACATACGAAAGTTTCAAGGATTGAAAATTTTTAACAAAATATTGTTCCACTGATTCTATCGAATCAGTTTCTACTTTTTCATTTCTTGCACATTTACAGATGAACTGAATGAAATCACTTTCACACTCAGCTATTTTGATATGAGGTACATTTCTGAGGGGAACAGTTTCTATTTTAGAATTTTCTCTCCGCCTTGTGAATAATACAATTGCAATTATTATTGCAACAAAAAGCACTGATAAAATAAATATTAATGTCATATCTATATATTTTATTCTACTATACTCAATTTAATTTATATGTCAACATCAACCCAAACAGCTAGCGAACACTTTTCGGTCAGATTTGATACAATGAAATTATGCAAAAAATAGCAACACGGATATTTATCTACGCATCTATCGTTTTTGGAATTATCGGTATGTTGATTGTGGTGACTGCTTCTGGACCAGATATGCCGGATTCAACTGCAACCAAGGTATTGATCCGGCTCTTGTTCGCTACGGTCTTTGTGATCCTGCCTTCGTTTGCTCTAAGTCTGGCCAGTAAGTACCTAAACGATAAATCATAAGTACACCACATCCTTAGTTTGTAAATTGGAAATAAAAAAAGCACCTACGGGAAAACAAATGAAACTGGTAACGTACAAATTTTTAGAAAACATCATCAACGTTTTTCGCGGGCGTACTATCCTTTGGCACATCTTATTTTGGGGAGTCAGCTTTGTGTTAGTGAGCAGCGGATTTGACTGGTGGTACTTTGAGCACACTCGTGGAGCGACGGTCCAAGCGATATTGTTCCCACCGGTATTTCTCGGAATGCTTGTTCCGTTTGGTATGTTCTTCGTGCTCATCACCTGTGGAATGGTGCGAAAAAGTACATCTCTCATACACACTGCCTTTGCCACTGCTCAAGCGGGCATCCTCGGCTTTGGTATTTCTTCACTCTACAAAGTGTTCACTGGTCGCTCAGGACCACCTGGATTTAGGTCAATGGTGAGTACACTATCCGACACGAGTCATGGGTTTAAGTTTGGATTTTACCGAGGTGGGGCCTTTCAAGGCTGGCCTTCGTCGCATACTACGGTGGCATTTGCTATGTCAGCCGCTCTTGTTGCGCTCTATCCCGGCAACGACACAAAGAGCAAGGTCATTCGTTTTGTCGCCATGCTCTATGCGCTCTATATCGGCATCGGAGTCTCAGTCAACATTCATTGGTTTTCTGACTTTGTCGCCGGAGCTATCTTGGGGACACTCATCGGGCTCGTCGTCGGCAAAGCTTTTTACAACCGATTAAAAAGGCAATAAAGAACCTCTCAACTCTGCTATACTGATACTATGAAAAATAAAATCATTTTTGTAGTACTCAGTCTTGTCGCCATTGTTGTTGTCGGGATATTGTTACAAGGTCATTCGAGCAACAACATACCGGTACCAGACAACAACACCGCAAGTCCAAAAAACGCTACCTATACAGTCGATGGTCAGGCAGTGACGTTGGTAGATGGTCAGGCGAGTGTACCTGCTGCTCCTGGTTCAGCATCCAACATCACTACTCAATATGTCGGCGATGAAGTGTCGCATGATTTTGATGGTGATGGCAGGATGGATACTGCATTTATATTGACTCAAAACACTGGTGGGAGTGGGACGTTTTATTATGTTGTAGCAGCGCTCAATACAGCAAATGGATATGTGGGTTCTGATGCAGTGCTTCTCGGAGATCGTATTGCGCCTCAAACGTTGGAAATGTCACAAAATCCATCTACTCCAGATGTGCTCGTCGTTAACTACAGTGATAGGAAACCACAAGAATCTTTTGTAGTTGCGCCATCAGTTGCAAAGACCATCTGGCTCAAGCTCGATACCAAAACAATGCAGTTTGGTGAAGTCGCACAAGGCTTTGAAGGTGAAGCGAATCCATCCAAAATGTCTCTGGGTATGAAGACGTGGAGTTGGGTACAAACGATATACAGCAATGATACAAAGGTAACACCAAAGACAAATAAATTTACCCTTACCTTTAAAGCCAACAAAACTTTTTCTGCAACAACGGACTGTAACGGCGTGGGTGGGGAATACATCGTGAGTGATGAAAAGATTTCGTTCACCAACATGCTCTCTACGCTCATGTACTGCAAAGGTTCACAAGAGCAGGACTTTACCAAAATGCTAAGTGAAGCACAAAGCTACATGTTCACTGCAAAAGGCGAACTGGTTTTCATGTTGAAATACGACAGCGGATCGGTGATTTTCAAATAGAAATTAGCAAGAACCGTTCTTGCTAAACACCACGACCAAAGATGATATACTAGGGTTATGCATAATCAAATTGTAAATCATCAAGACTTTTTTGGGACACTATGGATTATCGGGTGGCTCTTTTCGATCGGGTACCTCAACCTAACGTTTTGGAAAGGGGTTCTCGCACTTTTTGTGTGGCCGTATTTCATGGGAATAAAGTTCCACAATACAAAAAACTAAGTTTTGATTAAACCGTCAACAAAGTCCGGTATTGTGTCATGTGATATACTGATGCTATGAAAAAATTATTGATTGTAATCCTGCTTATTGTAGCAGTAGTGTTGATCGCACGGTCTACTAAAAAGACTTCAGCACCAGTAGAAGTACCAACAACGACCCAAACATCCGCCATTGTCGGCTGTTATGTTGCAGGGACAGATAAAGATGTATTTACCATGCACATTGCGAGTCAGGAAGGACAAGCGGTGGCGGGGGATTTGAAGTTTAACAACTTTGAAAAAGATAGCTCGAGCGGTACCTTTACTGGTACATATACCAATGACACCTTGATCGGGGATTATACGTTCAACTCAGAAGGAACGACATCGGTGATGCAAGTCGCATTCAAAAAATCCGGACAAGACTTTGTCCGAGGATACACTGATGTGAACGCTGACGGAACGCAGTTTACCGATGTCTCAACACTGACATACGACGCGTCATCACCGTTGAATGTATTTAAAAAAGGGGAATGCGCTCTGTAATACGTCCGATACTGTTGTAGAAAAAAAGCCACTCATTTGGGAGTGGCTTTTGTATGTTATGCACTTTTTTCGGCATAGCATGTGTTTTGAATTATGAATTTTCCGTATGGTTCACTGATACTTATGAATTGAGCATCCGTGTTGTGCGGCAAAAATAATCCTTTACGGCTATGTTCTAAATATACATGCTCCGCGTGGATTAAATTTCGGGCGATGTTATTGTTTGCCCATAGTACGATCATGGAGATTTCCGCATTAATACGGAATATCTGTTTTGGTTTGTAACGATAGAACTCAACTGCTTCTGAGAATGTACGGCACTTACCGTTGCTCTTTTCTATTCTGTACGCCCTCTTACGGCTGTCATAATAGGTGCCGGTGCAGTCGTTTCTTGTGCGTACATTCAAACAAGCTTTTAAAACAGGAATCCAAAAAAAGATACATCTTTTTTCTAAAACAAATTTATTTGTAGCTGTTTGGTGAATACGATAATTTTTTGGTAAACAAGCTTCTGTAGTTTCGGTAGTGAGGGGTTTATTTTCCATTATTAATTTTTTATGTAGCCTACTGCTAGAAACAGACGTTGTCAACACGTCGTTTGAATGAGATATATAAGCATGGTATAACAGTCATGCAATGATAAAAACCATATCAATCAAAAATATCTCACAATCATTCTTGGAAAAGAATATTTTGGATCAAGTATCATTTAAAGTCACCGCACATGAACGGATGTGTATTGTCGGCGACAACGGCACGGGCAAATCAACACTGTTGAAAATCATCGTCGGTGAGATCGAGCCGACCGCAGGAAGCATTGAACACAACGGCCATATCCGCTGTTACTACGTTCCTCAGGAGTTCACACCTGAAAATGCGGCCCTGACTATCGAGGCATATATACAAAAGCACGGTAGTGTAACTCTTTACAAGAAAATATTTGCCGTTGGACAAAGTCTCGGATACAACCTCGAAAAAAACATGCACATGCAGTGCGCACTCCTCTCTGGTGGACAACAAAAGGTACTCGCGCTTTCGGTGGGGATTGCAAATGCACCCGACTTTTTGCTCCTCGATGAACCAGAAAACCACCTCGACATCGTGAGTCGACTCGAGCTCATGGTACAACTACAGGAATACCGTGGTGGTATTTTGTTCGTGTCACACGATCGACTGATGATTGATTCGGTTGCGACAAAGGTAGCCGAGGTCGCGACAAAGAAAGTATATATCTCAGAAGGAACGTACGAAGATTACATCGAAAACAGACTCACCCGCATCGCAGGACTGCAACGCAGTTTTGATACTGACACCAAACGCATCAAGCAACTGCAAACGATGCTTCCGATTCTTGCGCAAAAAGCATATCGTGGCAAAGACGTGCCGACCTATCTCAAACGCAAAGAAGAGCTGCGACTGTTGAAAGAAAAACAGGCAGACAGTCCGCGCGCAGATGATACCCGAACAAAAATCAAGCTCGCACACTCGGGAAGTGCGCTACACAACGGTAAATTGCTCTGCCGTATTACCGATGCAACGTTTGGGTATGACAAAGGAGGGAGCGATATCTTTCGAGATATTTCAGTCGATGTTCGAATTGGTCAACACATCGTGTTGCTTGGAAGAAACGGATCGGGTAAATCTACTTTTCTCAAGGCGCTCACCGGAAACGTATCACTCACCAGAGGATCGATCGCGTGGTCTCCTGATATAACGACGAGCTACTTTGATCAACATGCCGTGTTTGACCCCGGGCAAACTCCCGTCGAGATCGTTGTCGAAGCGCTCGCGTGTGATGACAACAAGGCTCGTGCGCATCTCGGTGCGATGAAATTTACCAAAGAAAAAATGGAAACCATGGTCGGAGAACTATCGGGAGGTGAGCGGATGCGTTTGCGTTTTGCACTCGTGTTTGGAAGTAAACCAGATGTCATCATTTTGGATGAGCCAACAAACCATCTCGACGAAGTGACCTGGCAAATACTACTCGATGCTTGTAATGCGACGACGAGCACGATACTGCTCGTTACGCATGATTATGAATTTATAGAAAATCTCGAGTCAAAGTTGTTTTGGCTTATAAAAAACCATGTCTTACGAGAGAGATACAAAGATCTCAAGGATATCATTGAAGAATTGAGATAAATGGTATACTAGGAGCAATGAATGTACGAATAGCAGTAATATTGTGTTTATCCCTTTCATTTCTAGGGGTTACAAGTACTTATGCGATAGATCCGCCACAAATAACGGCAAAGGGGATTGCAATATATGGATGGAAAGACAATGTAGCAACTCCGATCTTGCTTAAAAAAGAACATCAACTTTTTCCAATCGCGAGTTTGACCAAACTAATCACGGCAAAGATCGCCGAGGACCTCTATCTGCCGGATAGAGTATTTACTATCAGTAAGGTAGCCGCTGCAACCGAAGGCACGATACCGGGTATAGTCGCCGGAGCGACGTTCACTCGCGATGATTTGCTCAAGGCACTCTTGATCAACTCGAGTAACGATGCGGCAGTTGCACTGATGGAGCCAGTTGGAGCAAAGACATTCATCGATCGCATGAACGATGAGTTGCATACGAAAAATTATACTACGACTTCGTTTATCAATCCTTCTGGATTGGACCCAAGTAAAAAAAGCAAACTCAAACCAAACCGTTTGACACCGTATCATCTCACTGAAATACTCAATGATATATACCTAAATGATTCTTTTTTGGCGGGGATCCTCGACAGTAACAATGTCGAGATTACCAATCTAACTGACAACACACCGGTGTCGCTCAAGCAAACCAATGCGTTGTTTCGGGATGACATATATAAAAATAAAATGTGGATGAGTAAGACTGGGCTGACCAATATGGCAGGACAAAACCTTGCCTTTGTCACTGACGGAGGGACCGCCTATGACTATGTGACGGTAGTGTTTTTGGGGTCAAAGGGGAGAACAGTGGATTCAAAGAAACTACTGGATTGGCTCGACCTCGTCGTCAATAATCAAAACTATGGAGGATAAATCAAATTCGTGATTATCAATACTGATTGATTGTTGAAAAAGGAGTATACTGGGGGTATTATCATAATAGATCAACACACTATGAACCAACAAAAAGGAAACACGAACGGTACTCTATTGGTAGTAATCCTCGTCGTCATTGTCGGGTTTGTTGTCTGGTATGTGACGTCGCTTAATACATAACCACAGCCTCAAGGAGTCCAAATCAATCTCGGTGGTACCTCTAGGCAACAATAAGACAATAAACGATCTTGGTTGACTGGGAAGTAGATTTTGGGAAAGCATTTCGCATGATATGCATCAATAATACCAAGGCTCAGGTCCGAGTTGACATTCAAAACAAAGGGTGTTATCATAGCTCATTATTCTAAATATATTGTGTTATTGACTACTCGGTCAGGTTGACACAGTAGAACAATAAAAATAACACAACATATGATCATCACGAACACGCGCCCAGCGCGAAAAACAACACGTACTTTTTCTAGTAAAACAAGCGCACCATCTCGACCCTCTTCGGGTTCTCGCTATTCGAGCGCAAAACCATCGTACGGTGGGAGTCGATATGGCGCCAAGCGTCCGACGAGCAACCGACGCGGACCCAAAGCAGACTTCATCGACGAAAACCGGTTTATCAACAAAGCAGCCGTAAATGAAGTGGAAGTAGTATACAATCCAAAACACACGTTTTCTGATTTCAATATTCACGAACAGCTTGGGATAAACCTCGCAAAGAAAAATTTTATTCACCCTTCTCCGATCCAAGATCAGGCGATCCCCGTGCTCCTCGAAGGTAAAGACGTTATCGGTATTGCAAGTACTGGTACTGGCAAGACTGCGGCGTTTTTGATCCCGATCATCAACAAGTTTGTCGAAGACCGTCGTCATCAGGCGATGATACTCACTCCAACACGTGAACTCGCACAACAAGTCGAAGAAGAATTTCGAATCTTTACCGTAGGGATGCGTCTCTACAGTGTCTCTGCAGTTGGTGGACTTCCGATCACGAAACAGATTCGTGAGATCGATCAAGGTGTTCATATCGTCATTGGTACTCCAGGACGAGTCAAGGACCTCATCGCTCGCGGCAAAATCAAAATGGCTGACTTCAACACGATCGTCCTCGATGAGGCTGATCGAATGCTTGATATGGGATTTGTCGATGACATGCGTGAGATACTCGGGGCGATGCCAAAGGAAAAGCACGGGATGTTTTTCTCTGCAACGTTTTCTGGTCCGATCAAAGCACTTTGTAGCGACTTTTTGCGCGATCCAGTGACGATCTCACTTAAAACACGTGATACCTCAGCAAGCGTTGATCAAGACGTTATTCGTGTACCTCGTGGGATGGAAAAGATCGAAGTGCTTCAGGACTTACTCAATAAGCCTGATTTCAAGAAAGTGCTCATTTTCCGTGAGACAAAACGAAATACTGACGATCTCGCAAAAGATCTCAAGAAACGTGGATTTTCTGCTCTGGCACTTCATGGAGACATGCGCAGTCGTGAGCGAATGCGCGCAGTTGAATCCTTTTCAAAAGGCACAACTGCAATTGTTGTTGCAACAGATGTTGCAGCACGAGGTATCGACATCCCTGATATCACCCACGTTATCAACTATGACGTACCTTCGACATACGATACCTACATTCACCGTATTGGACGAACGGGCCGTGCCAACAAAAAAGGTGTGGCATTGACATTTGTTCGGTAAGTAACTTTTACTATGCTTTGAGCCGTTGATCGGGATTGAACCGATGACCTCCCCATTACCAATGGAGTGCTCTACCAACTGAGCTACAACGGCATTTAATTGAACCTATAAAAAGATACCACAAAAACTTCTTTTTTCAACATAATTGATATTAGGGTGGTTTAACCTGGCTTTGTCTTTTTTAATTTTTCTGTTATAGTGGAGTGCTTAAGTTCTGCCCCATAGCGGGCCTTTATTTTATAAAAAACAACATTATGGAAATTCGAAATATCGCAATCATTGCCCATGTGGACCATGGAAAAACAACACTAACAGACAAAATGCTCGCCTTTTGCGGAGAGGTGCTTGATGGCGCGTCTATGGACTCCAACGCCATCGAACTCGAACGTGGGATCACCATCTATGCAAAAAACACTGCAGTTTTTTACAAAGATACAAAAATCAATATCGTCGACACTCCTGGACACGCGGATTTTGGCTCAGAGGTAGAGCGTGTATTGCGAAGCATTGACTCAGTGCTCTTGATTGTCGATGCGCAAGAAGGACCAATGCCTCAAACTCGCTTTGTTTTGAAAAAATCCCTCGAACTCGGTCTCAAACCCATCGTCGTCATCAACAAGATAGATAAACCAGGAGCTGATTGTGCTGGTACGCACGATGCAGTGTTTGAACTCTTTATGGAGCTCGGCGCTACTGATGAACAACTTGATTTCACTACCGTCTATGCGATTGGGCGAGATGGAGTAGCTATGCGAGAACCAAACGATGAGAAAAAAGATCTCGCGCCACTTTTTGATACGATCCTTGAAAAAGTCCCGGTTGCGATCAACGATACGACCAAGTCATTTCGTATGCAGGCATTTAACCTTGCGTATGACAACTTTCTCGGACGTCTCGCCGCAGGACGTGTGTATGAAGGAATTGCAAAGGCAGGAGACATCGTATTTGTTAAAACGATTGATGGCGAAGCTCGACAAGCAAAGATCACCAAACTCTTTACCTTTCACGGTATGAAGCGTGAAGAAGTAGCCGAGGCGGTTGCAGGAGACATCGTCATGGTGGCAGGTATTCCGGACATCTTTATCGGAGAGACCATCAGTACGGACAAAAACGCCGAACTATTGCCTGCGATCACGATCGATGAACCGACTATTGTGTTGGACTTTTTGGTCAACAACTCACCGTTTGCAGGGAAAGAAGGGAAGTTTGTAACGAGTCGACAGATTCGAGAACGACTTGAGCGAGAGCTTGAAGTGAACGTTGGACTCAAGGTTGATTTCACTGCAAACCCTGATCGTATCGCCGAAGGCTTTACGGTGTTTGGACGCGGAGAAATGCACATTGCAGTCTTGCTCGAAACCATGCGACGAGAAGGATACGAAATCCAAGTCTCACAACCACAGGTCATCATCAAAGAAATAGAAGGCAAAAAGAGCGAGCCGTTTGAAGAAGTCACGATCGACGCACCTACCGAACATCAGGGCGTTATTATCGAGAAGCTCGGCATGCGTGGGTTTATCATGGGAGATATGAAGTTGCACTCAACTACCGTGCGCATGGTGTTTACTGGTCCTACTCGTGGACTCCTCGGATATCGAAACCAGTTTCTCGTTGATACAAAAGGCGAGGGCATCATGAGTGCTCGTGTGCTCGGGTTCCGTGCCTACGCAGGTGAGATCACGCGTCGCCAAGTTGGAAGCATGATCTCTATGGAAAACGGCAAGGCACTCGCATTTGCGCTCTGGGGACTACAAGATCGTGGCACGCTCTACATCGGTCCGCAGACGGAAGTCTACGAAGGTATGGTGATCGGAAATACCAGTAAGGGTGAAGAAATGAAAGTAAACCCAACAAAAGGAAAGCAACTCACTAACATGCGTGCATCAGGAACTGATGAAGCAGTAACGATCATCCCACCTTGGACGATGACGATCGAACGTGGACTGGAAGTCATGAGTGATGATGAATTTCTCGAAGTTACTCCGATGAGCGTACGCTTGCGCAAGCAGTATCTCAATGAGACAGAACGGACGAAGGCGAAACGAGGGAAATAAAAAACCATCACGTACGTGATGGAATATTTGTCTATGAGAGTTGTATATGCTCCCATGTAAAGGCCATTGCATAAAATATTGTGCAGCAAATAGCAACCAAAAAAAAGATTTTTTTAGCGATCTTTATATCCCTTTTGGATTGTTCTATCTCGCTAAAATGACGAAGGGAATGATCGCTTGATTTTACTAACTGGTGTAAATGACTGTGTGCATTCAAAATCACCCATATCACTATCCCCGAAAGCAGGAAGCATACGGTCGCAAGTATCAAGAAATATATTTTCATATTAAATGTAGTTTTTGCAATATTACAACTTATCTGGTACTATGTCAACCATGAACGAAAAACGACTCAAAGAATTTTGGAACAAGGAATACAACGACCCAGGGATGTTTGCGCTCTCAGATGAAGTGAGCGCTGACTTGGTGAAATTTACTCGTTGGATGCAAAAGGAGTATGGCAAGGATGCCATCCGCTCTGATACTACTGTCGTAGATGCAGGGTGTGGTAATGGTCGCAATCTCCTTTGGCTCAACGAGATGTATCGTGTGCGCGGATATGGATATGACATTTCCGAAATAGCGATTGCACAAGCGCAGGCAATAGCAGTCAAACAAAAGTGGGGGAGCAAACTCGCATTTTCTGTCCGTTCTCTTGATGAGCTTATCGCACTTCCAAATGACAGCGTTGATATCGTCATCGACGCGATGAGTAGTCACTTTCTCAAGAACGTCGAACGAGCGAGATTTATCTTAGAAGTTGCACGAATACTCAAACCGCAGGGAGTGCTTTTTTTCAAGTCATTTTACGCAGAGCGCGATACACACACGAAAGAAATGCTTGAGAAATACGGCGCAGGCGAAGAAAATGCATACATCCATCCCAAGCTCAAAGTGTACGAATACGTTTGGACCGACAAGGCACTAGAGGAATCGTTTGGTGAGCAGTTTGTCATGATGAAAAAAGAAGCGTCGGGTAAGCACCACATCAAAGGCAAACCCGCCAAACGTCGCAGTATCGTGTGTTATTTTGAGAAGAAATAAAAAATCCCACAAAGTGGGACTAAAAATGAATACGATGCCAAAGAGTTGGTGAATGCAAAATTTGGCTTATCGCCATAATAATCATCCACATCACTACGTCTAGAGCAAAAAAAATAATTAATTGTTTATTGCGTTTCGTAGATATTCGAATTTTGAGGAAAGGGATTTTATACGTTTCCTTTACCTGAGTCGGTTCTTCGTAAAAGTTTCCAACATCGATGCAAGCCGCAACAATAAAGACGAAAGAAATACTGATAAAAATCCAGAAAGAACAAAACAACAACGCAGCAAAGGTAATCATGTGGCGAATGATTAAAAACCACATAAATGCAAAGCTGATAAGTGGATCTTTGCGCATGCTCAATAGTTGAACAAGCACGATGAAACCATATATCGCAACAATAAAAAGCTGACTTGTCGTTGTTGTGCTTTCATTAAAAAATGAAGTCATCATAGTAAAGTTTTGATTGACTTTACTTTTTTTATAGGGAATGTCAAATAACGCCTTTTAAAAAAACATAAATTACTATAGGATATCTTTGTTGCCACCTTAGCTCAGTTGGTAGAGCACAGCTTTCGTAAAGCTGGGGTCCCGAGTTCGATCCTCGGAGGTGGCTCAAGAATAGAGAGGTAGATTTGAACAAAAAGCGCTATACTAGAGGTATGAAGGTACCGCTCAAGCAAAAATTGCCTCCAAAACCCCGTGTATTGTTGTTTTATGATGCGGACCACCAGATAGATGTAGCACACCCTCTCTACTCAGAGATCACCGTGTTTGGAGAAAAGTTCGAAGAAGTGCATGTCATCGTTACGCTCAAACAACTACCCAACAAGTTTCCCTTTGCGAGTACTCTCGGATCAAATATATTTCTTTACTACATTTGTGAAGGCAGCATTATATTTACCTTTGATGAGATTCGGCCATTTTTGCGTTATCACCTCGTATGGAGAGCGAGATTTCGTCCTGACCTCATACTCAACTATTCGGAGCGCAGTACGATATGGATCGCGTATTTCTTTGCGAGACACTATCAGCGCCCGCTCACCATGGTGACGTCGGGTACATTTTTAGACCTCCCTTTTTTCTCTCGCATGCAACTGCGTCAGTATATAGTTGCAAAGAGTGCAACGCAGATCATTGCTCCAGGGGAATTCATTGCAAATAACCTCATTAGTCGAATTCATGTTAGAACAGAAAAAGTTTCTGTGATAACACCAGCCATTGATATGAAATTTTTAGAAGGAAAGATTGCTCCAATCAGTTTTGCCAAACAATTTCCTCCAAGTGTTTTTTTTCTCGTCAGCCATGTTACTGCCGCACACCAGAGAGATTTGGCATTTTTGTTGAATGTCTATACTGAGATTCATGCGCGATATCGATGGGCTGGATTGGTGCTCATGGTGCCGAGCGCCCATGTTGGAGCGATTGAAAAAATCGTTGCGACAAAACAGGATACATCTATCAACGTTGTTGGAGCAGACGATACGATCGGCAATTATTTTGCAGGAGCGAATATATTTTTGTCAGTATCCGAATCAGCCGACACCACAAAAGCATTGATCCAATCGCTGAGTCTCCATACGCCAGTAGTCACTACTGCCACTCCTACTGCAAAAGAAATATTTACCGGATCGAGATACGAGCAGTTTGTGCAACCCTTTGGAGATGTCCGCGCGTACAGCGCCGCAGTCATTGAGCTGATCGAACATCAACAGGTGCGAGACGAGTATCGACTAAACGCATCAGTGTTGTTGGATAAAATTAAAGTGCAAACGGTGCCAGGGTATATGGCGACTCTCATCGCAACCATAACAAAGACTGTAGAATAATATGGATGCGGAAATGATACAAAAGCAAATACTTGAGATAGAACACGCGATGACGCAGAATAATTTTTGGCAAGACAAAGTAGTGGCACAAGAAAAGATAAAGCTACTCCAAGAGCTCAAGGATCAGTTGCTAGGGGGTGAAAAGTATGACAAAGGAAATGCAATCATCACTATTTTTTCTGGAGCAGGAGGGGACGACGCCGAGGACTTTAGCGCCATGTTACTGCGTATGTACTCTAAATACATTGAACAAAAAGGCTGGGGACTACAACCGCTTCATGAACACACCAATGATCATGGAGGATATCGCAATGTGGCGTTTGAGGTCGAGGGAAAGGGTGCATTTGGTGCACTAAAAAACGAATCAGGCGTGCATCGATTGGTACGTATTTCACCGTTCAATGCAAATGCGAAACGGCACACCTCGTTTTCGCTCGTAGAAGTTATTCCTAAACTTACCAAGGCAGATACGACAGTGGTGATCCCAGAGAAGGATCTTGAGATATCATTTGCGCGTTCTGGTGGGCCAGGTGGACAAAATGTAAACAAACGCGAGACAGCAGTTCGTATCGTACACATGCCAACGGGGCTCGCGGTGCATGTGACGAGTGAACGCAGTCAAGAACAAAATCGCGAGCGAGGACTCGAGTTGTTGAAAGGGAAGCTCTACAAACGTCAAGAAGAAGAACGCATAGCCCGCGAAAAGGGTCTCTACATCTCAAAGACAACAGAAATCGAATGGGGCAATCAGATTCGTTCGTACGTATTGCATCCGTACAAAATGGTCAAAGACCACCGTACTGGTGTAGAGACCGGTAATGTTGATAAAGTCTTGAACGATGGCGATATTGATGAGTTTATTGAGGCAGAACAATCGCTGTAAAAAAACTTTAGAACTCAATATGTTATACTAAAACATTGTTATGATAAAATTTGTAAATGTCTCCAAAGTCTATCCAAATGGTTCAGTTGCCCTAGAAAATATCAACCTCGATATTGCCACAGGGGACTTCGTAACTATTATCGGCCCATCGGGTGCTGGCAAAACGACACTGACCAAACTCATACTTTCCGAAGAAGAACCAACTGAAGGATCAGTATTGTTTGAAAACATCGATATCAACACGCTCTCTCGAGGAGAAACCACACAGCTACGTCGTCGTGTCGGGACAGTATTTCAAGAATTTCGACTACTCGGAAGCAAAACTGCATATGAAAATATCGCCTTTGCAATGGAAGCCGCGGGTAAAAGTGATGAAGAAATAGTCTCTGATGTACCACACGTCCTGCAACTCGTTGATTTACAGGATCGAATGTTTCATTTCCCAAATCAACTATCCGGTGGAGAAAAACAACGATTGGCCATCGCCCGGGCCATCATTAACCAACCAGAAGTGCTGATTGCTGACGAGCCAACGGGGAACTTGGATGAAAACAATACGCATGAAGTTATTCATATACTCAAAAAAATAAATGACCTCGGTACTACTGTCATACTGACTACTCATGATCCATTGTTGATTCATGCAGTCGGTACGAGAGTTGTGTCGATGGAGAAAGGACAGATTGTCAATGATGAACATCGAAAATTAAAGGTATAATCAATATATGTTTTGGATCAGATTAAAACGAGTAATACGAAGTGGGTGGATTAATTTTCGCCGTAATGGATTGGTATCCTACGCCGCTATTTTAGTGACGACGATCACACTCTCAGTGGCTACTGCTATATTTTTATTTCAAGCAGTGCTAACCAATGCGATATTTGAAGTACAAAACAAAGTTGATATCGCTGTCTACTTTACTGTTGATGCGCCCGAAGACAACATTCTCGCACTGGAAAAGACACTCGAAGCGTTGCCCGAGGTTGCTTCGGTTACCTATAGTTCTGCAGATGAACAAGTGCTCAAGTTTCGTGATCGACACGCAGATGACTACCTCACGCTTCAGGCGCTCGATGAGCTCGGGGACAATCCGTTTGGCGGGTCGCTTTTGATCAAGGCACGAGACTCCACGCAGTATGAATCCATCGCAAAGGTACTCGAAGGTGATAATCAAGTTGCTCGAGACAACGCGCAGATCATCGAACGCATCAACTATTCTCAAAACAAGATTGTGATTGATCGGCTTAATACACTCATCAAAAACGCGTGGGATATCGGACTGATCGGTACACTCGCTCTCGCACTGATCTCCATCGTTATTGTATTTACGACAGTACGGTTGACTATTTATATGGCGCGAGAAGAAATAGGCATCATGCGTCTTGTTGGCGCGAGCACTACCTATGTGCGAGCTCCGTTCATTGTCGGGGGAATGCTCTATGGATTTTTTGCATTTGTTATTGTGACTGCGATATTTTTGCCAGTGACGTATGTGTTGGGACTCCATGCTACGGGCATCATTGGATTTAACCTCTACTCGTACTATCTCTCTCATTTCGTAACCATCGGAGGTAGTGTGCTTTTGATCGGGCTATTTCTCGGGGCACTATCGAGTTATTTGGCAGTACGGCGATATTTGAATGTATGATGAAAGCAAAGACTCCCGCATATATATTTGTCGTTGGTGGCGTCATTTCAGGAGTCGGAAAGGGGATAACGGCATCTTCGATAGCAAAAATACTTCAAGATCGCGGGGTTTCGGTCACTGCGATCAAGATTGATCCATATGTCAACGTAGATGCGGGGACGATGAATCCAACTGAGCATGGAGAGGTCTTTGTTACAAAAGATGGAGATGAGTGTGATCAAGATATGGGCAACTACGAACGATTCCTCGGGGTAGATCTCACACGAGCAAATTACATGACGACAGGGCGAGTATATCAAAGCGTCATCGCAAACGAGCGTGCACTGAAATATAAGGGTGCATGTGTTCAAGTCGTCCCGCATATACCACTGGAAATCGTCGGACGCATCGAGCACGCACAAAAGCTCGCCAAAGCTGATGTTACGATTATAGAAATCGGTGGCACTGTTGGAGAGTACGAAAACATTTTGTTCCTCGAAGCAGCACGTATGATGAAGTTGCGAGATCCAAAACACGTGATGTTTGTCATGGTCTCTTATTTGCCAACGCCATCAACAGTGGGGGAAATGAAGACAAAGCCCACGCAGCACTCAGTCCGCACACTCAACGCTTCAGGGATACAACCCGATATTATTATCGCTCGTTCGAGTGAACCGTTGGATGCCAAACGCAAGGAGAAGCTATCGTTTTTTTGTAACGTGTGTGCTGAGTGTGTGATCTCAGCCCCTGACATTGATAGTATTTATGATATACCGCTCAACTTTGAAAAGGGAAAGGTCCCCGAATTGATCGCTTCGATATTGGGAATTCGATTATCTTTGAAACTGAGTCCCAAAGCTCTCGAGTGGAAGAAACTTGCTCGCACGATTACACACGCCACAGACGAAGTAAAGATCGGTATTGTGGGCAAGTATTTTGAAACAGGGGATTTTGTGCTCTCTGACGCATATCTTTCTGTCATTGAAGCGCTCAAATTTTCTGCCTTTGCTTCGGGTAAAAAGCCTGTGCTCGAATGGGTCAATGCGACGCGGTTTGAAGAAGATCCAAAATCAGTCAGTATGCTTAAAAAATATGATGGCATCCTCGTCCCTGGAGGTTTTGGCAATCGAGGTATTGAAGGCAAGATCAATGCGATCCGATATGTGCGAGAAAAAGGAATACCATATCTCGGGCTCTGTTACGGGATGCAGCTCGCTGTCATAGAGTATGTTCGAAACGTTGCTGGCATCAAGGATGCGACAACGCGCGAAATACATCCGACGAGCGATGTATGTGTTATCGATGTAATGGATACACAAAAAGAAAAGTTGAAAAAAGAAGAGTATGGGGGATCGATGCGACTGGGGACATACCAGGCAAAACTCAAAAAAGGATCTCTTGCAGAATCACTGTACCAGAAGCGTACCATAGCTGAACGTCACCGACATCGCTTTGAAGTAAACCCTAGCTTTGTACCTACTATTGAAAATGCAGGGATGGTATTTTCTGGGACATCTCCTGACGGAACGCTGATGGAGATAGCTGAGCTTCCAAAAAAGACACACCCATTTTTTATTGGTTCGCAATTTCATCCCGAATTTCAAGCTCGTCCTCTTGACCCACACCCACTTTTTACAGGATTTATCAAAGCGGCGATTACATATGGCAAGACAAAGAGAGGGTAGTGCTTGAGCTACCGGATTTATTATATTGGGAAACAATTGTTCCTTTTGTCAACACGGTGCATAATCGCATAAAGAGCATTATAATATGAAGGTTGCAAGTTAATATCTAAACTCAAAAAACTATCCTTATGAAACATTCAAAGCGTATACCGTTACTAGCGATTATATTACTCGTCATTTCTACTGCGTCAGCGTATGCGGTAGATGTTGGTGTTACCAATACTATAAAGTTAAATACTGAAGATGGTCGTATGTATAAAGGTTCTGACAACGAGAAAAACAACGATAACGAAAAAAATGATGATCAGGAAACTGAAGATCAAAATGACAGTAACGGGGAAAACGAAATGATGCGGGGTGAAATGAATACCAACAGTATGATGCATCGCAATGATCTCTTTTCCAACCGTATTAAGTCATGGTTCGTAAATGCGGGTACTATCGGAGAGGTGACTGCCGTTGCCACTGATACTATCACCATCAAAACAAGCACTAGTGAGGTCTTCACCGTGACTACCGCTGACGCCGCTATTCGTCGTGCTGACAAAAAGACTACAACTGCTCCAGTTGTTGGTGAGACCGTATATGTCATCGGTATTAAGAATTCATCGAGTATTGTTGCTTCGTTGATTATCGTTGGGAAGAGCGAAAGTGAAGTAAAGCCAACTACTGAAGAAAAACGACAAGGCTACTTTGGAGCGATAACAGCAAAGGACGATACTTCGCTGACTGTTCTTTCTGCAAACAACGTCTCGTATACAGTAACACTTGCAACAGATGTAGAGATTTGGATCAACAAAGATAAACAGACATCACTCTCTGGGTTAGTAGTGGGGGATAACGTCATGATCCAGGGTACTCTTTCAGGTACTACAATTAGTGCAAAAAAGATTGTAGCACTTCATCTTCCTGCGGGAATGATCATCGGAAAAGTAACTGCTTCGAGTACTGATTCTCTGACCGTGCAAGGAACTGATAACAAATCGTACACCGTAGTTACTACTGATGCTTCTATAAAGCCAAAAGGTAAAAACGGCACCATTGCAATTGGAGACAATGTCGTTGTCAAGGGAGATCTCGCCGGTACAACTCTCACCGCAGAAACAGTTACTGAAGGGAAAGTAAATGGAGGATTTTTCTACCGTGTCGGACTCTTTTTTAAAGGTATCTTTGGCAAGAAGAATAATTAGGTTCAAGTAAGAAAAAAGCCCTACTTTTGAGAGGGGTTTTTTATATTGAAATGACACAAAAATGCTGTATAATCCTGCGTATTGCGGAATCGATTTTGCAATAATCCGTTTATATTTTTTGCAAAGCTGGGGAATCGTCTAATGGTAGGACACATCCCTCTGAAGGATGTTATCTTGGTTCGAGTCCAGGTTCCCCAGCTTTGAAAGAAATCAGCAATCGGAGTTTCTGGTACCGTTTATCCTGGTTCGCCGTGCCCGCCCGTAGCCTTGGCGGAGGAGGGAGTCCAGGTTCCCCAGCAAAGAAAAAAAAGGTTTAATAAATTAAACCCTTTTAGTTAATGAAATTAAAAAAAGAAACTTTGTTCGTTAGTACCTTCAGGATGAAGATTAATATTTGCTTTCATCCAGGTAGCGATTGATAGATCGTATTTTGAAGTACTTTCCAAAACTTTGATTGCAAGTAATTTCCTTGCATCAACCCTCACTTCATCGAATCCAATTATTTCACGTATTATCATGTCATAATCATTCGGGTCGATGACAGCGACTGTTGTTTGCCCATTTTTTGCCGCAGCACGCAGAAGTGAAGGACCACCAATATCAATATTTTCTATACGAGGATCGCTTTCAAAGTCATAAAAATTCACAACAATTATATCAATAGGTTCAATACCATGTGATATTAATGAGCTCATGTGTTCAATGTTGTTACGCTTCGCTAATATTCCACCGAAAACATTAGGATGAAGTGTTTTGAGTCTACCATCCATCATCTCAGGAAAATGTGTCACTTCTTCAATATGAGTACATGGGATACCATGGGCTTCCAAATATTTTAGCGTACCTCCTGTTGAGATAACTATCCAGCCAAGATCAGCAAGTTGTTTGAATTTTTCAATACCATTTTTATCTGTTACTGAAATAAGAATTCTTTTTTTCATGTTGTTAAATTTTTCTTTACTCTACACTTATATTAAAATTTGTCAACAACACCAAAGTTCCAACATTGGTCCAAACGGCCAGCTCGTAAAAATGGGAATAAAAAAAGCCCCGTAACAATGTACGGGGCAATAGGTCGTTCTTTGCTTTCTAGAATCATTAACACAAATAGAATAATGTTTCAGAAAAAAGAACCTGCATGTTGTAGAGTTTTCTTGTTGATATAAATCTAAAGACCTAAGTATATCTTTATATCGCCAACCCATAAGAAACCTCGGAGTGTCTTGTACCATCTGAATAAAATTATCGGCTTTTGGGTCTACTAACCTTGATAACCTATCCAGAATCGCCCACTGTACTTTCTAGAGAGCTTGGCCAATGAGATAACCTTCGCCCGATGTCAGACTGTCACGAATGGCTGAAAACCCGTCTGAGTCGATATATCAGCAAATTTATCTTAGCATGTATACGATAACCTGTCAATATCCATTACAGTTCCAACATTGGCCCAAACGGCCAGCTTTGTAAAAAATCAGTATCTCTATTGCAGTCCCTTGGAAACAAGAATACAATAAAGTCATGATGGTACTACTTTTGGTTCTTGGTGTAGGTTTTTTTTCTTTGACCGGTGTTGCGTTTGCACACGAAGCGTATGTATTGCCAACGGATGTCTTTTGGAAAGGGGTTCACCAGCCACTCAGTAGCCACGCATTTGATGCTCTACATAACAGTGGCAATCTGCATACCACTATCGTCATCATGATTTCGGTGTTTGTGTTGTTGACGCTCAATTTCTTTTTTAGACGTAGTGGTTTGGGGCAGAGATTTAGCAACTCGATCGAGCGCTTGGCCCGGTTTGGCCCGCACTTTGTTCGGATAACGATAGCTATCGCATTTTTCTTTTCTGCGTACACGGGAACGTTTTTAGGACCCGAGCTGTATGGTTCTATACTGCCACATCCTCATATTATTCAAATCATACTCTTCTGTATCGCTATGATGATAGCAACTGGCTTTTTGACTGAGCTTGCTGCGCTCGCAGGGATTGTAATATTTGTCATCAGTTTTAAGGCTTTTGGTCCGTACATATTGACCTATACAAACTATCTCGGAGAGTTGCTTGTGTTGCTGTTGTTTGGGATGCGCGTGTTTTCAATCGATCGATATATTTTTGGTCCATTGCGACGATTTCGAACATTTGAAAAGTACGAAACAGTCATCGTGAGAATATTTTATGGTTTCGCGCTCATCTACGCAGCAATCACCGTAAAGCTCCTTCACCCCGATCTCACGATCGCAGTCGTCAACAACTGGAACCTCACACGCTTTACCTGGTTGTTCCCATCTGATCCATTGCTTGTCACGCTCGGGGCGGGCATCGTTGAGTCTGTTATCGGACTGTTTATTATATTGGGGTTTGAGATGCGTTTGACGATACTTGTCAGTCTGTTTTACATAACATTATCATTGCTGTTCTTTCGAGAGCGGGTATGGCCGCACTTACTGCTGTATGGTATTTCTTTCAATCTCTTGGTTCAACCTGAAGTTTTTACGATCGATCACTTGTTGTTCAAACATCATCGAAAGGCGAGCCCGTTTTGGAAAAGGCCGTTTGTTGCGCATACTCCGCATGGCAAGAGTTCTGAACAAGTGCGCTAAAAAAGAATCATATAATGCATCTAAAATTGATTTTGTAAAGGTAATCGAAGCGAGTATTTTTCGTCTTTATACCTATATACCCACAAAACCTCGGTTATGTTGTTCGCAATATGGGTATATACTGATAGCTAGTCACCACATGGTGGAAATTATAAATTAACTATATATTTGCATGTCACTATTATTACAAATTGCAATCGGAGTACTGGTCGCAGGGGGACTCGGGTTTGGTGTTTGGACTCATCAACACAACAAACAAATAGCAAACTATCAGCAGTCTACGACCCAAGAAGATTCAACGAGCAAATCAGACACAAACGCGAGCGTTAATGCAGGCATTAGTCTCACTACGGGTACAACAACAGCAGACCTCACTACTGATTTGGGAAATATCGATGCACAACTCAGACAGGTTGACGACAGCTCAGTATCCATCGACCAGTCGATCAATGATAAACCAATAGACCAAAACTAATTATGAAAACATCAAAACAATTTTTACTGTTACTCGCAGCGACAGCCTTCCTCGTTGCTCCGGTTGCATTTGCCGAAGACTTGAATGTGGAAACAAAAGTAAATCTAGGAGTAAACCAAAATAACGAACAACCTACTCGCTCAAGTACTGAAGTTCGTGCAGACATCAAGGCAACACTGACGACAAGAAACAAAGAGCGTGCAGCACAAGAGATAGATCGTCGTATCGAAGGTCTTACTAAGCAAAAGGTACGTATCCAAGAAATAAAGCGTGTTTCAGATACGACGAAGACAAATCTGGCGGGAGAGATCGATATTCAAATCGCCCTACTCACTTCGCTCAAGGCAAAAATAGCAGGTGATACTGACGAAGTGACGTTGAAAGCTGATGTTACATCTATCACAAAATCATACCGTATCTACATGCTCGTTATGCCTCAGGCGGCAGTAGCGGCAACCGTCGATCGTATAAAGACGAGCGCAGAAATCATGATGACATTTGGAACCAAGCTCCAAGAGCGCATCAATCTTGTTGGAGCTACCGGTACCGATGTGAGTACGTGGCAGTCAGCGATGACTGAATACAATGCAAAGGTCCTCGATGCAAAGGTTCAGGCCGATGCCGCACTCGCCCTCACTATAGGACTGACTCCCGACAATGGAGATACTGCGACAATGGAGAAAAACAAAAAAGCATTGACCGATGCTCGTGCGAAGATCAAGCTTGCTACAGATGATCTACACGCAGCTCGAAAGAATGCAGAAACTATTGTCAAAGGAATCAAAGCGCTGAACGTAAAGACAGAAATAAAATCAGAGACAGAGACAAAGACAGAACAAAGCTAAGTCACTTTGTTGTCGATAATAAAACCACCTATATGTATAGGTGGTTTTATTGTGCTACAGTAACCAAAACATTCTTTAATACAACATACCATGAAATATATACCTATTATACTTATAGTTGCACTACTCGGGTGCAAAAAGAAAACAATGCACACTGAAGTAAATAACGAAACGGTAGACTCTATCCAATTCGCCGGATACACCTGGCTCGTCAAAAACGCTCCGTCGCCGATCGGTCCGGGACCCAATATTTGGAATTCCAAAAATGTATGGGTCGATGATCGAGGGAGATTGCATCTTCGGATACACAAAGAGCCGACCGGCGTGTGGACTTGTGCAGAGGTTTATACGCAAAAGGTCTTTGGGTACGGTACGTATCAATGGTGGATTGAGGGAGTACTTGCTACCGTGGATCAAAACGTTGTGCTCGGTTTATTTATGTACTCGGGACATGACGGATTTGACGAGATCGATATCGAATGCGCCCGATGGGGGAATCCGACTGCTCCCAATCTATCTTATACTGTATGGCCAAATTTTGGCAGCACTGAACATCAATGGACGACGCAGTATACGCTCTCATCCACTGACCTGTATACCACACACCGATGTATTCGGACACCAGACTCGGTAGTATTTCAAAGCATGAAAGGTCTGGTGACTGACACTACCACTACATTTGTTCGGAAAACATCTACGCACGGAGTGAAAGCGCTCATGCCGGTACACCTGAATGTTTGGCTTTTCAATGGTATACCACCATCAAATGAGGGAGAAATTGAGATCATCGTCCATGATTTCACCTATACACCTTGATCCCCCTGCACACAATGTGCGGGGTTTTTTGTTGAAATAAAAAACCACCAGTAGAGCCAGGTGGTTTTTGTATACATAAATTTATTCATTTTCTTCGGCAGTACCTGTTTTGACCTCACAGATGTATTCTTTCCACTCATCATTTTCGTGAAAATTTTGAATGGGGGATATCACCGGTTCGCATGAAGTACAGGTGTAAATGAGGACCAATATAGCATGCCCCTTCACAATACGGTTGAAGTTGCGGGGTACTTCGTAGTACCATCGACCAGAGTCTTGACCACAACAATCTTGGTAGATATTTTGTCTGAGCGAGATTTCTGTTTCTTGCATTAAAAATGTATCTTGAAGATACATTCGGTATTGAACCGATGATGTATCTGAAATGTGGGTATTAATAGCCTGACGGCTGTTATTGCTTTTATTGCTACATTTGCAAAAGAGGCCAGCACTGAGGAAAACCAAAAGTACATATTTCATATTTTTTCTTTTCACTATAGGGGAAATAGTGACTCGAAACAAGTTGCATAATTGTAGTTTTACCGTAGAATAGGGAAGTTAGATTTCAAGGGTAAAGCTTCTTGAATACAAACAATACATACGGGCCCTTAGCTCAGCTGGTAGAGCAGTGCTTTTGCAAAGCAAAGGTCAGGAGTTCGAATCTCCTAGGGTCCACTCGATTCGTTCCGCTTATGATGCGGAACTCACTCGTGGCAAGCCACCGAGTAGTAAGTAAGAACAGCTAAAATATAGGTAATAGAATCGAGTGCCCTGAGCGACGAATGGAACGAGGAGTCGAATGGGCATATACTAGAAATATGCATTTTGTCTACATAATTAAAAATAGTTATGGAAATCTATATATCGGGATAACTGATAATCCCACGCGGAGATTGTCGGAGCACAACACTCATAGAGGTGCAGATTTCACAAAAAATCGCGATACTTTTTCTCTTGTTTTTCTTGAGGAGTACTCTACATTAATTCAAGCGCGAAAGCGTGAAGTACAGATTAAAAAGTGGCGGCGTAATAAAAAAGAGATGTTGATAGAAATATATTCAAAAGGATTATCGACAAAAGTATAATTATCTTTGTTCAGCAGAACAATCCGCGAGCTGGTGCCCAGAGAAATTGTTGCAGCAAATTACTCGCGGGCGAACTCCTAGAGGTGTCGGAAAACTCCCATATATAGTGACTTGTAGTGAGCATGTCGAACTATGCGTGGTGTGGGTAAAAGAAAAGCCATAACCCCTGTAGTAAGGATTATGGCTTAATGTTACACCAATGCATGTGAATTGTATGTCTGTATCTCTTCCATAATTTCTTCAAGCGTAACATCGGGTTTCAATATACACTCCTTGTGCGAATGTCCAACACTCAACCATGCGAACTCTTGCTCGCAGAAGAGAATGTCTAAATTGAGGTCTTTAGTCTCTCTAAATGCCATACCTCTTTGTTCTTCAGTCACGGTCTCTGTACGAAAGGAGGTATCCTTGGACTCACCGATGATGCTTGTCGATACTACGTACCCTTTATCTAACAGACTGGTAAGTATAGGGAGGTAAGTATTGAAACCTTTTACGGAAGCGAACAGAAATAACATTTTCATATCTATTATTTTTAGTGGTTACCAGAAATCCTTTAGTTCGGGGACCTTTGGAAACCACTAAAATCTATTCAAGGAACTATTTCTGTATAATAGCATATTATACTTGACTTGTCAACAAATCTGTGCTAAACTATAAATTCAGAAAGTTCTTTTCAAACACTAAAAATATATACAATGTTAAAAACAGCTAGCGGTCGTTATGTCGCCCTTATCGCAATTCTTTTCGTAAGTGCAGTTGCATTTATGTTCAGCCTCGAACCAAAAATGATACTTCCAAGCAGTATTGGAATGATATTGTTTACGTTAATAATCTATGTTTTGTACAGGATTATTTCCAAAAAAAGCGAAGCCGAACAGAAACGAATTGCCGTACGCAATGGAAAAATTTCATACTTTATGTTTTTTGTTTTACTGGCAATATTTTTTATTGCAGCCGCAAAACATAACAACGTCTCTGTTATCCATTTCATTCGTGTTTACTTCGGCTTCTAATATTGATACCGGAAGATACTGAAGCCTGATTATATTAGTCAGGCTTTTTTTATTTCACCAAATCAGCATTATATTCCCGCATCACATGCACCACATATTCACTCTCCTCCTATTGCTATTTTCTCCAATGCGCTATACTTCTCCTATGAGAGCATTTTTTCTTATTGTGATGATCGGATTGATTGTCTGTGCATGGTGTCCATGGTTTGAAATGACCGAGGCGAAACAGCTGATCTACAACAGAGTCTATCAAAGTCAGAGCACGCTCCAAGAGGGCTGTAATTTGACCATCGAGCAAAACAGTCTTGAAAAGATCCCGTTCGGATATCGACAAATGGTTGACTATAACTGCACCATAAACACAGACTTTATCACCGAAGGCAAAAACACCGTATTTGTGATCTTTTTCAAGCAAGTCGTAAATGTCCCACACCCGATCATCAAATAGAATATATTGACATATATTAATTCCGTGATAGTATAAAGCAAACAGTTTTTTTACACTCAAAAACCCAAAAAAATGAAAAAAATTATGCTTTTTTTACTTGTCATATTCATGACCAGTACTGCCTTTGCACAAAATAACGGCAAAGTAATGATCTCACCGAGCAGTTGGTGCTTTACGGGGGATACCCTCACGCTAACTTCTCAATTGATAGATATCGGTACGGACCAAACGTATTTCTGGGAAGAAAAGATTGGAGGTGGTATGTGGAATGAAAATGGCGGACATGAAAGTACGTATAAAACGGCAACGCCTGCTGATCATGATGTACATTGCTTCCGGCTCCGTGTCCATAGGCATTCTGAAAATATTGATCCGCAAGACTGGAATTATTATTCTGACAGTGTCTGTATACGTAAATGCAGTATCACACCGGTTGATATTATTTCATTTAAGGCAACGAAGCAGGGAAATAGTATCAAAATTGAATGGAAATCTGCTTCAGAAATCAACGTCAAACAATATATAGTAGAACGTAGTACTGATGCGAGGACATTTGTACCAGTTTCGATAGTACAGAGTACGCAAACAAATGCATATGAAATGACAGATATGCAAGTTCCGGCAAATACAAAAGTTGTATTTTATAGACTCAAGATTGAAGAACAAACTGGTTCTATCCAGCACAGTATTGTAAGTCGGATTTCTCTGGACGGCAAAGTAACCACACTGAGTGTGTACCCAAACCCGGTAACTGGCAATCATTTTACGGTAAGTGCTGAAAATATTATTGATCAGAGCAAGACTCGAATTCAAATTTTTGATGCATTTGCACGTAAGGTATACGATGAAAAATTTGGAGAGGTACGGGTAAATCTACGCGCTGGTCTGTACATTTGTAAAATTGTAACGATTGATGGTGTAGAATTGAGTGAAGCAAAGCTCGTAAAAAATTAAGAAGGTTTCAAAGGGGTAGATTTGAGGTCCGATTGTACAGAGGTACATCGGGCTTTTTTTATTGTATACTCTACCCATGAGAGCGATAAAAGAAACCATGACATTTACCGATCGAGTTCGAGCAGTCGTCAGATCTATCCCAAAGGGAAGTATCATGACGTATACAGAGGTTGCAAAACGAGCCGGCAATGAAAGGGCAGCTCGAGCGGTTGGGACTGTCATGAAGCACAATTTTGATCCTGCTATTCCATGTCATCGTGTTATCCGTACTGACGGAAGTATTGGGGAGTACAATAGAGGCGGAACATCTGCAAAACGCGCATTACTCCAACGCGAAGGAGTCCTCGTATGAAAAATAAATTTTACAATGGTACCATGTGGATTATCGCAGTATTCTTATTAGTATTGCCTGCATTGGTATGGGCTACCAACACTGCGCCGAGTATCTCGCTTTGGTATACACCGACTGATGCGACAGCTGCCGATGAGATACAACTCTCAGCACTTGTGTTTAACGATAGTGCCGAAGAAGTAACAACATCAGTGCAGTTTTCTGCAAACCAGGCAATCATCGCTCCTGCCATGAATGTTGTCATAGCTGCGCACACGGCAAAAGTAGCAACGCTTTCTTTTACGATGCCAGGTCAAAAAACGATCATCACTGCGATTGTTCCTACTGCATTTTTTACAAAATCAAAAAAGTCAGATGAGGCACTTCTCGGTGCTACGAGCTCTCTGATTGTCGCGGATACCACATTGCCGGTTAAATTTCCAGCCGCTACTGGTCTCATCGGTGCCGTCGTTGACAAGCTGGAATCATTTCGCACACGAGAACTTACCTACTTTACTGCATTGAAAGAAACCAACACACTCGGTTCTTCAACTCCCAAGGTGATAGGGACAGTCATCGAAATTTCTTCATCGGATTCAAAACAGTCTCCAATGCGAATGTTTGTATATGCATATGCTGCTGCGGGAAAGGCGTTGTTTGCACAAAAGGCACTGTTTTATATCGTCCTCGTGTTGTTGCTTCTCTTTATACTACGATTTTTGTTTAGCTTTATATTGTAGAGATAGGGGATCGGCTCTGTGTTAGAATAAGGGAGTGATCCGGACGTTTTGTGTTATCGCAATATTGATCGGTATTGTCCTGTGGACACCGGTTTGGCTCCAGCTACTAGCCTTTGTTTTGGCGGTCTTTTTGGTCCGGTATCGGTTGCTTTTGTTTGTACCAGCACTCGTCGCTGATGCGCTTTATGCACCAACACTTTCCCATACCTGGACTTCCCTCATTGGAGCACATACGACGGTACTTATCGTGGGAGTCTTCCTCGCGATATGGTATATCATAACGACACAGACCCGTATCGGTACGTATTATGCAATTTCCAAGAAGTAAAAAAAGAAAAATATATGAACTGCATCCAGATGAAATACTGCTCGATGCGCACAATCTACCTAAATTCAATCGGCAGCAGTTTGAAGGCAGAGTAGAGCGACCCATCGGGAAGAAATCACTGCGCGGTCTTTCGATTACCATGATCATCGTTGCGGTTTTTTTTACTGGTAGATTAGGATACTTACAAATATCAAAAGCTGCCTACTATGGTACAAAGAGTGAGCAAAACAGTCTCAATCACATACCGATCATTGCCGACAGAGGACTAATATATGATCGTAACAACATCGAGCTTGCATGGAACATGATTAGCGATACTGGTGCAACGATTCGTTCCTATATTCAAAAAGATGGATTTGCAAATATGATAGGATACGTGTCATATCCGACCAAAGACAACAATGGGAGATACTGGCAACCACAAACGATCGGTAAGGATGGTATAGAACAAGAGTTCAACACTGAACTGTCGGGTAAAAACGGTACTCGACTTATCGAAACCAATGTCTCGGGGGAAATCATTGCTGAGAACGTGATCGACGCTCCGATGCAGGGCAATAACCTCACACTGACTATCGATAGTCGGGTACAGGAAACATTGGCACAGGGGATCAAAGATCTCGCGCTGCGCTCTGGGTATGTCGGAGGGGCAGGAGCAGTCATGGACATACAGACCGGTGCACTACTCGCAATGACAACGTACCCAGAATACAGCCAACAGACGCTCTCAGATGGTAAAGACAGCGCAACGATCAATGAGTACATCACAAGCAATACTCGACCGTTTCTCAACCGTATGATCGATGGATTATACACACCTGGTTCTATCGTCAAACCATTTCTCGCGCTCGCCGCATTGAAAGAAGGCGTCATTACTCCAGGAAAAGTTATATATACTACTGGCTCGCTCAAGCTTCCCAATCCATACAATCCAGGACAGTTTTCAGTATTTAAAGACAATGCCAACCACGGCGCAGTCGATATGAAGCAGGCGATCGCCGTATCGTCGAACGTGTATTTTTATGAAATTGGCGGAGGGTTTGGAGATCAAAAAGGACTTGGTATTAACAACATTGAAAAATACATGTCGCTGTTTGGTATCGGAGAAAAGACTGGATTTAGTGCAGCGGAGCTTTCAGGGAGCGTTCCGAGTATTGCGTGGAAGGAGAAAAATTTCCCAGGTGATCCATGGCGTATCGGAGATACGTACCATACTTCGATTGGACAATACGGATTTCAAGTGACACCGATCCAGATGCTTCGCGCAGTCGCAGGTGTTGCTTCTCGTGGATCACTTGTTACGCCAACCTTAGTCAAGGGAAGCGTGTCTACACCAGAAACCTTGCCATTTAGCACTGATCAATATGACGCAGTATTTCAGGGGATGCGCATGGTGGTGACCGATGGTACTGCTCGATCGCTCAATAATATCGCGATACCTGTTGCAGCAAAGACGGGGACTGCACAGATCAAAAATAACACACGAGTTAACTCCTGGGCGATCGGATTTTTCCCATACGAACATCCGCGCTATGCGTTTACTGTGCTGATGGAAAACGGTCCACTGATCGAGAGTGGAGCAGCGAACGCATTTAAACCAGTTATCGACCTCTTTGCGGCTACTCCGGAACTTTTGACCCAATAAGATATATACTATATA
>JBBSBF010000002.1:0-77911 GCA_038251535.1 Minisyncoccia bacterium
ACACCCTGAAAGCACAAGCATATGATGCAGCCGGCAATAGCACGCTCGCAAGCGTTGTGGTGACAATCAAAAACGCTCCACCCGCTGACACCATTGCTCCGACTGTTTCTATGACGAGTCCGGTGGCGAATGCAACGGTTTCAAATACGATCACCGTTTCAGCGACAGCTATAGACAACATTGGAGTTTCAAAAGTTGAATTTTACAAAGATTCGGACACTACTGCGTTTACGGTCGATACCGTAAATCCATACAGTACAACCTTTGATACAACCAGTTTAGTTAACGGTCTACACTCGTTCAAAGGAGTTGCGTACGATGCAGCAGGAAATTCTACGAGTACAACTGTCGTAGTGACAGTTAATAATGTACCACTTACCGACACCATACCTCCCGTTGTCTCCATTAGCGCTCCAACAAACAACGGTACATATTCAGGCATTCTTCCGCTCAACGCAACAGCTAGCGATAACGTAGGTGTCACACAGGTGGATTTCTTTGTCGACAATACATTTATGTTCTCTGATAAAGCCGCACCATATACAACAAATATCAATACCGCATCGTTTTCAGATGGAGCGCACACCCTGAAAGCACAAGCATATGATGCAGCCGGCAATAGCACGCTCGCAAGCGTTGTGGTGACAATCAAAAACGCTCCACCCGCTGACACCATTGCTCCGACTGTTTCTATGACGAGTCCGGTGGCGAATGCAGTCCTTAAAAATAACGCGATCATTACTGTTACGGCAACAGACAATGTTGGAGTCGATCACGTCGACTACTATCAAGGATCAACACTCATTGGTGCGAGTGCTACTGCTCCGTTCACATTTGTCTGGGATACCAGTACTGTTCAAAACGGTACGTATGTTCTCAAGGCGATCGCATATGACGCAGCGGGTAATGCTAAAACATCAGGAACTGTGTCTGTCTCAGTTTCAAACGTTGTAGTTCCCCCACCAGATACGGTAGCACCAACAGTCGCGATAACGAGCCCAACGGGAGGTACTCTCAATGGAGTGGTGACGATCGCTGGAACTGCCAGTGATAACGTGGGGATAACGAAAGTAGATTTTTATCGAGGTACAACATTGATCACTACTGATACTACCGGTTCGCCTGGATACGCCATAACCTGGGATACTAGAACGGTTCCAGACGGAGCATATATCCTCAAGGCAGTCGCCTACGATGCAGCGGGTAATTCGGCCACATCCAATACAGTTTCGGTATCAGTTAACAATACTGCAGATCTTATGCCGCCTACCGTATCTATCCTTGTTCCACTCGATGGTGCTATTGCAAAGGGGGGAACCGATGTATATATCACCGCATCCGCAAGTGATAATGTCGCCGTCACAAAAGTAGAAATATATCAAAATGGTAATCTTATCTGTACACTAAAGACCGCCCCATACTTTTGTATATGGACGACACCAACAAAGGGTTGGAGAAAAATCTTCTCACCGACACCGCAGTATGTGTTGACTGCAAAGGCATACGACGCAGCGGGTAATACGCAAATCAGCAGCACCGTTACGCTCAATAAGTTAAACTAGTTACTTATGTAAACGACCACTGGACTTCAGTCTGGTGGTCGTTTACATGTTAAGTCTACTTGACATGTCTGTTATACTATACATATGGAAAACAATACAAAAAATGAGATAGCAGTGTTTGGAGGAGGGTGCTTTTGGTGTACCGAGGCCGTGTTTAAGATGATGAAAGGAGTCACGAGTGTGGTACCGGGGTATGCAGGCGGCGCGACCGAGCATCCGACATATGAGCAAGTATGTGACGGCAACACAGGACACGCGGAAGTCGTACGTATTGAGTACGACCCGAGTCAGGTGAAGTACGAGGATCTGCTTACTGTATTTTTCGGCAGTCACGACCCGACGACACTCAACAGGCAAGGTAACGACGTCGGCACGCAGTATCGATCTGCAGTCTTTTATACGACAGAGGATCAAAAGACGATTGCTGAAAAATTCATTATAGATGCCAATACCTCAAACACTGGAGGTGCACCAATAGTCACTGAAGTCTCCCCGCTCACCAATTATTCAGAAGCAGAAAACTATCATCATGACTATTATGCCCAAAACCAATCAAAAGGATATTGTCAGGCTGTCATAAATCCCAAGCTTGAAAAAGTCCAAGCGCACTTCGCAGATTTATTACAAGATATCTACAAAAAATAATTAGAAAAATTATATGCAAAAAATAACAAAGACAGAAGAAGAGTGGAAGCGCGAACTCACACCCGAGCAGTACGAGATATTGCGCGGCAAGGGGACAGAGGCTCGCATGAGTAGCGCTCTCTTACATGAAAAAGCAGATGGTACCTATACGTGCATGGCGTGTGGAAACGAACTATTTAAAAGTGATGCCAAGTTCGATAGTGGTACTGGTTGGCCATCATTTGATCAAGCGATTCCTGGAGCTGTCGAAGAAGTTGTTGATGAAAGCAATGGTATGAAGCGCACCGAAGTCGTCTGTGCACAGTGCGGCTCCCACCTCGGACATGTGTTCAACGATGGTCCGACAGCAACAGGACAGCGCTACTGTTTGAACGGAGTCTGTCTAGGGCTTACCCCTGATGGTACTCCAAGAGCAAAACAAATGGATGAAGGCGAAGCAAAGGAAGGGAACTGGTAGCAATTTTAGTTGACAAATATAATAAATATGCTATAGTGGTTTTAGTAAAATACCTATAGTTCATTATAATTTAAAACCGTAAGCAAATGAAAGAAATTCTTATTTCCAACAAATTCGAACCAACCGAATTCATCGTGTCTACGATTCCAACAGGCAAAACATATATCATAGGCAAAGACAGATCACAGCTAGTTGCCACAAAAGCAGAAGGTGGATTATTTGACTGGTTATATTTTCGTGATATAGAAGGATGGTTTCCAAAATTGAGATTCGATGACACTGAGTCAGTTGTCGGCAAAGTACAACAGTTTAAAAAAGATATTAGATACCGAAATATTATTAGAGAAGGAAAAAACCTTGGTATCTACCAGCTATATGATCTCGGCACAGCGTTATTGTTGGCCAACCAACTTGTTATCGCGGGCGCTCTCGAAACAGTCGGTGACCGTATCATGATTAACTTGAAAGAAAGAAACCGTCGTACTCGCTGTCGCCTCGACATAATTCGTCATAAAACTGACGAACCAGGAGTATCAAAAGTAGGGATAGGGATTTTTCGTATCTATCACAACGATTGGTATTTTAAGAGTAACGGCGTGCTCTTTGGTAATTGATACTTTTCACTTTGATTTAAGTTCTTAGAACCTTTGATTTTTTAATCAGAGGTTTTTTTATTACCTTTATTTTTATACTTCATTCTGCTAAGCTCGTTTGTATGGAGCACACAGAAGAATTTCAAATCTTTCTCTTCTACAAATATGTCCGCATAGACAATCCGCAAGAAACGCGCGATTGGCTTTTTGCGTTGTGTACCAGGCTTGGAATCAAAGGTCGACTCATTGTCGCAACCGAAGGAATCAATATCACTTTGGAGGGAAAGGTTCAAAACACCGAAGCCTTCATTATAGAACTCGAAAGAGATGAGCGCTTCCTAAATATTCATTTCAAGCGAAGTATTGGCACGGGAGATTCATTCCCAAGGCTTTCAGTGAAAGTCCGTGATGAGATTGTCTCGCTTCACCTCGGCACGTGCGACATCGATCCAAACAGTCTCACTGGTACCCATCTCTCGCCGGAAGCATTGCATACTTGGATTGCAGACAAGAAGGAGTTTTATATCATCGACATGCGAAATGCCTACGAGCATGCGGTCGGGAAATTTAAAGACTCGATTTGTCTTCCTATGAATAACTTTCGCGATTTGCAAAAAGTCGTCAAATCTCTCTCACATGTAAAAAATAAAACAGTACTGACTGTATGCACTGGTGGTGTACGATGCGAAAAGGCAAGCGGGTATTTATTGAGCCAAGGATTTACTGACGTCTATCAACTTGATGGAGGGATTGTTTCATATATGGAAAAGTATCCGAACGAAGACTTTGAAGGCAAGCTGTATGTCTTTGATGGACGGGTTGCAATGGGGTTTTATACTGATGATCCAAAACATGTCGTGATTGGCACATGCGAACAGTGTGGTGCGAAATCTGAAAACATCGTCGACTGCCGAAGCGGCACCTGCAATGGACAGTTCATCATTTGTGATGAATGCGAGAAGGAGCAGCTCGATGAAAAGGGGATTACTTACTGCCCAAAAGGCTGTCAAGGGAAGGTAAAAAGCCCGTTTAGAAAAATAGTACATATAGTCAAAAAAATATTTATATAAAATTGTAAAAACCGTCCAATTTCTGTATAGTTTC
The DNA here is from genome assembly GCA_038251535.1 of Minisyncoccia bacterium. Classification (GTDB taxonomy): domain Bacteria; phylum Patescibacteriota; class Minisyncoccia; order Phycocordibacterales; family UBA9973; genus UBA4124. The sequence goes on from JBBSBF010000002.1 coordinate 4,362, forward strand.
TTTAATGGAAATCCCAAAAGGGTCATTGCACCCGATCACACTCATCACCGAAGAAGCAATCCGTATACTTACCAATCAAGGCTTTTCTGTTGCGCTCGGTCCAGAACTCGAAGATGAGTGGCACAACTTTGACGCACTCAATGTCGCCCCCGATCACCCGGCGCGCGATATGCAAGACACCTTTTGGGTGAAGTCAGATGCTACAAAAAGTGATGATACACAACGCTTTGTTATGCGTACGCATACTAGCCCGGTGCAGATCCGCTATATGGAAACCAACAAACCACCCTTTGCGATCGTCGCACCGGGAAAGGTATTTCGTAATGAGGCTACTGACGCGACCCACGAGATGCAATTTTACCAACTCGAAGGACTGGTCGTTGCAGAAGGTATTACTGTCGAGCACCTGAAAGGAACACTTCTGTCTTTTTTTAAAGAATTTTTTGGCCCTGATACCGAGATCCGATTGCGACCAAGTTTTTTTCCGTTCGTTGAGCCGGGATTTGAGGTTGATGTCTTTGTGATCGAAGAGAGCAAAGACCCCGAGCAAGGTCGAGGGGTAGGTCCTTCGACAGGCTCAGGACAACGCCGTGGGCGTTGGCTTGAAGTATGTGGTGCCGGCATGGTACATCCAAATGTATTTACCAATGTAAAGTATGATCCAGCAAAGGTTACTGGATTTGCATTTGGTATGGGTATCGATCGACTGATGATGATCAAGTACGGCATTCCCGATGTTCGTCTAGCCTATCAGGGTGATCTTCGGTTTAATCAATTTTAATATGAAGTATTCATACAATTGGTTACAAAAACATATCGAAGAAAAACTTCCTCAACCCGAGATCCTCAAAGAGGCTATTATTTTTCATGCATTTGAAGTAGAGAGTACGGAACAAAAAAATAGCGATACTATATTTGATATCAAAGTCTTGCCTGATCGAGCAGGAGATTGTTTGTCGCACTACGGTATGGCGCGAGAAATTGCAGGACTACTGAAACTAACTTTGAAAGAAAGCAATCTAGACGCACTTCCTGATGGAGCACTTATTCTTCCGGTGGATATAAAGAGTGATCTCTGTCGGCGGTATATAGCAATCCAAATGAACGAGGTGACTGTTGGCCCTTCGCCATCATGGCTTATAGATGCGCTCCAGAGTATCGGACAAAAAAGTATCAACAACATTGTCGATGCGACAAACTACATCCTTTTTGATACTGGACAACCCACTCATGCATTTGATGCTGCAAAAGTAGATGGCGGGATCACTGTGCGACTCGCGCATGACAAAGAAACGATTATTACACTTTCAGAAGAAAATAAATCGCTTTCTCCCGACATGCTCGTTATTACTGACTATCTTGGAGCGATCGCAATTGCTGGAGTGAAGGGAGGAAAGACTGCTGAAATTTCGACCAGTGGAACACCGACGACTTCTGTGATTCTTGAAGTAGCAAATTTTGATCCGACGAGTGTCCGTAAAACTGCACGATCCCTTGGTCTCGCAACTGATGCCTCAAAACGATTTGAAAACAATCTCTCTCCAGAGATCGCATACGACGCAGCCTCACAGTTAGTTTCATTGATCAAAGAAATTGCAGGAGGAGTGGTAGTGGGAGTGAGAGATGTACACGCAGTTCCTCAAAAGCCGCGAAGTATTTCATTTACTGTTTCAGATATACAGCGGATCCTAGGCCTTGCGATCAACGGATACAATATCGAAGATGTGTTTGATCAATATCGGTACGTGTATACAAAAGAAGAAGACCAATTTGTACTTACTGTTCCAAATTGGCGTCAAGACATACAGTCTGTTGCAGATATCGCCGAAGAAGTGGGGAGGGTTGTTGGATACGATAAAGTCCCGACCTGTACACTGCCGATCATGTTTACTCCAAGTCATTCACCAGTGTACGAGCAGATTTGGATGACGAAGTTATGGCTTGCAAGAGAAAGGTATCGTGAAGTTATGAACTATACATTTTGCAAAGGTGGTGAAGTTTCCATACTGGCGGGCGCAGCTGATAAAAACACACTTCGAAGCAATCTCTCCGATGCAATCAAAGATAGTTTCGAGTTGAATAAAAAAAATGCACCGCTTTTGGGATTGTCTGATATCAAACTTTTTGAAATAGGCACCGTCTTTTTCCTTGATCGAGAAGAAATCCACGTCGCTACCGTCGATAAAGGATTGATCCAAGAACTACCACTTGATACCTTTATTAAGGAGCGAGAAATATCTTTGGTCGAAGACAATGCTACGTCAGCGTTCGCAGAGGGCATGTTTACTCCATGGTCGATATATCCTTTCATTACACGTGACGTTGCAGTATGGATCTCTACATCCGAAGATCAGGCGAAACTGCACGATATCCTTGCTGTATTTGCCCGAGAGTACTGTATGAGGGAGCCAGTCCTGTTTGATCAATTTACCAAGGGCGACAGAACAAGTGTGGCATATCGGCTTGTGTTTCAATCGCCGACTAAAACGCTTACAGACCAAGAAGTAGAATCTTTCATGGAAAAACTGTTGGTAGAAATACGCAATCAGTCCTCTTTTGAACTTCGGTAGAAACCTTTTACACCGTTGGCTACATGAGGTATACTGGTCCCATGAAGCATGCAAAAGTAATGATTAGTATCGCAGCACTGGCAGTCATCGTAATCCTCGTTGTCGTCAACTCTAGAGGTCGAGTTGACAAGGCCGATACTCAGTTGCCACCACCGGACGCGACCTTGGCGGGACCTCAAGCTCCTATTCCTGAAAATATGTACGACACAAAAGTACCATTATTAAAAAATCGAACACAATTTAAAGACAATATGAAAATAGAAGTAACAAAAGAAGGCACGGGCGCATCTATCACCAACGGACAAACTGCAGTTGTTGATTATGTCGGCAAACTCTCTGACGGTACTATCTTTGATGCAAGTAAAAACCATGGCGATGGATCGTTCTCTTTTAGCTTAGGGGCTGGTCAGGTAATTAAAGGTTGGGATGAGGGAGTGCTTGATATGAAAGTGGGGGAAAGTCGAACTTTGACCATACCACCAGATCTTGCATACGGACCAAGTGGGATTCCGCCGGTTATTCCACCAAATGCGACATTGGTGTTTGACGTTACGCTTTTGGGAATTAAATAACGACAATAGAAATTATGAAACAAACAATAAGGCGATTTTCCTTTCCAGTGTATCGTTGGTGGAAACGGCAATCAAAAACAGTCAAAATAATCCTCGGACTTGTTGTCGCCATCTTCATCATCGTGTTGGTAAGTAAAAATAACTCGTCAGCCACCACTTCAATCGAAACGGTAAAACGTCAAAACCTTGTTCGAAGTATTTCAGCAAGTGGTATGGTTGTTAGTTCGACCGATCTCTCGCTTGGATTTGAACAAAGCAAAAAGATCGCCACAATCCCCGTACATGTTGGCGACACCGTTAAGCAGGGAACAATATTAGCGACACTTTCAAATGGTACTGAGCGTGCAGCTGTCTCTTCTGCAAAAGGAACGCTCCTTGCTGCACGTGCTCGGTATGAAAAAGTGCTTGACGGGTCTTCTAACGAAGAAATAAAACTTGCACAGATCCAACTTGATAATGCAAAAAGAACGCAGGCAAACTTTGTTGCGAACGCACGACGCAAGCTCTTCTCAGACAGTCTTATCGCCGACCCACAAAGTGGCACTAGTGACACTGCTCCAGTTATCACTGGCAACTTTAACGGAGAAGATGAAGGTGAATATCGGATATCTTTTTCAGCGACGAGTAATAACGATGTTCGGTACAATGGCATCGAACAAGGGACAACTGAGCTCAGTGACTTACCAAAGCCGTTGGGAACAAAAGGTCTGATGATTGCCTTTTATGGAGCAAACTATAACACCAATAGTAGCTGGAAGGTGTTGATTCCCAATAAAAATAGCACAAACTATACCAACAACCTCAACGCATACCAGGCAGCCCAGGCGAGTGCAGATGCAGCTATTGCCGAAGCACAAGCCAAACTCGATATCACTCGAGCGACCGCTCGGCAACCTGATATCGATGCAGCCCTTGCTGATATGGTAACTGCACAGGCGGGAGTAGATACTGCAAATGCAGTTCTAGAAAAAACGATACTCCGCGCTCCAGCTGACGGCACGATCACAGCAGTAAACGTAAAGGTTGGAGAAATACCTCAGCTCGACAAGATCGCCATTGCACTCCAGGATGTATCAAACCTATACCTTGAAGCAAATGTAAATGAAAGCAATATCAAGAGCGTTCTCATTGGACAACCAGTTTCTGTTACTTTCGATGCGTTTCCTGGTGATACGTACCACGCCAGCGTTTCTTCTATTGACCCTGCTGCGACGATTGAAAATAACGTCGTCAACTACAAAGTTAAGGCACTTTTGACTGACACTGCAGGAATCAAGCCAGGTATGACGGCAAATATGGTTATCAAAACAGCAGAATTATTTAGCATACTTGTACTACCAAATCGTGTGATCGATACAAAGGATGGTATACAGAGTGTATTACTTGTTACTGATGAACGACACGACAAGGCGGTCGAAAAACCGGTAACGATCGGACTAAAGGGGGATGGGGATATGGTCGAAATACAAAGTGGATTGTCCGAAGGTGATCGGGTTAAATGGATAGCGAAAACAAAATAAAAAAATGGTTCAGAAAAAAAGCAGTTGGGTAAAAATAAAAACCGATAGCACTGTAGGGATGTTTTTGGCGAAGCGTGATATTAAGCGGGCTAACCCATGGACGACAATCCTTATCGTTTTTGTCATGCTCCTTACCTTTCTGAACCTTGTCGTTGTGTCGGGGATATTGGTTGGATTGATCGAAGGCTCAGTGAGTGCAGATGAAAGGTATTCTTCGGGTGATATATTGATATCCCCATTTCTAAACAAGTCCTATATCGAACAGACCCCCGAGGTTGTCGCGACTGCAAAAACAGTGCAGGGGTTTCAGGCACTCGCCGTGAGATACACTGCAGGTGCACGTGTTGAGTCAAATTATCGAACAACGATTCGACCGGATGAATTGCGCGACGGTGCGGGCGCGTCGTTATTGGGGATTGATCCCACAGTTGAACATGCATTTTCAGGTGTCGATAAGTTTATTATCGAAGGATCGTTTTTAGAACCAGGGGATAGTGATAGTGTCGTACTCGGTAAAAACCTCTTGTATAAATATACTCCGATTGAAGCTCCTGGGTTTCAGACACTCAAAGATGTTTCGATTGGATCTCAAATCAAAATTACTATTGGGGATGTGCAAAAAGAGTACTATGTGAAAGGTATTATTTCGAGTAAGGTCGATACGTTTGATGGATCGGTGATCATGCTTGATAGTGAAGCGCGAAAGCTTATTGGGCGTTCGGATTATAATGCAAATCAAATTGCGATTCGCCTTGTTCCAGGGACCGATCCAGTCGTTGCAAAGGCGATGTTGTTAGAAAGCGGTGCTGGTCAGTACGGACGAGTACAGACCCACGATGAAGCATTGCCCAAATTCCTCAAAGACATCCAAGCGACATTTGCCATACTGGGAAATGCGATTAGTTCTATCGGGCTTGTCGTGGCGGCAATCACGATATTTATCGTTATCTTCGTCAATGCGATTACACGCAGGCGGTATATTGGTATTTTAAAAGGTATTGGGATTACGCCTCGAGCAATTGCTATTTCGTACATTGTGCAATCTATTTTTTATGCTCTCGCAGGTTCTATCATCGGTATTGTTGTAGTGTTTGCAGTATTGAAACCGCTTTTTGTCGCGCATCCGATTGATTTTCCTTTTTCTGACGGGATTCTCGTTGCGACAGTACCAGGAACGTTGGCGCGTACGGCGATATTACTCATTGCGACTATCGTTGCCGGATATATTCCCGCTCGAATTGTCATTAAACAAAATACGCTTAGTGCGATTTTAGGAAGATAATTATGATTACTGTTAGCAATTTATTCAAAATATTTAAAAGCGGAGAGCAAGTTATTAAGGCCGTAAATGATATTTCATTTACGGTACCTGATGGTCAGTTTGTGGCGATTACGGGTCGATCCGGTTCTGGTAAATCGACTCTTTTGTATCAACTGGGTCTTCTCGATCGTCCAACGAGCGGCACAATCTTTCTTGATGATAGAGACATTACTGCGCTCTCTGATAAAGAACAGATTACGCTCCGTCTACACTCACTCGGTTATATTTTTCAAGACTATGCCATATTGCCAAGTTTGACTGCGCTTGAAAATGTCATAGTACCTCTTTTGATGCAAGGACTAGACCAAAAAACTGCAACAAAGAAAGCAACGACAGCACTAAAGCGCATTGGGCTCGGGGATCGATTACACAACCTACCCGGGCAGCTTTCTGGTGGGCAACAGCAGCGCGTCTCCATCGCTCGAGCGATCGGCCATGATCCAAAGATTGTCTTTGCTGATGAACCAACTGCAAACCTTGATTCTGAAACTTCGCAAAACGTGCTCGATGCATTTCTTGAGCTAAACAAAGAAGGCCAGACGATCATTATGGTTACCCACGAACCAGAGTACGCAGCGCTTACTCACCGAGTCATTACACTTGATGACGGCAAGCTCGTTTCAGATGTTATGAACTAAGCTAAAAACTGCATCATTGCGTTTTTGCCCAAATTCTAAAGGCGAGCTATACTACTGCCATGACTACATTTATCGAAAAATACCAAAACATTATTATTCGAATCATCGTTGGGGTTGGCATACTACTATCACTGTTTCTCCTTACTGCAACACTTATCAAAATGAAGGAGTATCGATTTGTCGGTACTGGAGTTTCTGCGACAAATACTATTACAGTAAGCGGAACAGGGAAGATTGACCGTGCTCCTGATACTGCAAAAATTTCATTTACGATACAGGACGAACAAAAAGACCTCAAAACAGCACAGGATAATGTAAGCAAGAAAATCGATACCGTAACAAAGCAATTAAAAACGATCGGCATTGATGAAAAATACATCAAGACTGATTCGTACAATTCGTACCCTCAGTATGATTATGTCAACACAATCCGATGTATCACGACACCGTGTCCAACAAACAGCACTCCAGTGCTTCGTGGATATCAGGTGTCACACAACGTAACCATAAGTGTGAAAGCACTCGACAGTGTCCCAAAGGTGCTTGGAGTATTGGGAGACAATACCGTGACCAATATTTCAGGACCAAACTTTGGCTTTGAAGACGACAAGGCAATCGCACGAGAGGCGCGTGATATGGCGATAGATGACGCAAAAAGTGAGGCACAAAAGTTGGCAAAATCTCTCGGAGTACACCTCGTGCGCATCGTGTCATTTAGCGACAATAATGGCGGTGGATATCCAGTACCAATGTATGCGGCAAAAGATAGCATGATGGCAACGAGTGCTTCCGCACCGAGCCTTCCAGTTGGAGAGCAAAACATCCAATCAACCGTAACGTTGGTGTACGAAATACAGTAAGACGTTCGTATAAAACATAGCAGTTTGCCGTCGCGTAATTTTCTGCTGAAAATTCGCTCCTTCTCAGACCAGTCGTCTTGCGAAAGACGGCAAACTGCTATGTTTTATACTCACTTTGTGAAAAGTTGACTAAAATCAGCCTGCAGGGTATTATCTTCCTATAGATGCCCCTGGGGCGTTTTTTAGTAAGATCAAACAATATCAATGAAACCAATTCAATTTCTCAAAGAAACACGCGGAGAACTCAAGCATGTCATCTGGCCAACACGACCTCGTGCGGTCATGTACGCTGCGATTATTATCGTTTTTTCCTTGGCGCTTGGGTACGGACTTGGAGCATTTGATCAACTATTTCGCTTCATACTTAAAACAGTAATTATCAAATAATATGTCAAAACAAGAACACTCAGGAGTGCGTCACTGGTACGCTATTCACACTTATTCTGGATATGAAAACGCAGTATTGCGTAATCTCAGACAACGTATCGAAAGTCTCGGTATGCAAGAAAAAATATACAACGTTGTTGTACCGATCGAAAAGAAAATCAAAATCAAAGGAGGAAAGCGAGTTGAGGTAGAAGAGAAGGTATACCCAGGGTACGTACTCGTCGACATGATTGTTGACGATGATTCATGGTTCGTCGTACGCAACACTCCACGAGTTACTGGATTTGTCGGCGCAGGAGTTACTCCAGTTCCACTAACACAAAAAGAGATTGATTACCTCATTGGCCGAATGGATGATGATACAGTGGCTCAACACACGATCGATCTCGAAGTAGGAGAGACGATCATTATCAACGATGGACCGTTCAAAGAGCTTGAAGGAAAAGTTTCAGAGGTCGATTCAGAACGCGGCAAGGTCAAAGTGCTCGTTTCTCTTTTTGGTCGTGAGACCCCAGTCGAGCTCGATTTCCTCCAGGTGAAAAAACTATAGATACTCTCGTTGACTTTAAAAGACACTTATTGTAGGGTTTAGAAAAATAACCCCATGGAATTGATCTCAATATTGTACTGTATAGGAGTGGTTACCTTCTTTTTTGTAATATTTTATTTTATAAATAGGTTGGGAAATGAAAGTATAAAAAAATCACAACAAGCAAAGGTGGTGAATATAAGTAAAATATTACCATTAAAGAAGTTTGCCCAAAATATAAGCGAAAACTGGCAAAAATCCCTAAAAAACTAAACTGTACCGTTTGAATAAGCCCTGATTACAATTCGGGGTTTTTTATTTACAAAAAATTGGTTTCTGCTATAGTATGGCAGTTACGCTAGTGCTTCTACATTTAGCAGACAAGTCATTTCCTATCATTTTTTATGGCAAAAAACATCACCAAACGAATCAAAGTTCAAGCAATGGGAGGCGCTGCGACCCCAGCACCACCCCTCGGCCCTGCACTCGGACAAGCAGGTGTCAACATCAGCGACTTCGTGCAGAAGTTCAATGCAGCGACCCAGGACCAAAAGGGAGAGAAACTAGGAGTTAAAATCGTAGTCTACGAAGATCGTAGTTACGACTTTGTCGTCTCGACCCCTCCCGCAACAGCACTTCTTTTGAAAGCTGCGGGACTTGAAAAGGGTTCCCAAAAGCCTCGTACGAGTAAGGCAGGCTCAGTGACCAAGGCACAAATACGAGCAATCGCAGAGCGCAAAATGCCGGATTTGAACGCCAACGACATTGAGGCCGCGATGAAGATCATCGAAGGATCTGCTCGAAGCGCTGGGATCGAAGTGGTTGGGTAATCCTTCGAGAAGCTCAGGATAAAATTAATATGCAAATAAAAGGCCGCTCCAGAAATGGGCGGCTTTTGAGTTATCTTGAATATTTAAATATTCTAAACGGATACAAATTTTTCTCATCTATAGGATGATCTTGCAAGATTTCTGTTTTCCACATACCGAGATAGGCAGGAGGTGTAAATATCGTATCTCCCGCAAACATAGCACTGACAACAGTTGCGTAAATCTTAGAAACATGAAAATTGTCACCAGGGGTAAATGATAGTGCTTGAGTGTAGATATCACCACCACCAATGCAAAATACTTTTTTGCCATGACAAACCTTTTCGCGTTTGAGTAGTCTATAGATTGCATCCCATGAGCTGCATACAAATGTCATCGCGTTTGTTGGGTTGGGTTGGTATAGGTCATTATTGGTCAGAATAATAACCACTCTTTCAGGTAATCCTTTAGGAAATGACTCGTATGTTTTTCTTCCCACGATACATACACTTCCAGCACCATTTTGTTTTGTAAGAGTTACAAACCAGTGCATATCAGCAGGAAGCCACCATGGTATCTTTCCGTCTATTCCGATAACGAAATTTGTGCCATATCCGACAACAATAGATAAATCTATACGTTCCATAATTTTTAATTTTCTTTTACATTACTATTTTTGATACTTTTGTCAAATCTGTTTTAAATAAAAAAAGCCGCTCCTCATGGGACGGCTTCTGTGTTGTGTTTCCCTATGCAGTAAGTAAGTTTTCATATACTTCAACATCAAAATCATGCGAATTACCTTTATCTTTTTCACCACCAGGGACTCTTTTTTTAAAAGGTACCGTCACTAGGAGTTTATAAATAATTTCATTGTATGAAGGAAAAAATATATCCCCTTCAAATTCACCGTGTACTTTGGTGATATGAAGTTGATCAATAACAATATCTGGATTATTCAGTGCAAGTGTATATATCTGTGCACCACCAATAATCCAAATGATTTCACCTGATTCCTCTTCTGCTAAATATAAAGCTTGTTCCATAGTGGAAACATACTTAAAACCTTGCGGCAAACCTTTGGCAAAAGGGTTGTGAGTAATTACAATGTTGGCGCGTCTTGGAAGCGGTTTACCCAAAGATAGTGCTGTATTCTTTCCCATAATAACCGGGCAATTAATGGTCTTTGGTTTAAAGTTTAGAAGGAAATCATCAGTAAGATGCCAGTCTGGCATTTGTAAACCGTTTCCCATGACATTATTTTTTCCATGGGCAACAATAAGTTTTTTTTTCTTCATATTTTCTATTTTAAATTTTCTTTTACCTTACTATTTTTATATCTTTTGTCAACTTTGACTTATGTGTAGAAAAGGATAATGTTCACTCAAATAAACAAAATTTCACAACCAAAATTCTTTGAAAAATGAATAAAAAAAATAAAATTCTAAACATCATAGGAACAGATGTTTCTGAAGAAGACCGTATTATTGAAGATCACCAGGAACTTATAAGTGTAATTGATTTTTTTCGAAACGAAGGCAAAAAGATTGTATGGACAATGGGTGCATATGATATTAAACATGTTGGACATGATAGATATCTGAGAGAAGGGAAAAGTTATGGCGATATATTGATTGTTGGTCTTGACTCAGATGAATATGTAAAAAAAGAAAAAGGTGATAATCGACCAATTGTTCCATATAAAGAAAGAGCGGAACAATTAGCATATTGTCGTCCAGTAAATATCATCACTATTCTCAATACAAAAGAAGAAGCTACAAAACTTATGCAGGATATGAAACCTGATGTGGTAGTTCTTTCATTTAGTAGCACTACGGAGGCAATAGAAGTATACGAAAACAGAATGAAAGAAAAATACGGCCCATATTGTAAAGAAGTAAAGATTTTGGAGCGACAAGCTGAAACTTCCACAACTGCTCGAATTAGACTTGTTATCATTGAAGGTTCACAAGAATTTGTCGAAATTGTTAAAGAATGCACCGACAAATTAGCTGTTGCTATTAAAAACTTCTTCACAAAAATCGGAGGTTAATCATGAAAGAAGCAATTGTGTTATATATGCCGGATTTAAATAAGTCCTATAGGGACTTCTTCAAAAAAAATGGCCGAAAAGTAGATACCATTTTTTTGATCAGTGAACAAATAATAGAAAAAATTACTGATCCAGGCTTTGTGTGGCAAATTGAAAAAGATTTACGAGCTCTTAATGCATTGGAAATGTTACGATCTGTTTCAGTTCAAGATTATGCACATGAGTTTAAAATTCTTACAGAAAATAATCTGAACGGATTTGACCAAGTAATTATTCCTGACGAGGATGAAATTGTAGAAAATGTATTGAAAGAGTTGTATCCAGGTATTCAACCTGTCAAAGAAAAATGGTTTATCCGATGGGGTAGGAAAACAGTTCTCTCTAAACGCGCCCCAGTACCAAGTGCAAGTATTTCTATTGATGTATTCGACAGAGAAGTAATGGACAAAGCATTTGGAATTGCTGAGCATAGTTCGGATTGGTGGAGGCAAGTTGGAGTAATACTTTTACCCGTAAACGGAGAACCTATTTCAACTTTTAACCATCATTTACCAAACCAAAGATCACCGTATATAAATGGAGATCCAAGAACAAACTTTAAACCAGGTGAAAGTATAGAGATTTCTACTGCTATTCACGCTGAGGCGTCTGCAATTGCACATGCTGCAAATAAAGGGATTTCTCTAAATGGTGGAAGTATTTATGTTTCGACATTTCCATGTCCAAATTGTGCATATCTAATTATCGAATCAGGTATTAAAAAGGTCTATTATTGCGAAGGGTATTCACTTCTCAATGCAGCTGAACTTTTTACTCAATTCGGAGTTTCGATGATTTTTGTTGATGTTCCAAATTAAAACAAGGCTGTTGAATGTATCAACAGCCTTTTTATTTACTTAAGAGGAATTCTAACACCTGGTCCATTGGGGTCGGCGGCGATTATGTGCCCATGGAGTCTCTTTACAGTAGCGCCTGTAAAATCAGTATTACCATACCGCATCCAATAACCTCCACCTTCAATATTGTATTCCTTATTTATTTCTCCAATAACTTTCTGAAGTTCAACTACTGCTTCAACAGGGAGTTCTTCCAAAACTTCAGCATATACAGTAGAAATTACCATAAAATGATGAATAGATCCTGGATAGGGATGAGCTGATTTTGTTACAAACCAGTGATTATATTTTTTCAGTATAGGGTATGGGTGATTTCTACCAATATAATGGGGATCGAAAGGATCGATGCCAGCTTCAATTATTTTTTGAAGCATGGAAACGTACTCCTCTCTTCCTCTCGCATTTTTAATATTTACAAAGACTTTTTGATCTTGTTGCATAAAAGTTAATTTTCATTACTTTGCCATATAATGTAGAAATAAGCAAATAAAAAGCCCATCTTCTTTTTAGAGAAAACGGGCTGTAATTTTAAACCGTAATATCACCTTTGATCTTCGGGTGAGGATCATAATTCCTAATTTCGACATCTTCGGGTTTAAATTCAAAGATGTCAGTTATATTAGTATTTAGATGAAGCGTCGGAAGCACTTTCGGTGTACGCTTAAGCTGTAGTTTCATTTGCTCAACATGGTTTTCATATATGTGAGCACTGGATTCCGTAACGATAAGTCTTCCTGGCTTATACCCAGTAACCTGAGCAAGCATAGATAATAGCAATGCATATTGTGCAATGTTAAACGGAACGCCCAAAAAGAAATCTCCGCTTCGCTGATACATTTTCATGCTTAAATAATTTTCATCCGCAGAAACACTACATTGAAAAAATGGATGACATGATCTCAATTTTACTTTATCAAGAGCAAGATCTGCTGGATTCCATGCACTGACAAGCATCCCTTTTGAATGCGGTGCACGTTTTATTTCTTCAATCAAGTTTTTGATTTGATCAATAGAGTACTTTTTATATTCATCAGGTACCCATTCTGTATTTTCGGCATGTCTAGGTACGAATTGAAATACATCCCAATTACGCCATTGTTTGCCGTATATTGGACCCAAGTTACCATTTCCATCAGCCCATTCGTCCCAAAGTTTTACCTTTTTTTCATTCAACCATTTTACGTTGGTATTGCCAGAAAGCATCCAAACAAGTTCAGTCGCGATGGTTTTCATCGGCATGGATTTGGTAGTCATAAGTGGAAAACCTTTTGTAAGGTCAAATTCCATTTGAACGGTGCCAAAAAATTCATGACCGGGTGTGTTTCTGCCTTTTTTCGGAGGTTGATCCAACAATGGTTGAACCCATCGAAGATATTCATAATCCACATGAAAAGGTGTGTAGTTTTCTGTATGGTACGGCATAATTCCTGTCCGCCCCCAAGTTTCTAATTGTGTATTCATTTTTTTTAAATTTTCTTAAACACTACGGAATACTGGAGAAAAGTCAAATTTCTGCTAGACTCTTTCTATGAAAGAGATACTCGAAGATTTGATCAAGGCCGGCTTAAAAGAGCTCTGGGGGATAGTCGACGCTATTTTTGTTGTCGAAGAGCCAAAGGATTTGGACAATGGGGATTATGCCAGTAATGTGGCGTTGGTGGTTGCCAAGCAGCTCGACAATCCTTCGACAGGCTCAGGACTAGGGAATCCGAAGGAAATCGCTGAAAGCTTGGCAGCATATTTGAATAAATACAAAAGTGAGGAGATCGAGAGCGTGTCTGTCGCAGGTGCTGGCTTTATCAACTTCACACTCAAGCAAGAATATTTTGCAGAAAAAGTAAAAGAAATAATTGAACGAAAAGATGAATGGGGGAAGAGTGATACGTTTGCGGGCAAAAAAATATTGGTGGAGCATTCGAGTCCCAATCTCTTCAAGCCATTCCATATTGGGCACTTGATGAACAACACGATAGGGGAATCAATCACGAGACTTGCGCAGTGTTCGGGAGCAATAGTTACCACGATGACATTTCCATCTGATATCTCGCTTGGAGTTGCAAAGGCGATTTTTATTCTTCTCGAAGAACACACAACCTCCGCTAGGTCAGACCTAGCGGAAAGCGTAGAAGATCTCGGAAACGCCTATGTAGAGGGAACGAAGCGCTATGATGAAGATGAGAGCACGCATGCAAGAATAAAGGAAATAGCCGACAATCTCTATGGCGGAATAGATAGTCCAGAATGGAAACTATTTGAAATGTGTAAGAAACTCAATATTTCTTATTTCGAACACATCGTTCTAAAACTCGGTTCTCACTTTGATGCATATATTTACGAAAGCGAAGCAGGTGTCGTCGGCAAAGATGTCGTACAGAAAGAAACACCCCGTGTATTTACCCAAAGCGAAGGAGCGATTGTGTACATCCCTGATGAAAGTCGTAAAGATATCAACACAGCAGTATTTATCAATTCCCAAGGCAATCCTACCTATGAAGCAAAAGATATCGGGCTATTGAAATTGAAATTTGACAGGTACACTCCTCATACTTCTATCTTTGTCACCGACAACCAACAAGTGTCGCATTTCGAAGTGGTCCTCGACGCAGCACAGAAAATCAATCGTGAGTGGTCAGACAAGAGTCTCCATGTACATCATGGCCGCATGTCGTTTAAAGGGCAAAAGATGTCGTCTCGTCTTGGAGGAGTACCACTAGTAGATGATGTGCTTGAGACAGTCATACAAGAAGTGAAAATAAAGAATCCTGATATGAGTGTGAGCGACGCAGAAGTGATTGCAATCGCTGCACTCAAATTTTCAATCCTGCGTGCCTCGGTCGGCAAAGACATCAACTTCGATCCAGATCTCTCATTATCATTTGATGGGGATAGTGGTCCGTATCTGCAGTACAGTGTCGTGCGTGCACAGTCGGTATTACAGAAATCCCCGAGGCAAGGCCTAGGGATAAGTTCAAGTGTGAGGAAAGACCTCACACCAGTCGTTGTAGATAATAATTGGGAGACGACGACACTTGAAAAAGTACTGATTCATTTCCCCGAGATTGTCCAACGTTCGATCAATGAGTGGGCACCACATTATGTTGTTGGATATCTCCTCGACCTCGCCCAAAGCTTCAATAGTTGGTATGCCACTACCAAGATCCTTGATGACACTGACGCTTCTAACTACAAACTTGCACTCACTGCTGCCTTTGCACAAACGATGCACAATGGTCTCCATTTGCTTGGGATTGAAGTTCCGGAAAAGATGTAGGGTGACAAGATTTTGAAAGAAAGGGGTTGATTCATTTGCGGCTTTTTTTATTTCCTGTACGATAGACCAATATGATTCACGATACAGAAGAACGATCACTTATCATCATTAAGCCCGATGCGATCCAGCGTAATTTGGTTGGAGAGATTATTACACGTTTTGAACGAAAGGGGCTCAAGATTATCGGTATGAAAATGATGCACCTGAAAGACGCACTTGTTGAGGAACACTATGCGCATATCAAAGATAAGCCGTTTTTTCCTCGTATAAAGCGCTTTATGATGTCGAGTCCAGTCGTGGTGATGGCTGTGGCAGGACTCAAGGCGATTGATAGTATACGTATTATTGTTGGGCCAACAAAAGGATTTGAAGCTGCAGCAGGTACACTCCGTGGAGATCTGTCGTTGTCGATGCAGTCAAATGTTGTGCACGCATCTGATTCATTAGAGAACGGTAAAGCGGAGATCAAACGGTTTTTTGAGGAGGATGAGATTGTTGAATACGATAAAGTTGATACGAAGTTTATTTTTTCAGACGACTTGATGTAAAGAAGATGTATTGTGCCGTCTAGTTGTACTCAACCTCACTTTTTTACCCTGTCTATCTTGAATTGCTCAATAAGAGAACTATAATAGAGGTACGGCTATTTAAAAATAGTACCTAGAATGGAATCTTTTGGGAAACCGTTGTGGGCAACTCGACATGTTGGTTTATTTTTACATTTACTACCGTATTGTTTTGTCCCGCGTGTCCCACCTGGCTTAACGCTATGGTACTATTTTCTAAATAGCCGTAAGAGAGGTCCCTCACTGAGGGGCTTTTCTCTTGTCAACTTTTTATTTCTATACTTTGTGCGATACTAAGACATGTACAAAAAACTCATCAAATGGGCAGGAGTCACCGTCATACTGATGTTTATATTGCATACTTTGGCAAATACGTTTTATTGGTATACGAGTATATTTGGTTTTGATAAAGTCATGCATACGCTTGGCGGCATATTTCTCGCGTTGCTTGCCGGGGCGTTGTTGAACGCTAAAAGAATGCCCGACCATACGAGACATCTATTTGTCACCTTGCTTCTCTTTGTATTTATCGTCGGTCTCGCGTGGGAATATTATGAATATCTCGTGCAATACATATTCAAAAGTATTCATCTTGCTGATGTTCCTGATTCTATCGGAGACCTTATCTTTGATATGGTGGGGGGAATCATCGGCTCTTATTTTGTTATTCTGATAAAGAGACGGTACAATAAGGACTTATGAATGATCACGACAAAGCGCATGTACTGAAACTAACCTTTGCTGGTGGAACTGGCTCAGTGACCGGTGCAAACTTTCTGCTTGAAGCACCAGAGTCAGACGGTGGAAAAAAGTTTTTGATTGATTGCGGACTCAACCAAGGAACAAAAATGGCTGATGATAAAAACTGGGATCCATTTATCTACGACCCTAGCACGATCGATATTCTTTTTATCACGCACGGACACATTGATCACATCGGTCGTATTCCTAAACTCATTCACGATGGATTTAAAGGTGAGATCTACTCCACCATCCCGACAAAGGCTATCACAGAACTTATGCTCGAAGATACTGCAAATATTCTCTCGCACTCGGACAACACGACATTGAAAGACATATACAGTCCTGCTATTTTACAAAAAGTATTTGAGAAGTGGCACACACTTGATTATCATCAGGATTTGGCAGTAGGACCATTTGTATTTCGTTATCGTGATGCTGGACATATCCTTGGGTCAGGTATGCTCGAAGTGATCTACAACAACAAAAAGATTGTGTTTACGGGAGATCTAGGCAACTCGCCATCTCCGCTTTTGCGTGATACGGAGAGTCTTAAAAATGTCGACTATCTGTTGATGGAGAGTGTGTACGGAGATCGAAATCACATTGATCGCAATCTCCGTCGAGCAAAGCTCGAAGCAACGATCGAGGATAACTACAAAAAAAAGGGCACGCTCGTGATCCCTACCTTTTCGCTTGAGCGTTCGCAGGAGCTCCTGTTTGAGATTGACCAGCTTGTCGAACATGATCGTGTGCCACACATGCCTATCTACTTTGATTCACCACTTGCAATCCGACTAACAAAAATCTATGGAACATTTTCCAAATACTTCAACGACTTTGCTCGCAAGTTAGTAGAAGGAGGGGAAGATATATTTAGTTTTCCAGGGCTTAAGTCAACGCTTTTGACCGAAGAGTCAAAAGAAATCCTTCACACCGTCAACCCAAAGATAGTCATTGCGGGCTCGGGGATGAGTAATGGCGGGCGAGTACTGCACCATGAGGCAAACTATCTACCCAATCCTTCCAACACATTACTTCTCACTGGATATCAGTCGCTCGGTACGATGGGCCGAACGATTCAAGACGGTGCGACAGAGGTTCATATCAATGGTCATGTCGTGCCAGTGCGTGCAAACGTCGTATTTATCGATGGGTATTCGGGACACAAAGATTCCAACCATCTCGTCGAGTTTGTCGAGTCAATCGCAGATAGTGTAAAAAAAGTATTTGTCGTGATGGGAGAACCAAAGAGTTCGTTATTTCTCACACAACGACTACGTGACTATCTCGGCGTCAACGCATACGCACCAGAAGAGGGAGATGTGGTAGAATTGGATTGTAAGTAATCTATATGTAATCAATACCCATGCCTGATACAGAAAAAAATCAATACATATGTTATAACGGTCCGATTGAAAATGATGCAAAGCACGGTCACATCAAACTGAAAATTGGAGTTTCGGGTGCGGCTGAGACTGGTCACTGTGGTTTACACGCATTGGAAAAAGCAAAAGACCTGGGTCGAGAAATCGTCAAACAGGGAGGAATACTGATCACTGGTGCAACAACAGGGTTTCCGCTCTGGGCATGTATGGGTGCAAAAGAAGAACGGGGTATATCGATCGGACTTTCTCCTGCCGCAAGCGAGCGAGAACATATAGAGAACTATCGATTGCCCGTTGATTATATGGATCTGATTATCTATACCGGATTTGGGTTCCCTGGTCGCGACCTCCTCTTTACTCGTAGCTGTGACGCGATCCTGATCGGATGTGGACGTATCGGTACGATCCATGAGTTCACCATAGCGTTTGAAGACGGCAAACCTATCGGAGTGCTTGAGGGGCCATGGACGATGGCAGAACAGATCAAGGACATGATCGCAAAAGGTAATCGTTCAGCAGAAAAAGTCATATTTGATACTGATCCAAAGCGACTGATTGAACGAGTGATTCAGATGGTAGAAGGCGATCGATCTGAACTCGATAAATCAGCGCCTCATTTATAACAACATGGACACTTCCACTTTTGCAGGCTTGACCACAGACCAAGTTGCACGAGAGCGCAAGACGAGTGGATCAAACGCCCTCGTTACTCGGCGCACGCAATCCGCAACAAAAACATTTTTGATGGAATTTAAAAATCCGCTCGTGATCGTGTTGTCCGGAGCAGCACTTATTGCACTCGTGACCGGTGCGACGGTGAGTGGAGTGCTTATTATTGCCATTGTCTTAGTGAGCTCGGTCTTGGACTTTGCTATTTCGTACAAGTCTCAAAAAGCAGCGCAGTTGCTTGCGTCTCGTGTTTCTCCCAAGGCCATGGTTGTCAGAGACGGTGTTTCCGTGATGATCAGTCACGCAGAGATTGTGCCAGGAGATATCGTTATGCTCTCTGCAGGAAGTGTGATCCCTGCAGATGGCAAAATCGTTGCTACCGAAACGTTGTTTATCAACGAGTCGGCGCTGACTGGAGAATCATTGCCCGTACAAAAAAATATCGATGATGAAGTATACATGGGTAGCGGCGTCGTCAGTGGTCAGGGTGTTTTGCAGGTTGTTGCGACGGGATACAAAACAAAATATGCTCACATCGCGGCGTTATTGACTGAAAAGGAACGACCGAGTGAGTTTGAACAGGGGATCCGGAAGTTTAGCCTGCTTTTAACTCGGGTGATCATTATATTGGTGATCTGTATATTTTTGATCAATGCATATCTCAAACATGATCTTATTACTTCGCTGTTGTTTTCACTCGCGCTTGCAGTTGGGCTCACGCCAGACTTGTTGCCAGTTATTATTGCAGTCAATCTTTCCCGTGCATCGTTGCGCATGGCAAAAAAGGGAGTAATCGTAAAAAAACTTTCTGCGATCGAAAACTTTGGTTCGATGGATATATTGTGCACGGACAAAACAGGCACACTGACTGAAGACAAGATCGTCTTGGTCAAATATATCGATGCAAACAACACTACCTCAGACGAAGTGTTGCTCTCGGCGTATGTTTCAAGTGTTTTCAAAGGAGCCGCAAAGACACCGCTCGATGAGGCGATCATATCGCGCGAAGCGTTTCCTATAGAAACGTATTCCAAAGTACACGAAATACCGTTTGATTTTGAACGAAAGCGAGACACGATGATCGTCGCACGGGAAGGTTTGAAACCACTCCTTATCAGTAAGGGCGCACCCGAAGCAGTGTTGGCGGTGTGTGAGAGTAGTGTTGATAGCGATACGAAGAGTATGCAGCTCTTTCATGATCTGTCTCAAGAAGGGTATCGCGTGATTGCGGTAGCGACTCGCACGTTTGATACGGAGCAAACAACGTACACGGTCGATGACGAACATGATCTAACGTTTCTCGGGTTTATCGCCTTTATCGATCCTCCAAAGAAAAACATCAAACACATACTCGAAGAAATGAGTGCTCGTCATATTGAAGTCAAAGTTATTACGGGAGACCACCAACTAGTCGCTGAACATATCGCTCGAGAGGTAGGTCTTCCGTCCAAGGGCACGCTCGATGGAGTTGACATAGAGACAATGCAAGATGACGATCTCGCAATACAAGTAGAACAACATACTATTTTTTCTCGTGTTACTCCAGTCCAGAAAAACCGCATCATTCGTGCCCTCCAGTCTCAAAAGCACACGGTCGGGTATATGGGGGACGGGATCAACGACGCACCAGCGCTCCGTTCAGCAGATGTGGGTATATCAGTCGACAACGCGCTCGATGTGGCCAAAGAAAGTGCAGACATCGTGCTGACGACCAACGACCTTGAGCATTTGATCCAGGGAGTGAAAGAGGGTCGCAAAACATTTGGAAATACCCAGAAATACATCTCAATGGCAGTGTCATCAAACTTTGGTAATATGATCTCGATGACGGGGGCATCCTTGGTCTTGCCGTATCTCCCGATGCTTCCAGCACAGATATTGCTCAACAACCTCCTCTACGAGTCTGCACAGATTGCACTCATTGCAGATCACGTCGACGAGACCGTGCTTAACCGCCCGAGTCCATGGAACATCGCGGCGCTCAAGAAGTTTATGATCGTGTTTGGACTACTCAGTTCGGCGTTTGATTTTGTGGTGTTTTTTGTACTGTATCACTTGTTTGGGCTCGGAGAGGCCGGATTTCAAACGGCGTGGTTTATACAGTCACTGTTCTCGCAGGTATTCGCAGTATTTTTCATTCGAACGACACACGCCGTATGGAAGACGAGGCGTCCACACCGACTCGTTATCAGTGCTGCATTTTTGACTACTGCCGTCGCGTGGTGGATCGCATTATCACAGTTTGGTCACTACTTTGGATTTACTCCGATACCGGCGTTTGTCATTGCGACTGTTGTTGGTATATCGATCGCGTATTTTGTTTCCATAGAAGTGGTGAAGGTTTTCTATTTTCATCAGACGAGACCACACAAACACATAAAGAAAGGTTGGGTGGAAACGGCAAGATAAATATGATAGGATATATGCATCAGCATTGAAGGAGCCCTGCCTGAGGCAGACGGGAATCACTCCTTTGTCCCGCAAAGCATTGGCGAAGTGGGATGAGCTTTGGGGAGAAAGTAAGTAAATCCCAACGGGTATGCCCGTCATAGCAGTCAATAAGAATCCCACGTCGCCTACAAGCTATGCGGGACAAGAACTAAGGTGGTACCGCGAATTTTTTTGGAAATAAAAAAACCTCGCCCTTGGAAATAATCTGTAAAAGATTGTTTTCGTGGGTGAGGTTTTGTTTAATAGCAATCGCAATAAGGTTTTTGTTTGCCACAGTCAGCACATTTATTAGCTTCTTCTCTTCTGTATTCTCTTTCTTTTGCTTCTTCGTTTAGAACCCATTCTTGTGAATGTTCATCCCATTCCATACCTTCATAAAATCCCCCTTTTGCATTGCTTGTAAAGTATTCATTGTTTGTCATTAATCCTTTGCTTTTATGATGATCATCATAGAAGGTGTCATTTGGATTATGGCCGGGATACTTTTTACTCATAACATTGTATATTTAAATTGAATCTAATCTTTTATTCACTGTATGTCAATCATCACCCCACAAAATCAAAACCAAAAATCTAACCAAGCACTTCGCCCTGCCGACGCGAAGTCCGCTATGGCGGGCAGGGAAGAAGCAGTTTTGGCATTCTGGAAAGAAAACGACATTTTCAAAAAGTCGCTTGAGAAAGATGCGCCAAACGGAGAATTTGTTTTTTACGAAGGTCCTCCAACGGCGAACGCAAAGCCGGCGCTTCACCACCTCGAAGCACGAGCATTTAAGGATGTCTTGCCTCGGTATAAAACGATGCAGGGCTTTCATGTGCGTCGTCGTGCGGGATGGGATACACACGGACTTCCTGTCGAACTCCAGATCGAAAAGAAACTCGGCTTCACGCACAAAAAACAAATCGAAGAATATGGTATCGCAGCATTTAACAAAGAATGCAAAGATAGTGTGTTTACTTTTATTAAAGATTGGGAAGATTTCACCGAACGAATGGGGTACTGGGTAGATAAAAATGATGCATACTATACGTTTGATCCATCCTACATGGAGAGTCTCTGGAATATTTTTGCAAAAGTTGATCGAGATGGATTGCTCTACAAAGACTACAAAGTCGTGCCGTGGTGTCCGCGATGTGGGACGACGCTCGCATCTCACGAACTTGCACAGGGATATCAAGATGATAAAGATTTGAGTGTTATTGCAAAATTCACGCTTACTACTCACAGTATTGGATTGCTTCGGTCCTCGGGTCGCGTCGATGGGGCCGCTCAACCAGACACTCACCAATCCAACACTGCTCGTATGTCGCTCCTCGCATGGACGACAACACCATGGACACTGCCTGGGAATGTGGGATTGGCTGTTGGAAAGGATGTTGAATATATACTCATTCATCAAAATAATGAATTTTTGGTTCTTGCAAAGAATCGCTTGGAAATAATGAATGGAGGATATGAAATTATTTCCGAATTAAAGGGTTCTGATCTTGTTGGTCTTGAATACGAACCACTATATCCCTATCTCGGCGAACTCATCAAAGGTCATCACCAAGAAAAGAATATGCAGAACGCATACAAAGTATATGCTGCGGATTTTGTCACGACCACAGACGGTACTGGTATTGTGCACACTGCAGTGATGTATGGAGCCGAGGACTTTGAGCTCGGCACACAGGTGGGACTTCCCAAATTTCATACCGTAGACGCAGAAGGAAAGTTTGTACAAGGAACTGGATTCCTCGAAGGTCGCTTTGTCAAAGACGAGGAAGTAGCGATCGATATCATCAAAGATCTTGCACATCGCGGACTCTTGTTCAAAAAAGAAAAGTACGAACACTCATATCCGCATTGTTGGCGCTGCAAGACTCCGCTCATCTACTACGCGCGTGATAGCTGGTATATCGGTATGTCGCAGCTTCGCGATAAGCTAATGGCTGAAAATGAGCAGATCAACTGGGAACCGTTCCATATCAAGGAAGGACGATTTGGTGAGTGGTTACGCGAAGTGAAAGACTGGGCGATTTCTCGGGAGCGATATTGGGGGACACCGCTACCGATCTGGCACAACGAACACGATGGAGTACATGATCGCATCGTGGTTGACTCGATCGAGACACTTAAAAAATATACAAAGAAATCAGGCAATGAATACTTCGTCATGCGGCATGGACAGTCAGAAGGAAATATTCGGTTAGTAGTCAGCTCACAGGTTACCAACAAGGATCCGCTCACCGAGGAGGGTAGAAAACAGGTGTATGCTGCATCGGAACAACTTTCAAATATCGATATGATTGTTGCATCTCCATTTATGCGTACCACTGAAACAGCGAAAATCATGGCGGAAAAATACGGTATCGACCCAGAAACAATCGTGTACGACGAACGGCTCGGCGAGATCAATGCAGGTGAGCTCGAAGGAAAAGAATGGAAGCTCTACCACGAATTTCTCTACGAACACGATCGAGATGAGTGGTATGAGCGTGCGATACCACAAGGAGAATCACTTGCCGATGTTGCGAGACGTGTTGGAGCTGTACTGTATGATATCGAAAAAACATATAGTAAAAAAAAGATTTTGATCGTAACACATGGCGGCCCAGCGTGGTTATTATATGTAGTTGCAGGTCAGTACCAACCAAACGGTAAAAACTACACCGTAGTTGATAATCATATTGTTGGAAAAGATTTTAAGTATTTTGATAATGCAGAGATACGACCATTGCCGTTTGTGCCATTGCCGCATAATGAAAATTTTGAGCTCGATCTCCATCGTCCGTACATTGATGAGGTAGTACTTGAAAAGGATGGACATGATTTTCATCGAGTGAAAGAAGTGATGGATGTGTGGTTTGATAGTGGCTCGATGCCGTTTGCTCAGGATCATTATCCCTTTAGTAACAAAGAGCTTTTGTATCCCGCAGATTTTATTTCAGAAGCGATCGATCAGACGCGTGGATGGTTTTATACCCTCCATGCAGTAGGGACACTCATGGGTAGAGGCCGCGCGTTTAACAACGTCATCTGTCTTGGTCACCTTCTCGACAAGGAAGGCAAAAAGATGTCCAAATCGATCGGCAACATAGTTGAACCATTTGCTCAAATAGAAAAGTTTGGCGTCGATAGCGTGCGTCTCTGGATGTACTCAGTCAACCAACCTGGAGAGAGTAAAAACTATGATGAAAAAACAGTGGGTGAATTACAGCGACAAGTCTTTGGACTGCTCAATAACGTCATTGCATTTTATGAACTGTACCGAGATACGTCGATTGAACATATTGTGCCAACGGGAGAGCATGTCCTTGATGCATGGATAGCGACGAGACTTGATCAACTTATCAGTTTTGTCACCGAAGAATTGAACCATTACCGTGTCATGCAACCAGTACGAGAAATGCGAGCCTTTATCGAAGACCTCTCGACATGGTACTTGCGAAGAAGTCGTGATCGAATAAAAGACGGCGATACTGTAGCGAAAGCGACCCTATATCGTGTACTCAAGACGCTCGCGCAAGTCATGGCGCCGTTTGCTCCATTCGCTGCGGAAGATATCTGGCAAAAGCTCCGCCAGGAGGATGATGTCGAAAGTGTGCACTTAAGCGAGTGGCCAAAGGCAATGGAGATCAGTGACGAATTACTTACCACTATGCAAATAGTAAGAAATATTTGTACTGAAGGTAATGCACTCCGCAAAAAGCTGGGAATTGCAGTGAAGCAACCACTTGGGAAGTTTGAAGTTGCAAATATAGACCTTCGAGGTCTCAATTTTAATCTATTGGATAAATATCTCGAACTAATAAAAGAAGAATTGAATGTGAAAAATGTTGTAGCTGGATCTAAAACAAGTCTCGATACGACTCTTACCTCTGAACTCAAAGCAGAAGGGAACTATCGCGAGCTCGTTCGTGCCGTGCAGGATATGCGCAAGGCAGCAGGACTTGAACCGAGTGATATGGTCAGTATAGGGTTGTCTTCAAACGCACTAGACTTACTAAATCCATTCATCGATGAATTTAAAAAGACTGTTCAAGCAAGCACTGTAACGTTTGTCGAAAACGATGGTACAGAAGTGAAGATCGATGAATTGAACATACATATTAGTATTGAGAAATAATCTATGAAGAATGCCATCATCATTCACGGTATGCCGACAAAACAAGAGTACGATACAACACCGAACCAGTCACAACAACACTGGCTTCCATGGATTAAACAACAACTCGAAGCACAAAAAATAATAACGACCGTTCCTGATATGCCGATGCCATATGCGCCGGTGTATGAAGAATGGAAAGATACTTTTGAGTGTATCCTTCTTTCTAAAGAAACGATATTGGTAGGACACAGTTGTGGTGGAGGATTTCTCGTGCGATGGCTTTCTGAACATGATGTGAAGGTTGGGCAACTTATCCTCGTTGCACCATGGATAGATATTGAGAAAAAGCTTCCGAATGGATTTTTTGATTTTGAAATTGACACCAATCTTCTGATCAAGACAATGAACGGAATCTCCATGTTTTACTCGGCTGACGATGATGTTGATATTTTGCAAAGTGTTGAAAAACTCAAAACGATACAAGGGATTAAGATTCGAGAATTTTCAAACAAGGGTCATTTTGTGAAGGGAAGCGGTGTCTCAGAATTTCCAGAATTATTGGAAGGAATAAAATATTAAGCATTCATGCACACCGTTCATCATACGAAAGCAGTTGTTATCAAAAGCCAGCCGTCTGGTGAGGCAAATAAGTTGTTTTGGTTATTTACCCGAGACCACGGACTGGTAGTCGCTTTGGCGACTGGAGTACGACTTGCTGGTGCCAAACTCAAAGGTCAAACTCGAGACTACACCGTGCTCGATGTTGATTTGGTGCAGGGACGTGAAGTGTGGAGGCTTGTGAGTGCCGTGCATGACATCGATCCTCTAAAGGAAACGCTCCGAGAACCAATAGCTCGGTCATATATACGAAACCTCGCCACACTCGAGCGATTTGTAACTGAGGAAAATCCGCACCCAGAGCTTTTTGCACACATACTAGAGTGCGCCATGGTTGCCGAGTATAAAGCCCTCGATCAGAAAGTAGTCCGTGCATATGATGCGATCGGTATCTGGCGGACACTGATTCATCTAGGATACATCGCCGTTGATGACAAAGACAGCGGATTGTTCACCGACCCCATACTCCACGTTGCGTTACAGCTCAGTACAGAGAAACTCAAACAATTGGTCAAAGTAGTAACTGAGGCTATAAAAGAAACACATCTTTGATATACTGTAGCTATGTCAGAAGAAAAGATTGGATACCTCGAAGCCCTACAAAAAAGTCTCTATAGTCGCAATCCGGAAAATCTTCCAAAGCGCAAATTTGGTATTCTCCATCCAGTGCGGCAAAAGGCGACATCGACATGGGGAGATACAGAGCTACCAGAAGAAAAACCAACCAAACATAACGGTGCTTCAGGATACAAACGATTTTTTGTATTTGCAGTATTCTTTTTTGCGATTGCACTCGGGGCTGCACTATTTTCATACTATCGAGGTGCGGTCACGCTTTCGAGCAAAAACGTTGACCTGACGATACTCGGCAACTCATTTGTGGGTGGAGGAGAGGAGCTTCCCGTACAGATAGAAGTAGCAAATAAAAACTCAGTCGACCTCACCAATGCAGAGCTCGTCATCAACTATCCAAAAGGTGCAACTGACGAAACAGGGAGTGATGTCGTACGGATCGTGCGACCGATGGGGACGATCATGAGCGGCAAGACAAAGAGCGAGGACTTCATCGCCATTCTCTATGGTGAACAGGGGATCAGCCGTGACATCAAGGCAACGTTGACATATCAACTCAAAGGTTCAAGTGCGACATTTCAAAAAGAAACAACGTATTCTGTCATGGTGAGTTCAAGCCCCGTCGGACTTACCGTTGACGCGCCTACTGCAGTCGTGTCAAACCAGTCATTTACGTTGACTCTTCACAATACGTTTTCGGGGGACAAACTACTCAACAATGTCGTTACTCGAGTCGAATATCCAAACGGATTTATATTTCAGTCAGCAGTCCCGGCTCCCGCAAACGGTTCAAATGTTTGGAGTCTCGGAGATCTCCAAAAGGGTGATGAGCGTACCATCACGATCATTGGCAAGCTGATCGGAGAAGAAAATGATGAGAAGGCATTTCGTATTTACATTGGTACACCCGAAAGTGATACGAGTAGCAAGATTGCAGTTGCGTACAACTCTGCGCTCGCGACACTGCATATCACGCAGCCATTTATTGCTGGCGCTATAAGTGTTGCTGACAAAACTGACGACATCATCGCGCTTACTATTGGAGACAAGGTGAACGGACGTGTTTCTTGGATGAACACTTCATCACAAACTATCACCAACCCTACGTTCACACTTGCTTTAAAGGGAGACAGTATCGACGAGGCTTCGATTGCAGCAGCAAACAGCTACTACGACCCGCTCGAAAAAACTATTTCTTGGACCGCTGATTCGGATAGTGCCATCAGTACCATCGCCCCTGGTACCAAGGGAGAGTTGCCATTTTCATTTAACACAAAGACAAGTAGTGGTTCACGAGATATTTCTCTCGACCTATCTATTAGCGGCACTGTTCCTGATAGAGATAATCAAATACAAACTATCAACACGATCGATCAAAAGATCATCCGTTTTGCTTCCACTATACAGTTTGGTGCGCAGTCGCTTTACTCCATTGGTCCTATCAAAAATACCGGTCCATACCCACCAAAGGCAAATGCTGACACGACCTATACCGTGACGTGGACCTTGCTTCCTACTGACAATCCGCTCAGCAATGTTGCCGTCAGTGCGCCGTTACCAGACGGAGTCAACTGGACCAATGTCATCGTTCCGAGTACTGAAAGTATCACTTTTAATCCTGATACCAAACTAGTGACATGGACCGTGGGTTCACTGCCAAGGGCAACCGCGATACCTAAAAACAAAACTGCCTCATTTCAAGTAAAGGTAAAGCCAACTAAAACTCAGGTCGGAAGTACGGTCTCGCTCCTCGGAGAGAGTACGGTTACTGCTACCGATAGTGTCACGACGACTCCGATAACGATAGTGAAGCCAACACTAACGACTAAATTTGACACAGACCCTATCTATACCGAAGGGCGCGATCGTGTGGTACCATGATGCCTATGGATGAAAAAAAGGTCTCAATGGAAGAAATAGTCAGTCTGTGCAAGCGCCGGGGATTTGTGTTTCAATCGAGTGAAATATATGGTGGATTGGCTGGATTTTGGGATTTTGGCCCACTCGGCGTAGAGCTTGCAAATAACATAAAAAAAGAATGGTGGAATGCAATAGTGCATGAGAGTGAAAACATCTTTGGTATTGATGGTGCAATCATCCAAAATCCTAAACTATGGGAAGCAAGTGGTCATGTCGCTGGGTTTACCGATCCGCTAGTAGAAGACATTGTTACGCACAAGCGATATCGTGCCGATCATCTTGCAGGGGTCGATAGTAATGATGTTCTAGAATTGACTCGATTGCTCAAAGACAAACTTTCTCCCGAAGGTAATGCGTTAGGGCCTGTGCGCACATTTAATATGATGATGAAGACTTTTGTGGGACCGATCGAAAATACTGAGAGTGTTGCGTATTTGCGTCCAGAGACCGCTGGTTCAATCTTTGTTAATTACAAAAATGTGCTCGATACAATGCGCGCAAAAGTACCGTTTGGTATCGCACAGATTGGCAAGGCATTTCGCAACGAAATATCCCCTCGTGACTTTATCTTTCGCGTGCGAGAACTTGAGCAAATGGAAATGCAATATTTTACCTGGCCAAAAAATCAGGATGAGACATACGAATATTGGCGAAATTTTGCGTGGAGATTCCTTGTTGACCGTATGAGCATTGGTGAGAGTAATTTACAATGGCATGAACACGCTCCCGATGAGCGAGCACATTATGCTGCGGCTGCACACGATATTTATTTTAAATTCCCACATGGCTTCAAAGAATTGTGGGGCACACATAACCGTACTGATTTTGATTTAAATAGCCATCAAAAAATGAGCGGTGCAGAATTGACATACTTTGATGAAGAAACAAAAGAACGTTTTGTGCCGTATATCATTGAATCCTCAGTTGGTGTTGGACGTATGCTGCTCGCCGTACTGACGAATGCATATACCGAAGTCGGCGAAGGAGATGATGCACATGTCGTGTTGAAACTTAAACCTTCGCTTGCTCCGTACAAAGCCTGCGTCTCACCCCTTCTTAAAAACAAACCTGAACTTGTTTCAAAAGCTCGTGAAGTATTTCTCATGCTCAAAAAATCATTTGGATCCATCGTTTGGGATGATAACGGCAACATCGGCAAACGCTATAGGAGACAAGACGAGATCGGTACGCCGTACTGCATCGTGATTGATTTTGATACTCTAGGTGAAAATCCTGAGCTACTTAATACGGTAACAGTTCGTGACCGAGACACAGGACAGCAGGAGCGGATTGCGATCGGAGAGTTAGAAAGATATATAAGTGAGAAAATAAAATAACCCTCAGTAGGGTTATTAGGCTTCATTGATTATGTCGCTTTTCATGTTTTTCAGTTCTCTTTTTTTCAATAATTATTATTATTGTGACAAGAGACACAATAATAAGTATATATATAAGAAACGGAACATAGTCAAAGAAGTTATTCCAAAATCCAGTTGTTGAATATTTCATACATACAAGTTTTGGTACTTATATAGAATACTCTCTTGGAAAAAATGTTGCAAGAGTTGCCCTGATGCTACTTTTCCTATTTAATACACCATATGAAAAAACCAATCCTCAAAACACTTCCAAACGGCTTGCGTGTACTCGTTATTCCAGAGCCAAATGCACTGACGTTGACCACATTGGTTCTGGTAGGTACTGGATCAAAGTACGAAACAAAGGCTGAAAACGGTCTTTCTCATTTTCTTGAGCATATGTGTTTCAAGGGAACAACGGCACTGCCATCTTCTCGGGCAGTCATGGAGACATTTGATCGTATCGGATCAGTAGTAAATGCGTTTACGTCAAATGAGTATACGGGGTACTATGCAAAAGGCAGTCCAAAACATTTGAAAAAATTTGTCACAGTACTCAGTGATATCTATATGAACTCCACGTTTCCTGAAAAGGAGATTGAAAAAGAAAAAGGGGTCGTTATCGAAGAAATCAACATGTACGAAGATATTCCACAACATAGGGTGGGGCAGGCACTGACGACGTTGGTCTATGGAGACCAGCCAGTTGGATGGCCAATATTGGGCACGAAGGAGACTGTACGATCATTTACACGACAGGATTTTATGCGATACAAGACCAAGCACTATCACGCAAAAAACACGATTGTTGTAGTTTCCGGTCCTGTCGAAGTAAAAGATGTGCAGGCATTGGTTCTAGATTCATTTGGGAAACTCGATGCTTCTGCGGCAACAAAAAAGAAAAAAGTGGCTGTCTCAAAAAAAACATTCAAAAGTGTTGTGGTGAACAAAAAGTCTGATCAAGCACATATGGTACTCGGGTTTCATTCGTTACCATACGGACATCGTGACAACCCGGCGATCGGTTTGCTCGCAACGGTCTTGGGGCGAGGAATGAGCTCGCGGTTGTTTCAAGTACTTCGCGAAGAGATGGGGGCGGCATACTACGTTAGTTGTGGTAACGACACACAGACGGATACCGGGTTGTTTGAGATTAGTGCGGGGATAGATAGTTCGAGACCAAACGTTATCTTGGAACGAATTTGTAGTATGCTCTCCAGTATGAAAGAAACACTTATCTCAGAACAAGAATTACAAAAGGCACTTGAATACACACTCGGTATGATGCGTCTTGGACTAGAATCAAGCGATGATATGGCTGGTTTTTATGGAGCGCAGGTATTGATGAAGGGAGGGTTCAAGACTTTTGCGGAGATTGCAAGCGAGTACAAGGCAGTGACGGCAATGGACATCAGGCGAGTAGCGCGAAAGATCTTTGTTGCGGAAAACTGTAGTCTTGCTGTGCTAAGAGAGTTTACAGTCAACGATATAGACACCAAACCCTTTCGTTCCTTGTAAGTAATAGGTGCCAAATGGTACCATGGTGATATGCATGAAAGTCAGACTCTCAAAGTAAGTAACTCCAGTATAATTAGGGCTATTTTGTTGATTTTGGCAACCTATGTGTTGTTCTTGCTTCGGGATATTTTATTACTCGTTCTTGTTTCGATCGTCATCGCGTCGTTTGTGGAAGCTGGAGTTCACGCACTTTCAAAATACAAAATTAGCCGCATGGTCAGTGTGCCCATCATTTTTGCACTAACGATACTGATCGTATTTGCTATTTTTTATGCATTTGTTCCAATCATTGTTCGTGAACTTTCTGATATGTTGGCCTTGTTGTTCAAGTATTTGCCAGCTGATTCACCGATCAACCAACAGTCGATCCAGGGGGCGTCCGACTTTGTCGGTGCAATTACAAAACAATCATCATTCACTGATCTGTTGAGTAGTATCAAGAGTGCGAGTGGAGTGCTGTCTCAAGGCGCAACATCATTTATCGGCTCAACATTTGGAGGACTGGTGAACTTTATATTGGTCGTTGTTATGTCGTTTTATCTATCTATCCAAGAAAAAGGTATCGATGCTTTTTTGCGACTCCTCACTCCTGTCCGCAATGAAAAATACGTACTCGATCTATGGACTCGCACGCAGCGCAAAATCGGACTTTGGTTCAAAGGACAACTCCTCCTGGGATTTATCGTCGGGGCTATCACGTTTATCGTACTCGCACTTTTGGGAGTTCAATATGCATTTTTGATCGGATTGATCAGTGGAATCGCAGAACTTATCCCATTTGGGATTATATTTGCTGCGGTACCGGCTATACTTTTTGCAGTGATAGGCGGAGGGGCACTCCTTGGTGTAAAAGTACTTATTTTTTATGTCGTAGTCCAACAGGTTGAAAGTTATGTATTGAGTCCTATTGTTGCTCGACGTATTGTCGGTATCCCGCCGCTCGTTGTGTTGCTCGCATTTTTAGTCGGTATTACGCTCGCTGGGTTCTGGGGGGCACTGGTTGCGATGCCTGTTGCAGTCTTTATGCTCGAGTACATGAGTGATGTTGAAAAGAGACGACTCGCCCCGGTGAAGAAAAACCCAGGAGGTAATCCACTCGAATAACTATGAACAATAAAGACAAAAAGCCTTTTTATATAACGACGACACTACCGTATGTAAACGCAGCACCGCATGTCGGCTTTGCACTTGAAATCGTACAAGCGGATGCTATCGCTCGGTATAAACGATTGCAAGGAACTGAAGTATTTTTTAATACAGGGACTGATGAACACGGACAAAAGATATACCAAGCCGCCAAGGCAAAAGATCAAAAGGTTGAAGCATATGTTGATCACTATGCAGAGCAGTTTCGCACTCTCAAAGGATTGTTCGGACTTTCCATCAATCGGTTTATTCGTACCACTGACGTCGGGCACATAGCCGCTGCCCAAGAATTATGGAAACGATGCGAGGCGAAAGAGGATATATATAAAAAAAAGTTTAAAGGACTGTACTGTGTGGGGGATGAAATGTTTCTCAAGGAGGGTGATTTGGTGAACGGTAAATGTCCCAACCACCCAACCATGGATCCAGTGGAAATCGAAGAGGAAAACTATTTCTTCAAATTGAGTGCGTATCAAGAAAAACTACTCGCATACCTGGATAGATCGGGTGTGGTTTTGCCAGAATGGCGTCGTCTCGAAGCAATCAAGTTTATTGAACAAGGACTCGAAGACTTTAGTATTTCGCGTGAAGTAGGTCGTATGAACTGGGGGATACAAGTACCAGGGGATGATACACAGGTGATGTATGTGTGGTTTGACGCGCTGACAAACTATATCTCCACGCTACAGTGGCCTGACGAAAGTGGAGATTTCAAAAAGTTTTGGCAGGACGGTGAAGTTTTTCAGATGGCTGGTAAAGATCAGGTTCGTTTCCAATCGATCATTTGGCAAGCAATGCTTATGTCGGCAGGTATCAAAAATACTGACACTGTCATCTATCACGGATTTATCAATTCTGGTGGGCAAAAAATGTCAAAGTCACTAGGCAATGTCTTGAGCCCATACGACATGATAGAGGTGCTCGCACCGTTTGCTGGAGATTTTGCAACTGATGCGTTGCGATACTATCTCTTGCGACATGTCAGTATGTACGATGATGCAGATATGACCCTTGAAACACTCAAAGAAGCATATCAGGCGAACCTTGCAAATGGTCTCGGCAATCTTGTCTCGCGCATTATGACGCTTTCAGAAAAGCACTGCGATCCGTGGGAGGGACTACCAGAGACAAAGCTCGCAACAGACATCGATGCATCTATTGCAGTATTTGATATCCAAAAGGCGATGAATGCTATCTGGGACGCGATTGGCATGCTCGATGCTGAAATTCAACAAACAGAACCATTTAAGGTGATAAAAGTAGACGAAGATGCGGGTAGGGAACTCATTACTCGACACGTACAACTACTCTACACCATCGCCGAATCCCTCACACCGTTTATGCCGACAACGTCAGAGAAGATCATGGGGCTTATAAAACAGAACAAGAAGCCAGAAAAACCATTATTTGTTCGACTGACATAAATATGAACATCATCGACACGCACTCACATTTCAACCTCTCGCAGTTCAATGACGATCGTGATGAGGCCATCGCGCGTATGGTGGAAGCTGGAGTAGGAACGATCTGTATCGGGATTGATTATGCGACGAGTGCGCTCGCGATCCAAATAGCAGAGATTCACCGTGATATCAAGGCAATCGTTGGTATTCACCCGACGCACTGGGAAGTGGAATACAACTACGATCAGTTGAAAGTGCTCGCACAGCATCCCGCTGTCGTCGGTATCGGCGAGTGTGGCCTCGACTACTATAGAGAAAATGACCGTAAGAGCAAGCCCGCACAAAAGGCCTTGTTTCAGGCGCAGATAGATCTCGCACATGAGCTCGATCTGCCGCTCATGCTCCATATCAGACCGCAAGAAAATCAAGAGAGAGATTCAAAAGCAGGGAACATGGACGCATACGAAGAAGCGCTTCTCATGCTCCAAGAAGCTCGAATACACTGGCCGAGTATGCGAGGGACTGCACACTTTTTTGCAGGGACGAAGGAGATCGCAGCACAATTTTTAAACCTTGGGTTTTATATTTCGTTCTCCGGTGTTATCACCATATTTCCTGAGTATGAAGTAGTCGTCGCATCAGTGCCGATCGATCGCATACTCCCTGAAACTGATGCACCGTTTGCAGCCCCGGTACCGTATCGGGGTACACGCAACGAACCAGCCTACGTCGTCGAAGTTGTCAAAAAGATCGCCGAAATAAAAGGACTTACTATAAAAGAAACGCAAGAACAATTACTTAAGAATGCAAAGCATTTGTTTGGTATTTGATGATTTTAACTAAAAATTGTCAAAACAAGATATACTATAAATATGGAAAATACAGATCAAAATAAAGATAAATCAAGCGATTATATAAAAGATCTATTAAGTACGGGGTTGGGGGAATACTCTTATGATTATGCGGATGCAGCGGCATGGAGACAAAGTAACTTTTATAAAGTTATTACTATTTTTTATGCAATTATCATAACTCTTTTATTTATTCTTGCTTTCAAGAATAGAGAGTTGATAGATAATAATGTAATTTTTTATATCGCTATTTTTATCACAATCATACTCTTCATAATACGGAGGAAAATTATGATTAGAGTGTTAAACAAAATACCAGAAAATATATTGCAGGATGAAGTAGCTAAAAAGAATCGTCAACTTGACAATAAGTTTAATAAATTTGCCAATATTGAACTTTCTAATAGTAAAACAATATATAAGACAATTGCCGTTATCTTTTTACTAATAGTAGTTATCAGTGTTTCTTTGCTAATTAAATACAGAGTTTTTTAAAAATAAAGTTTTAAATTTATTTTACAAACTTCTCCCAATAGGGTAGTATGCACCCGTAGCCCTATTTCCTGTAGTGGTCTTGCACCGAGGAGTCGAATGACCCTTTTGCTATAGGATATGTCCGAAATAGGCTCCCGATTTCTTAAACCGTAGGTTTGTAGAAAATCGCAGTCCTTTAGGGCTCCCGGATTGGGAACTCTACAGGGCTCTCATTATTAAAAAATACAATAGTTCGTATGAAAGAAGAAGCAACAAACCGGTTGTACGAGTTGGGATATCTTATTACTCCAACCACAACAGAGTCTGATATATCAAAAGAGGTAGATGTATTGAAAACATCAATCACTACAATAGAGGGGGAGATCCACAGTGAAGGAAACCCAGAATTCATCGATCTCGCATACACCATAGAAAAGGATGTTGCGAGTAAAAAGATGAAGTGGAACCAAGCGTATTTTGGCTGGATCAAATTTACCGCAGACCCTGCAACGCTTGAAACGTTGAAAAAAGAGCTTGATGGCAATTTATCCCTGATCAGGTATATACTGGTAAAGACAAACGTCGAGAATACGATTGTCTTTAAAAAGCCAAAAGTAGATGCAAAACGTGAAGTGTTTATGAGTGAAGAAGAGTTGGCAGCACTTGAGGAAGCAACTGAAGAGTTGGTCGACGAGCCACAGGATGAACATGAAAAGCTTCCGTCCCTTGATATCGAATCATCTACTCCGTTGCCAGTGAAGTCAGAAGAAAAAGAGGTATAATTTTGCTACTTTCTATTTACTACTAACTACTAACTAC
Source organism: Minisyncoccia bacterium (assembly GCA_038251535.1). Lineage (GTDB taxonomy): Bacteria > Patescibacteriota > Minisyncoccia > Phycocordibacterales > UBA9973 > UBA4124. The sequence continues at coordinate 40,377 of JBBSBF010000002.1, forward strand.
TTATATGTATCTCAACAAAGTATTACTCATAGGAAATCTCACTCGTGATCCAGAATTGAAAGCACTCCCAACCGGGACAAAGGTAACGAGTCTTGCACTTGCGACAAACCGTACCTGGAAAGATCAACAGGGTATGAAGAAGGAAAGCGTCGAATACCACAACATCGTCGCATTTGCTCGCCAGGCAGAAGTGATCGCACAGTACTGCAAGAAAGGCTCTTCGCTCTATGTCGAAGGGAGACTACAGACCAGATCGTGGGATGCTGCTGACGGTGTGAAGAAATACCGTACAGAGATAGTACTCGAAAGCTTTCAGTTCGGACCAAAGACTGGCGGAAGTGATACTTCGTACTCTGGCGGTTCTACGAGCAGTGCGTCTCGTGGATCTACTATCTCTGATGCAGAAGCTCCACAGGCCGATAGTAAACCTGATCTTGATACGATCGAATACCCAGACGAAGAGATCAATCTCGAAGATATCCCATTTTAACCATTAGAAAAATATTTATGAAAAACGATTACTTTAACGCAAACAGTATCCGGTTCATCGACTACAAAGACCTCGATAGTCTCAAAAAGTTCTTGAATCCAAACGGACGCATCCTCGGACGCAAACGTACCGGGCTTGCTGCAAAAAACCAGCGCCTTGTCGCAGAAGCAGTCAAACGAGCACGATTTATGGCACTATTGCCATTCGTTGCAAATTAAGTAAGGTGATAAAAACCCCTCACTATGAGGGGTTTTTATATGCTATAGTGATACAAATTTATTTGTTATGAGTATAGAAAAATATCATATTCCAGATGATAAAGCATCAAAAATGGTCTTGTGCGGATTGGGTGGAATGTTTACAGGACTAATGTGGTTTGTTTTCCCTCTTACTCGATACCCGCAGTATACATTTATCGGAGTTATCATTTTTGTAAGTTCACTTGTTTTATTTTATTTTGGAAATAAAAGAGACATGGAATCAAGAGAATAAAATCTATCATTTATTAGTGGTAGATTTTTTAATTTGCGCTCTTATCCCATGCTACGTTCTGCATCTTCGAGAGCTATGCATGCCTCTTATCCCGTGCGGCTATGCGCAGGGATCTCACGCGCCCCGGAGTTCAGGCGCGTTCTTATCCCACACTACGTTCTGGATCTTCGAGGGCTACGCCCTCTCGACATACTCACCAGTATCCGTATTGATGCGTATTTTTTCTCCAATTTCAATAAAGAGGGGAACGTTGACAGTAGCGCCAGTCTCGAGAGTCGCAACTTTGTTTCCACCGGTGACCGTAGAGCCTTTGACTGATGGGGGAGCATCTTTGACCACGAGGTCGACTTTGACGGGGATTTTCATACCGATGACGGTCTCTTTGTCATCATCGTCGGTATACACCGTCAGTTCTACTTCGTCGTTTTCTTTGATGTATTTGATCTTATCTCCAACGATACCTTCTTTGAGGGAAAAACGTTTACTTTTTTCCTGGGGATCAGTAAACCATACTTCATCTTTTGCCCTGTACAAGTAGGTCACCGTTTTAGTTGAAATATCAGCTTCTTCGGCCTTTTCGGATCCACCAAACGATATTTCGGCAATACGGCCAGTGAGGAGGTTTTTGAGCTTGGTAGCATTCACTGGCTTTCGCTGTTGTTTACGAAATACATGACTTGCCATGACTTCGTGTGGGGCACCGTCCCAAACGATGATTTTGTGTTCTTTGATTTCGTTGTATTCAAGCATGGACATAGGGATTTTTTATATACTTCAAAAACAAAAGTATATTCCTCAAAATACGCGCATAAAAGTCTGGTGACTTTTTGCTATGCTCGGACCAGTCGTCCTGCGCAATGTATTTTTCGGAACACACTTTTGTTTTTGTCATTCAGTGGTAACGGATCGATTGTAGCGGAAAGGGGATTGAAAGTCCATTTCTTTCTGGAGCGAGAAACCTCTCTTTTACTGTCTTTCGCAAGACGACTGGTCTGAGAATGAGCGATTTTTCAGCAGAAAAATACGCGACGGTAAAAGAAAGGTTTTGAGTGGAAGTTATTCTCCCGAACTCTCCATCACCACATCTTTCATTCTTTTGCGGACATCTTTGGTGATCGCATCACGGACCTTTGGGTTATCACGCATAAATACTCGAGATGCATCATAGCCACGGCCGAGTTTCACTTCTGATTCTGCGGAATCATGTCGCGTACCGTCCTTTGAAACGCGACCTTCTGGTTTGTATGAATAAGATGTTCCACTTTTTTCAATCACGCCGAGCTTTTCTCCGAGGGCAAGGAGCTCTCCTTCGAGCGAGATGCCTTCGCCGTATATGATATCAAACTCAGTTTGTTTGAACGGGGCAGCAACTTTGTTTTTCACTACTTTGACTCGAGTACGACTTCCGACGACTTCGTCACCCTTTTTGATCTGGGCGATGCGCCGGATATCGAGTCGGACTGAAGTGTAAAACTTGAGCGCCTTTCCTCCTGGGGTGGTCTCAGGGTTTCCAAACATGATACCGATCTGCATTCGGATTTGGTTGATAAAGATGACGAGTGTCTTTGACTTGTGCACGATAGCAGTAAGTTTGCGGAGAGCTTGAGACATCAGACGTGCTTGTTTACCCATGTGTTGTTGACCCATATCTCCCTCGATCTCGTCTTTTGGGGTGAGGGCGGCGACTGAGTCGATGACGATGACGTCGATCTTGCCACTTCGCACTAAACTCTCGGTGATCTCGAGACCTTGTTCACCAGTGTCGGGCTGAGAAATGAGGAGTTCGTTGATTTTGACGCCGATATTTTTTGCGTATTCTGGATCCATCGCGTGCTCTGCGTCGATATACGCGCAGATACCGCCCAGCTTTTGTGCTTCGGCAACGACATGGAGTGCAAGGGTAGTCTTTCCACTAGATTCTGGACCAAAGACCTCAATGATGCGTCCCCGTGGCAACCCACCGATACCGAGTGCGATGTCGAGCCCGATCGAACCAGTCGGGATCACGGAGATATCGACCTTGGGTGCGTCTCCAAGCTTCATGATTGCGCCTTCGCCAAATTTAGTCTGGATAGATTTGATGGTTTCTTCGACCGAAGAATCCATAGTTTTTGCTTCTTTTGCTGCTTTTTTTGCCATAATGATTAAGTATTATTAATAAGGAGTGGTTAGTGCAACGGCGTCAGGCGGGGAGACAACTATTTGATATGTCTTTATCTTTTGATTTCCAAATTGATCTTTTAATGCTATCTCTACTATATTATATCCTTTTGAAAGTACGACTTCATCATTAAACGTTCCTTCTCGTGTCACGGCAATAGGTCGACCGTTTATCAGTATTTCACGAGCATGACGGGCAAATCCTGATATTGGCAAAAATGGACTCTCAACAGTCGCACCGTCTGATGCAGTAGTTACGATCAATGGTGTGCCCAAAATCCTATCTCGCATATTGTTAACGACGAGACCTAGTATGCCGAAAGCTACCACTATAAAAAGGGCTGCTTTTGGGGAGATACGGAGTTTTGCGGTGGAATGTTTGATATACATATATTATATACCCATTTCGTCAGCTACTATATCTGAAACGGCTTGATTTGCGCCGCGCATACCACTTTCGAGGACTTCGCGAGGCTTTGCTCTATCACTCGCGCCGATCACTCCACGTTCCTCGAGCATATCCATGAGTCGTGCTGCTCGAGCATAGCCAACCTTTAGTTTTCGTTGAATGTAGGAAGTTGATGCCTTGCCCGCTTCTATAATGATACTGCGAGCTTCTTCGTAGAGGGCGTCGTCGTCTCCATTTTCCATACTATCGCTAAACATCGACTTTTCTCCGGTGACGGTACCACTGAGCTCTATTGTTTCTCGGATATCATCTCGAAATGCGTTTTTGAGGTATTTGACGACGTTTTTTACTTCTTCCTCAGTAATAAATGCACTTTGTAGGCGCTCCGCTTGGCTGTCTCCAATAACTGCGAGCATATCTCCTTGACCGAGCAGTTTTTCTGCACCTCCTGCGTCAAGAATGGTGCGTGAGTCGATCTGGGTAGGAACGCGGAGCGCAATACGAGCAGGGACGTTTGCTTTGATCAACCCTGTAATAACGTTTACCTCTGGGCGTTGGGTGGAGAGGATCAGATGAATTCCGACTGCACGAGACATCTGTGCGAGCCGTACAATTGCTGCCTCGAGTTCTCGGGGGAATGCCTGCATGATGTCTGCCAACTCATCAATCACGATGACGATATATGGCATACGATCCGGTGCATCGTCTGAGTCGTCGGCAGGTTTTGCAAAAGTAGCAGCGTATTTTTTGTGATAGGAAGTAATGTCTCGTACTGATTCTGATTCGAGTATGTCGTATCGTCGATTCATTTCTGTTGCGGCCCATTTGAGTGCGAGGATCGCTTTTTTTGATTCGGTAATAACGGGGGTCAATAGGTGGGGGATGCCGTTATAGAGCGTGAGTTCGACGCGCTTTGGGTCGACAAAGATAAATCGCATATCATCAGGTCCATATCGATACAAGAGAGACGTGATGATGGCGTGGATGGTGACCGACTTTCCTGACCCAGTAGTTCCAGCGATGAGTAGGTGCGGCATTGCTGCGATGCTTCGGAGGACTGATTTTCCAGAAATATTTCGACCTAAAGCTACGGTCAATGGTTTTGCAGGATTGTTGAATGTAGGGTCTGCGAGGAGCGTTGCAAGACCAACCGTTGCTTTTGTCTTGTTTGGGATTTCGATACCAACCAAACTTTTGCCAGGGATTGGTGCTTCGATGCGGATAGGGTGAGCGGCGAGTGAAAGTGCGAGGTCGTTTTGGAGACCGACAATTCGAGAGAGCTTTACTCCTTGTGCTGGTTTGAGGGCATATCGGGTAACTGATGGACCGATAGTAACTTCATCCATCTCAACTTCGATACCAAAGTTTGAGAGTGTCCGTCTGATAATATTTGCATTTGCTTTCACGTCTCCAACATTTGCCTTGCCACGGTCGCCTTCGAGGAGTGACAACGGAGGAGGTACATATGCTCCAGTACTGGACTTCACCCGTTTTGGATTGATGGAAAAATCTGGATCGTTACTTGGTTCTGTTATCTTGAGCTCTGTAGCTTTTGATTCCGCCGGAGAGGGTGCTGGATGATTCAGTTCGCTCGCAGGGATCACATACTCACCATCTTCTTCAACTTCCTCTAGACTAGCTAGTGCAGGTTCTTGACGAGTCAGGAGGGACTTGATTTTTGTCCATATTTTTTCAAAAAATGGGAATAGGTTTGGTGTACGGTCGAAGAATAACGTAAATGAACAAAGCACAATAAAGAGTAAGATTATTGTCGCAAAAAGTTGGTCAAAACTCGCGATAAGTGGCGCTGCAAGCAACCTACCGACAATACCTCCCAAGGCAAGATCTTTTATAGAAAGCAGTGTCAGTACTGCAGCAATTCCGACGATACTTGTTACAATCTCTCGAACACTCGCTTCTATATGTTTGTTTCGGATCAGCAGTATCCCTGTAGTACCAAGTGCAAGGGGGATAATACTAGCGCCTGCACCAAACAGCCAGTACGCCAGTTGTGCGAGGATAAACCCACCGATTCCTGCGGCACCTCCCATGCCACCCAATGCGATAAGTGCAAAAAGCAACAACACTAAGCCGCCAACTACATGCTTCGTTCGGTCGTTCTTTTGCTTCTGTTTTTTCTGAGAATGCTTCTTTTTTGCCATAGATACGTGCTCGTATGAGTATATCACCCCTTTTGCCGTAAAACTATTATAGTATAAGGATAATTACGACACGATCATTACTTGTGTGGGGGAGAAATGTCCTTTATAATGAAATGATTCAGGACGCATATCGGTCAATTTTCTTAAAGGACATCTTTATAAACCTTTGTTTATAAGTAGAAAAAATAATGGACAAAAATAAAGGACAAAAAATAATAGCTGCGATCTATCTCGTCACGAGACATTTATCAGACAGTGATCCAATAAAGTTGTCGCTTCGGCAACATGGACTGTCGTTACTACTTCCTGAGAGCGACACGGAAAGACTCGCCCAACACATGGTAGTACTACTCAAAGCTGCAGCTCTTGCGGGACTCATGAGTGAAAAAAATGTTCTCATTATCACAGAACAAGTCCAGAGCTTTAGCATTGCGGGAGGAAATATGGCAGGAGATATATTTGAGACAACGGGAGACGATGCGTTAACAAACAGCTATATAGGACAAAAAATGTCCTATATAAAAAGTGGTAAAGAGCCTGTCTATAATCAAAAACATAGTGATAATAAGTCTAAAAGGCAGGACCACATACTGACCTTTATTAAAAGACAAAAGTCTGTTGGTATAAAGGACATTTCTCAACTCTTTTCTGAGGTGAGTGAAAAAACCATACAACGCGAACTAAGTGCATTGGTTAAAAACGGGATGATCACAAAGCGCGGAAGCAAACGGTGGAGCCTCTATATGGCAGTTGGTGCGTAACGCTACAAACAAGAAATTGTGTAATATAACGAGTCTTTAGTAGTCAACCTTTACAAGTGGCGTACATTTTTTGCTTGCGTTCGCATCTGTACATATAGATAGTCTATAGCTATCCACATATCTGGTTCAAAATGAACTATTGTGGTACTATAAAAGCTGTCTTTTGGTACGATCTTTAGCTGGGTATAGGTTTCGGCTTATCTTCATCTAAAGGCGACAAAAGTCAAAAAATGGAGGTGCTCACTATTCTTCGGAGTATTGAGTATCGCCACGAAGCGGCTCGTTGAAAACTACATAGCCTTAAAAAGCAAGTATAGTATTTCGACGAGCCGTTTTTTTGTTTTTATTCACTTGATTTTCAAATGAATAAAAACGATATCGGCCTTGTCGACACGGCAGATACAGCAGCTCGTTACTGCTTTTCTGCGATTAGCTAAACCGTATGGTGCCTCGAGGTGATAAAGACCTTGGCTCACCGTACACCCGTCACACTCATATATAAGTGCGACGATTACTAACAATTAATCAAATTATGAATAAAATTACAAAATTTATCGTAGGCGCATCTCTTGCTGCTTTTGCACTCGTTGCATCAGCATCAACAGCTAGTGCTGCTTACATGCACACTGGTCTCCTTAAACAAGGGATGACTAGTTCACAAGTGATGAGTCTTCAAACGACTTTGAACGCAAGTGGATTCTTGGTTTCTACTACCGGTGCTGGATCTCCAGGAATGGAATCTAGTTACTTTGGTTCAAAGACCAAGGCTGCTGTTATGGCATTCCAAACAGCAAAAGGTTTGACCGCTGACGGAATCGTCGGTGCTCAGACTGGAACTGCACTCGCTGCAATGACTGGCGGAAGTATGTCTTACCCAGCAGGTTGTTCATCAACTTCTGGATACAGCACTGTTAACGGTCAGCCTTGCACGATGACTGCTAATTACCCAGTTGGATGTATGTCAAATTCTGGATACAGCACTACTACAGGGCAACCTTGTACTGGGGCTAGTCTTCCAGCTGGATGTATGTCAACAGCAGGATTCTCTCCAATTTCTGGCGTTTCTTGTTCTACTGGAGGTTCGTCTAACGGCGCACTTTCTGGTTCAACTGGAAACATTAGTTCTTACAGTCTCCTTTCTTCAGTTGACAACCAAGTTGGCGAAGGAAACACTGACAAGAAAGTTGTTGGCGTTGAAATCAAAGCAGATGCAGGTTCAGACCTCAACATCTCTGCGATGCGCGTAACTTTCAAGAACACTAACTCTCCAAGTTCATCAAAGCGATTTGATCGATACGCAAAGACAGTGTCAGTATGGGCAGGTAGTACAAAGGTTGGATCAGCAAGTATTTCTGATTTCTCAGAAGACTCTGGTCTCTACACAAAGACTATCAACCTCTCAGGTGCAACTGTAAAGGCTGACCAAAAGAGCCAATTTTACGTAACTGTTGATGCAGTAAGTAACATTGATTCAGGTGACTTTACAAACACATTCGTTGCAACGATCGACAATGCTCGTTTCAACGATGCGTCTGGAGCTATCTTGACTGAAACTTTCTCAAGTCCGACAATTACAAAGACCTTTAGTTTCGTGTCACTTGCAACTGCAAATGACCTCGAACTCAAAGTCAATCTTGCGTCTGACAACATGAAAGCTACAACAGTTAAAGTTTCTACCACTTCAAACACTAACAACGTGCAACTCTTGAAGTTCACCGTTAAGGCACAAGGTGGAAAGATGCACATTGATCAAATCCCAGTGTATTTCGCTGCTAGTACCGCACTTAGTGAGGTTACTGGAAACGTAACATTGAAAATCAATGGCGACACCTTTACAGAAACGATTGCTTCAACAACAGCAACTGGTGCAACGATCACGTTTGACAACCTCAGCTTTGATATCAGTGCAGACGATACCGTTACTGGTACAGTCTACGCAGACATCAACGACATCGAAGTACCTTACTTCAACCAAGGTGACACGCTCAAAGCGTCTATCACTTCTAGTGAAGTAGCGGTCATCGATGCTGAGGACGCCAATGGCGACAACATCCAGTCTGGAGACCGTTCAGGTTCTGCAGTTGGTGAAGTTATGACATTCCGTTCAACTGGAGTTAACGCAGTGATGGGCGATGCGTCTATCACTCGTGACACCGACCAAAATGGTAATATCGTTCAGGTTCACTACAGTATTCCTGTATCTGTAACTTCATTCGGTAATACTCTTTACCTCGGACAGTCAGCACAGCTTGCTGCTACTGCAACTGGATCAAACGCTTTTGCTCTCGTTTACGAGGCTTCAAGCGCTGGTTCTACACCAGTAGTAGGTGGAACTTCTAGTATCACTCTTTCATCTTCTGATTCATCGATTGATACAAACGGATTCCGTCTTGACGATGGTCAGACTAAGCACTTCACGATCACTGTAAACCTCATTGATCCTGCAACTGCTAGTACTTCATATCGTGTTCACCTCGATCAGATCCGAACATTCACTGACGCTCTCCTCACTGCAGGTGCAGCTAACAGTGACTTGCTCCCTATCGAGTCATACCGAACTAACTACCAATTGATCAATAGCTAATCGCTATCTGTCAGTTAGGTATACGTTCCTAATGGCAAAAAACCTCCCTATATGGGAGGTTTTTTGTTTTTCAGCTATACTTTCCTTATATGGAAAAAATACGAGAAGGAGTGCTCACATATGGGTCGATCGCAGTGGTGTTTCTTGTACCGATGATGTACATGAGTACACGGGTATTTCCACACATAACCTCAAAAACGTTCTTTTTCTACGGAATTGTTGAAACGCTTTTTGCGGTATGGATATATAGCGCAATAGTTGACCCGACCTATCGATTGAGTAAACGACAGCTATACTTTTTGTTGCCGATACTTTTATTTATCGTATGGTTCACGCTCGCGGGCGTTATGGCAGTCAATCCCCATCTTGCGTTTTGGTCTTCTCTTTCACGAGGTACGGGGATCATTTCGTTGTACCATTGTGTAGCGTTGTGTATCGTTCTTGTATCGTTGGTCAATAGATATAGTTTTGAAATATATGGAATGAAGATACTGCGGTGGATCGTATACGCTGGAGGTATTGTTGCGGTGTCCGTGTGGTGTGCAAATGAAGGATTTGATTTGCCGTACCGTTTTTTGCAGCAATCACAAGGAGGAGGATTGGTGGGGAACTCATCGCTCGCGGCGACGTATCTGTTGTTAGTGTTATGTATAGGATTGTTTTTGGTGTTTTCCCCGACTGTTTCCAGGTCAAGAAAAAATACCATCATCGTTATCTCGGCAGTAGTACTTGGTTCACCATTGTTTATGAACATTCATGGATTACTTGTTGGAAAGAGTATCGTTGGAAGTGCTCATGGGGCAACGATCGGTATCGTTGTAGGGCTTGGCGTAACAGTTCTCGGTGCGAGCATCTTGTCTAAAAACAAGGGAGCAAAGGTAGTTGGATGGTCGGGTGTAGTTCTGGGCTTGGTAGCGTTTGTGTATGTGTGGAGTCAGCTCTTGGTCGCAGGTTCGACGATTAATCAAAAATTCATTCAGATAGCTTCGGGGACACGATTTATATTTTGGAATGTTGCGAGTGAATCAATGCATGCGCATCCATGGCTTGGGTATGGTCCCGAAAACTATATGATCGCGCTTCAGGATCACTTTGATCCTAAAATGCTTCTCTCTGATTATGGATTTGAGGCATGGGATGATAGAGCGCATAACGTGTATTACGATATGGGAGTTTCGGGTGGGTATCCTGCCATCATGCTGTATGCGTTTGTGCTCATATCTTTCGGGTACGTCGTATACGAACTCTTTTCAAAAAAGGTGCTTTCTCGATGGCAGGCGTCAACACTGTGGGGACTTTTGATCGGCTATATCTTTCAAAATCTTTTTGTGTTTGACTCACTGGTTTCGTATGTGATATTTTTTGCGATTGTAGGAGTTTTTGTTGGTGCGGGGAGGGGGATGTATGCGAAAGAGCGAGGAGGGACAAAACAGATTTCTCAGAGTAGTGGTAATCTTATCGCAGGTGTTCTCATCATCATGACTGCAATTATCTGGTATAACACGACATGGTTGCCATCTCGGAAAGCAATCGCGTTTGGACGGATCCTTGATTTACCACTCAATACTCGTGCAGAAAGTTATCCAAAGCTCTCTCTAGGTTCATCGATTGGGAATGATTGGGATGTTGGAGGATTTGGACATAATCTGTTTAAACTTTACGCAGCAAAACCTGAAGAGGTAAAAAGCAATCCAAAGATTATGCGCTACGCACCAACTGATGTATCAACGTTTTTGGAATACCTTGAAAAAGTAGATACTCAAAATGAACATGACTATCGACTCAAGTTGAGTATTATCCATCTCTACAGTACCTATATTTTCCTCACCGATAAGCCTGTTGATCCAGTGTATGCGCAGCACATTCTTGATCTTGCGCAAGAAGCAGAAAAACTTTCGCCAAATGATCCACAAACATATTGGAGTGTTACGCCGATACTTACGTGGCTCGGAAGTATCGATGCGGCACAGGCAGCATATGAAAAAGCAATCAGTATCGATCCGAGTATTCCAATATCGCACACGCTCCTCATTCAGTTTGCAGAAGGTTTGGGAAACAAAAAACTAGCTCAACAGGCCTTGGCGCAGGCCGAAAAAGATATTCCAGGATTCACCTATAACCAATAAGTCCTTTCCATACGCCCCGATACCACGGTATGAGTGCCTGCGAACTCTTTTTTTGAAGTACTCGTACAAATGCATATACCGTGATGAGTAGTGTGATGGCATAGACACGTTGTATGAAGGAAAAATTTTTTTGATAAAAAATAGTCATACTTTTCGATAACTGTTCGAGTGCAAAGGTATTTGCTCGTTTTGATCCACCTGTTTCAATCTGGTGCCAAGCCTTCGCTTGGGGGACATAGTAGATATGGTGAGCGGTATGTGTACGCCAACAAAAATCCAAATCTTCAACATAAAAATAATACTGTTCATCAAAGTATCCAATCTGTTCGAAAAGTTTCGATCGTATGAGCATGACACATCCGGTCACAAAGTCGACCTGTTGTGGCTCGTCGTTTATTTCGTTACGAATCACATTTTTCTGTGGCATGTGAATGTTCATTCGAGCATATGAGAAAAAACCTCCAGCCTGCCAAATCTTGTTTCGTTGTGTTGCGTAGTATATCGTTGGTCCGACGATCATAGTGAGAGGGTCCCTATCACAGGGGGCAATGAGTTGTGAAAGTGTGGTCGGAGAAACTGTCGCGTCGTCATTGATGAGTAAGACGTAGTCTGAGTTTTCGCCGAGTGCTTTTCGTATACCTTGATTTACTGCATGGGCAAATCCCATGTTTGTTTTGTTTTGAATGTATGGTAATGATGGAAATGCATGTTGCACTGGGGCTAATGCTGCTTCGGTGCCATTGTTTACGATGATGATACGAACGATCACACCTTGGCTTTTTAATAAAGAATGTATAGCCGCAATTGTTTCTTGTGGTTTTTGATAATGAATAATGATTGCGGTAACGGTAGGCATATTATTTGAGGATTGATGCTGCTATTGCCTTACGATTTAAGACACTTCTCCAGTACGTAGCAATCGCGTGCGGGTCTCGCTTGTTTTCCTCCCATGCAGAAATCTCATATAAAAGCGCTTCTTTTTGGTCACTGTACGTATTTTTTTTCGCAACGGTACCACTGTTGTTGTGTGTTAAAAAATGCGCGTATTCTAGTGGACTTGCAACAAGAGTCATGCCACAACACACTGCTTCTGATGCTGACAAGTTGAAGCCTTCCCATCGAGATGGAATAAAAAGAATTTGGCTGTTGAGTAAATGTTTTTGTACAAGCAATGCATGCGAGAGTGGCTTGAAGATAGCGACATTTTTTAGCTGTGAAAAATACGAACTATGGCTACCAATAACAGAAAATGAGTATTGAGGAAAAAGGCGTGGTATCGTTGTTAGTATTTTTTTAAGAACCTCTCTGTTTTTTGACCGATCATTCCATCTGCCGATTGAGATGATGCGTTGTTCTTTGTGGGTTGGTAGTGGTGCATCAATAATATCTTGACTGACAGGGTTTGGAATCACTCTAATTTTTTCCGATAGTCCGGGCATGTTCCAGTAGGATAATATTTTTGTGAGATTTTCTTTTGCGAGAGGGGATTCGATGATGGTAGTGTCAGCTAAGGCTATTTGCTGTAGTCGGTTGCGATGGAAAAATCCGATTGGAAATATCCACTGCACTGACCGAATACTCCAATAGATAAAGTCTCGCACACTACTCCAGTATCCCGCACCTCGCAGATATGAAGGACGCAATGGATATCCAAGTCTTCCGTCACTATCGAGTTTTATAGCAGTTTTAATTTGGTTTAATACAAGAGCCTTGATGATCGGTGTAAGTGTGTACGAAAGCCAGGTATAACAAAGGATGAAATCAATCGTCTGGTTTGTTGTTTGTTCTTTCCAAAAAGATGCTCGTTTTGCATCTGCTTTTGATATAAGCATAGTGGGAATGTTTGCATCTGGATGAACTGATGAAGAAAATGTATACACAGTGACACGATGGCCTAAATCTATAAATCCAAGGAGTATTTGGCCCACATCTTTTGTAAGCATGTACGAATCAAATGTTGGGATAAATAACACGATATTTTTAGGCATTTTTTCCATGATATGATGTAATGATAACACACGTAACTGTATGCATGATCGCCCAAAAGTATTGGTTTTACTGTCGAGAATACCGTATCCCCATACTGATGGTACTCGGTTTAAGGTTTACAACAATATCCTGGGAGGGCTTTCGGAGCTCTACGACGTAGAGTTGTTGATCGTGACGAACGATCGCCTTACAAAGGAGGCAGAAGAAGCATTATCTAAGGTCTCGAATAAATTTCACTACTTTTATTTACCGCTTACGGTACGGATTAAAAATATTTTTCGCGCCATCTTTTCCTCGCTACCATTTCAAGCGCGACTGTATCGTTCGACCAAGGCGCTTCATTTTTTTGTGTCTCATCTCAAGCACTATGATGCTGTGTATGTGCACACATTGCGTATGGCGATCTATGCTGACGCAAGTAAAGATACAGACAAGATACTTATTGATTTTAATGACGCGATTTCATTGAACTATATCGAAGCGAAAAAAAAGGCGTCACTGTTGTGGCGGGTAATATACTCAATTGAACTACAAAGGGTACGTTATTATGAGAGGGCACTTTTGCTCCGCTACTGTTATTTTTGTTGTGTATCACCGTATGATCGATCGTATCTTTTGGAAAATATTTCAGGAGATTTGCAAAAAAATATAGTATTTAACATAGTTCCACACGGCATTTCTGATGATCTCATTGGTCTCAAGAAAGAGCACAATGAAACTATTACGCGATTAATATTTTTGGGAAATTTGGAGTATCCTCCCAACACTGATGCGATGCGATATTTTTTCAACACCGTATGGCGTGGCATACGTACTCGCTACCCACATATCACACTCACCGTGATCGGTAAGGGGCGAGAAATATTTAACCATGCGATTGACGGAGTTACTTTTTTGGGATTTGTTGAAGATCACGGGAGTGAGTTGGCGGCACACGATGTATTTATTTCCCCACTGCGTTTTGGGGCAGGGATTCCGAGTAAAATATTGGAGGCGATGGGTGTTGGATTACCTATTCTCGGCACAACGTTTTCGTTTCGCGGTATTTCTGGCGTAGACTCGTCTTTGTGTGGAGCGTTAGTTGAGCGAGTGGGTACTGTTAATGAGTGGGTTTCTGCGATCGAAATACTTGGACCAAAGGTAACGAGAGCCCGTATTGGGTTGCACAATCGAGAGGTGATTGATCGACTGTACTCCAACTATCAAAGCAAAAAAGTATACCAACAGTTAGTTGGGGAAATTATTTCAAAAAATAGCGCCGTTTAAAAAACATCATTCCTTTGTAAAAAAATGGTTCTTTGTATGAAATCAACACGCTAATATAGACCACCATCGATAGTACGACAGGGATCCATAGATGCACTCGGCGAGGAGTGACGAAAACTATGACGATCATACACAGCGCTGCAATGACGTACTTTTTCAACTGTTCCATGATTGGTCTTGTTTCGATATCGGCGACGAACCATCCAGTGATAGTAAGGGTCAAAAGTGATATCGTTGTTGCGATGGCGGCACCGATAGTATGAAAATACTTTGTGAGAAAATAAATGAGTACGATATTTAGTACCACGGTGCATAGATGTGAGTAAATATAGTTCCACTGTTTTTGTTTGGCGATAACGCTATTGTTGATGAGGTGGAGAGGAAAGACGGCGATGATACTCGTCAGCAATATACTAAATATTGGGACTGATGCTTTGAAGCTCTCTCCAAATGCAATGTGGACAATAGATGGAGCAATGGCGATACCTATGATGACGATCGGAAAAGAGAAACCGATAAGCGCAGAAAGTATGATGTTGAATTGAGTTGATTGTGACGAAGGATCTTTGATCATCGACGGGAGGAGCGCGAGACTTATTAAATATGGGACCATGTACATGATTTGGATCAGTCGCTGACCTGCTGCATAGATACCTAGACTATATGAGCCCTGGAGCCACCCAACCACGACGGTGTCTATGTTAAAGATGACTGTAGTAGAGAAAAGGAGTAAACCAAAAGGTATCATTTCTTTCCAGATGTTTTTTAGCGCACGAGTTGGTCTTTGTTTGAGATCTGTCTTCACATATCGACCAAAAAAAATCATAACGAGCGCAACTGCTGCGGTACTCCCGATAGCATATGCCGCAACCAATGATGCTGCTGAATGAAATCGATACAATACAAATACTCCGATTGATGCCGTGGCGATGTTTGCAGCAATCTTTATTGCCGCTTCTGCTTCCATCTTTTCATGTGCACGGATAATGCCAAACAAAAAATCTTTGAATGAATCAACTACAGTAAAGATGGCAATCCAGAAGATCAAGTGTGACGTGACGCTGATTTTTGTACTAATGCAAAAAAACACCACAATACAAACATAGGTACACAACAGTAAAAGGTACTTGAGAAAGATACTGCTATAGATATAATCGTTACGTCTGTTGTGTGGAGCAAATGAAAATTCTCTCGCAGCAAGTGTGTGCAATCCCATATCTGAAAAGAATGAAAAGACTAGTGCTATCGAGAGTCCATATGAAAATATACCCCACTCTTGTACTCCGAGCATTCGAGCACCAAAAATGATGAGCGCGATTTTGATCACTCGACTTACTCCTTCACCGATAAAAAGCCAAAGAGTGTTTTTTGCAACTGTTTGTGTTGCCGTTGTGTTTTTAAATAAAAATTTTTTTAAACTAGACATGATTAGTGGGTAAAGATAATCTGTATCGTTTTTAGGCTGATACCAATATCGAGCAATATATTTTTGTTTCGGATGTAATAAAGATCATACTCAAATTTTTCTTTTGAATCCGCAATCGATCGTGCATAGCGGTATTTGATCTGTGCCCAGCCAGTGAATCCGGGTCTAATAGTGTGTCTGAGGTAATAGTAGGGAATATGTTTCTCAAGCTCTGCGACAAATTCCGGACGTTCGGCACGGGGGCCAATAAGGGCGAGGTCTCCTCGGATAATATTGTACATTTGTGGGATCTCATCGATATGGGTCTTTCGCAAGATCTTGCCGACTCGGGTAATGCGTGGGTCAGTCTCCTCTGCCCACTGTGCCCCTAATTTTTCAGCACGCTTCTTCATTGATCGAAGTTTGTAGATAATAAAGGATGCATTGTTTTTCCCTACACGCGTTTGCCCATAAAATATGGGAGAACCATCTTCAAGATATATAGCAATTGCGGCGAGTAGTATGATCGGAGCGGTTACTATCAATACAATACTCGCAATCAGTATCTCTAAAGCTCGGGTGAAAAATCTGTTTCCGCGGAAATGATTGCTACTCAACACGTCAAGTGCTATTTGATCGCTCATGAGTTCAAGAGGAAATGTTCCAAGGAGGGAAGCATACGCCTCAAGGAGTGAAAGGCTTGGTGCATTTATTTTTTGTGAGAGGAGGTGGAGATCGTACGGGTCCGTTTGGTGAGCAATGATGAGGTCAACAGGGTTCTCGATCGATCGTGGGGTGGTATCCCAGTGCCCCACGACGATGCCGATATGGGAATGCTTTGACAAAGCATCTGAAAGCAGGTGTATGGTCGGAGTCGACCCAATGAGCGCAATGCGCCGTTTAAATCTAAACGCATACAAGTGATAAAATGCCCTTCTCCAAAGTAAGAGTAGTATAAAACTAGTACCGATCAAGATCGCGAGGTTGGTTTTAGGGCTGATGCCAGTGTTTGGAGTTAGATAAAATAACACAACGGCGAGCACGGTATTTACCCCCATCGCTGCAACGAGTTGCCCAATGTTGCGAGCGTTTGGATTGATGCGAGATATATCGTACAGATCAAATATAAAAAAAACGATGAGCCATATCAGGAACATGACACCAAAGACCATCACTTCATACCAAATATGAGTGCCTTGAGCACCGACGTCAAATCTGACGATGGCCATGATCGCAAGCGATAGGACGAGCGCGAGGACGTCTCCGAGTAATAGCAGGATCTTTTGGTGGGAAAACATGCAAAAATTATATAATAATTTGTGATTTTGTACAGTATGTCCAAAAGACATTCTTATGTACACTACAGGTATTACCATAAGTGGATAATCATAGTAAAAAGAGTACGTATGAACAACGAACAAAACAACCAACAAAATCAGAATAACCAGCGTAACAATAATCAAAATCAGCACAATCAGCACAATCAACAACCAAAACCAGAGCAGCCGCAACAGCGCCACCCTGAAATGTCTCCAGAAGCTCCAGAGTCACAGGAACGAAACAAAAAAGCGATGAAAGGTATTGGGATCGCGCTCATCATCATTGTCGTCGTCGTATTGGCCGCAAGCGGTAAATGGTTTAAATCGAGCGACAAAACAACGACTGACCAATCGCTTACTACCGACACACTCCCAGAAGGTTGTAGTGAAGGATCACTCTTTAGTGCGACAACAGGTAAACCATGTCCAAGTACTCCAACAACCATCGGAGGAGATTCCATGAAGGCTGACAAACCTGATACGACTGAAACATCCGGCTACGATGAAGCGATCAAGGCATACGCCGGCAAAATGATTGCATTTGATGGAGATTGCAAACCAGCACCTGCTTCTCCAGAGTTTGCTATCGGCACGCGCATATTGGTTGCCAACAATTCTGAAAAGACACTCATACTCTCTGCGAGTGGACGGACTGAAACACTCGATCGATATCATTACTTTACCGTCACACTCCCTATCGGTGGGATGACAGATGTATCTTGCAATGGTGCAGTTGCGGCGACTGTAATGGTCAAATAGAATATCACCGTACGTTGATAGAAAAACACCCTCTGTTACAGAGGGTGTTTTTCTTGGTGTATACTCCTGACATGGAATCTACCCCTAAAACAACAATATTGTGGTTTCGCGCCAAGCGGTATGGGTACGGCTGGTACCCAAGTTCGTGGCAAGGATGGGCAGTGCTCGTCATGTATTTGTTTGCTGTTACGTGGGATTTCCTCGCATTAGATGGGCAATCGCACTCTGTATCTGATACACTCATCGGATTTTTCCCACACTTTTATATCCTCACAGTCTTTCTTATTATCATTTGTGAAGCAAAAGGAGAGAAGGCGAAATGGAGGTGGGGGAAATAAAAAAACATAGGAGTTTGAACCTATGTTTTTAGTTTCGGAGTGAATAGTAAGTGAATTTTCTCTAATTTGTGAAGTAATTCTCTCGCCATAGGTTTTTCAGTATCAAATAAGAAGTAGCAAATAATTGAACCTATAGCAAACTGAGTATCAACTATTATCTGAGTGAGTACGCCTTTTTGGATATGTACTGCACCTATTCCAGGTAATAATATTTTTTGAATGGAAATTTTTTGGGTTCCTAAAATGTCTTTTCTAATAAGTTCGTTCTTTAGAAATACGGGGAAGGTTTCCCAGCGAGAAAGAAGTTCAAGACCCTTTATGATTTCAGAAACTTTTTCATTACTTAAGTTATTTTCGACGAATACAGAAAGACTTTTCTGAAAATCATTTATTTCGAAGAGTATTCCCGGGAGGAATCTTTCTATTAATTCTAACTCTTCATCACTGAGCTTTTTTATATTTAAAAAGCGATTTTTGTTGCTTATATTTTGATCCACTAACCTTTTCTTTTTGGTGTACATATGAGTTGTTTTTGTTTAGATTACGTAAAATACATCATTTGTCAAATAAAGTATTTCTGCTATAGTGTCCCTGTGTAGATCAAAGACAGCAGGGGACATTCATTTGTCTTAATATCCTGCCGAGGTCGAACTCTCTACGACTACACAGTAGTTTTTACTAACTACTATCTACTCACTAAATAACTAGTTCTATGGCAATCACAAAAGATAAAAAAGTCTCTATCGTTGCCTCATTTGCTGACATGCTCAAGGATGCGCAATCAGTCGCATTTGTGCAATTTAGCAAGCTCACGGTAAAGGACGCCAATGCGCTCCGACGCAGCTTGCGTAGCGAGGGTATCACGTACAAAGTAGGAAAAAAGACCCTACTCAAGCGTGTGCTCAGCGATATGGGCATTGTAGGTACACTCCCCGCACTCGAAGGCGAAATCGCGATAGCGGCAAGTACGGACCTTTTAGCTCCTGCACGAGTTGTGTATGAGTTCCAAAAAACGCACAAAGACATGATCACTCTTGTCGGAGGTATTTTTGAAGGAGCGTACAAGGACAAAGAAAGCATGACCATGATTGCAACGATTCCTCCACGGGAAGTGTTGCTCTCGCAAATTGCCTACTTACTCAAGAGTCCGATGCAGCGTCTCGCTATTGCGGTCAACGAAGTCTCAAAAACAAAAAATGCGTAAGCATGGTACTCCTTACTATTTACTACTAACTACTAACTAATTATATGGCAACATTTGACAAATTTCTCACCGAACTCGAAGGAGCTTCAGTGATTGAACTAAACGATTTGGTAAAGGCGATCGAGGAAAAATTTGGTGTTTCAGCAGCTGCAGTTTCTGCAGCCCCTGCTGCGGCAGCAGGTCCTGTTGAAGAAAAAGACAGCTTTACTGTTGTGCTTGCTTCTGCAGGGGAACAGAAAATCGCCGTGATGAAGGCGGTGAAGGAAGCACTTGGGTTGGGTCTCAAGGAGGCAAAAGACCTCGTTGATGGCGCACCAGCGACCCTCAAGGACGGTATGAAGAAAGACGAAGCAGAAGCCCTCAAGAAATCTATCGAGGAGGCGGGTGGGAAGATCGAATTGAAATAATTCAAAGTATTTCATGCGCACAAAAAACTCCGATTATTCGGAGTTTTTTTGTTGGGAGATTTTGACGAAGCGCACATTTTGAACATACAGTGCTTATAACTGAAGGGGGAGCGGAGATACTTACTAAATAAAGAGAATTTTGGTAAACTAGAAGTATGATAAAGAGGGTACTCTGTTTTTCAATACTGACGGTATTTTGTGTCTTTGGGTTTTTCAATCATGCCCATGCAGCACTGACGGATAACTTGAGTGCGTATTGGAAACTCGATGAAGCAAGTGGCACGAGAGTAGATAGCGCTGGAAGCAACGATCTCACCTCAAACAATAGTGTCGGGCAAGCAGTCGGCAAACTTGGGAATGCCTCATAGTTTACAGCTACTAGTAGTCAGTATTTGAGCATTCCTGATAATGCAGCACTAAGTACAGGGGATATAGATTTTACTGTTGCAGGGTGGGTGTACTTAAGCTCTAAAACTACCTCACAAGGTTTAATAGGTAAATGGGATAGTGGAACTACTCGTGAATATCTTATTTATTATAATACCAGCGGTGATAGTTTTAATTTTGGTGTAAGCAGTAATGGAAGTAATTTAACAACCATTACAGCTAGCAGTTTTGGTTCTCCTGCTCTTAACACATGGTATTATGTCGTTGGATGGCATGATTCTGTTAACAACACACTCAATATTCAAGTAAATAATGGGACAACAAACTCAGTTAGTTATTCTTCTGGAGTTATTGATAGCACGTCTTCATTTTATATTGGGCAGTACCAAGGTGGACAATTTTTTACTGGTAATATAGATAGTGTCGGCCTTTGGAAGAGAGTGTTAACTAGTCCTGAAAAAGCAACACTTTATAATTCAGGAAATGGACTTGAATATCCTTTTGTGGTCACTGTTCCCGATGCTCCAACTTCACTTTCAGCAAATACGGGAAATGCACAAGCTTATTTGTACTGGGACCCACCTTCTAATACTGGTGGTTCATCAATCACAGATTATATTGTCGAATATAAACTTTCAAGTGAGCCAACGACTTGGTCAACGTTCTCTGATGGGACGAGTACAGTAACGTATACCACAGTTACGGGGCTGACAAATAACCTTTCTTATGATTTTCGAGTCAGCGCAGTAAATGCAATCGGTACTGGTACAGCATCAGGTGTCGCGACAACAACACCCCTTCTTCTGTCGACTTTGTTAAGTGATAGCTTCACCGGTACAACTATCGATACAGCAAAATGGACAGAAATAGATAGCATTGCAGGTGGTACAGGTGGAAACGTTACTCAAAATGGAACATTAAGTGTTGCAAATAGTTTCGTTGCATCGACATGGGGAGCAACAGCGCTTTATTCTACGAACACCTTTTCTTCAAACGGTCTTGAAATATCAGCAATTATGACTCCGGGAGGTGATCAGTTTATTGAGTATGGTGACATCAATTTTCAATCTGCGGGGACTAGAGCATACATACTTTTTTTGACAGGTGGTGGTGTTCAAGGAATTGCTAAAAAGGATGGAGCGTATACATCGAATGTAAGTTGCGGAACAGCAACAAGTGGGGCTACGTACAAGATGAAAATTATTACAACTGGATTTCAAATATACAAGAATGGTGTATTACAGTGCGTTGCAAATCCCGGAGCTTCTAATTTAGTGGATAATAAACCTGTTTTTCTTGAATCCGCTACAACTGCGAGTACTTTTGATGATGTATTAGTTTACGGTGATAGCGCGACAAGTACAGTACCAGATGCTCCAACTGCGGTCTCAGCAACAGCGGGGGATGCACAGGCAATTGTCTCTTTCACCGCACCAGCTTCAAATGGAGGATCTGCTATTACAAGCTACACAGTTACCTCCTCTCCTGGTGGCATTACGGGTACAGGTTCTACTTCTCCAATTACCGTTACTGGTCTGACAAACAATACCGCTTACACATTTATTGTTACCGCAACAAACTCTATTGGGACTAGTGCCTCTTCATCTTCTTCAAATAGTGTCACTCCTACTGCTTCTTCATTACAATCAATATCGATTACAAATGCAAATCTTGTCTGGAGTCCTTACAATTGGCATTTCAACGGATCAACATCTGCAACTACTAATCCTGGCGGAGCATATGTAAAGGTTGCATTTAGTGGCACAACGCTTGCGATTGGCGTCGATACATCTTCGCTAGGCTCTGTACCTGCTTCATCGATACACATTCATACATTTATTGATGGTTCAACAAGTCTTATTGATAAAACACTTGCAAATGCAGTGAGTAACACGGTCACCATAAGCAGTTCTCTTTCTTCTGGCAATCATTATGCAATTATATATCTTGGTATTACAGACAATAATGTCGCCTATGATAGATGGACTGTCCCCAATAATGCATTAAAAATAACGAACATAAAAATTGATGCTGCAGAGAGTATCTTGTCATTGAGCAGTACACCATTGGCACAAAAATCACAAAAAATAATTATATTTGGTGATTCAATTACTGAAGGATCTATTAACATTGTCACCGGCTCCGAATATGGGTATGCAGCAATTATGGGTAAGACGTACAATGCTGAATACGGACAAATTGGGTATGGAGGACAAGGATGGAATAGAGGAGGAAGAGGAAGTGTGCCTGCATTTTATAACGCAACAACACCAGGGCTTGCCTCGTGGCGTTCGTACGACAGCACCGCAACTAGACTCGTAGATGTAAACGACCTTTCCGCGGGTTTTATTGGAGGAAATCCGGATGCAGTATTTGTCAATATGGGCACTAACGATGCTATTAATAGTGTTGGTACAACACTGCAAGAAAATGCTATAGCTGCATGGCTCGCAGATATCAGGTTGACTGTGGGTAATACTGCGAAAATCTTTATTATCTCTCCATTTGATTTTGGCAATACAGGAAGTAGTACTTATGCACCGTATAAGACATCTTTATTGGCTGGCATTAATGATTATAAATTGGCAGACCCTGCTGATAATAAAGTATATATACTTGATTTAGGTATGCCTGGTTATAATACTGTCGTTGCTAATTCAAGTGATAGTCTTCATCCAAACAATACTGGGTCTGCATTGCTTGGTAATCAATTAGCGGCACTAGCTGTTTCCACGTCAACTTTTACGACATCTCCAAGCACCACAGTGCAAGACAGTACTGCTGTCACTATCACCCTTACCGGTACTGGTACAGCGTGGACAACTGGAACGCCAGGGACCCCTACCTTCTTACTCTCTGGAGGAACCGGTGCTAGTATTACTGCTCAAACAATCACTTCAAGTACCAGTGCCACACTCACCATCAATGCTGGCAGTGCAGTAACTACTCTTACCATCGCTGACCCAACAAATAATTCAACAACTACTGTTTCTGTTACTTCATCTGATATTATCCCACCCGTTATTTCACTTACCACACCTTCTGTGGGTACTGTTTCCGGACCTTCAGTTACTGTCTCGGCATCAGCTTCTGATAATGCAGTTGTCATTGGTGTTCAGTTTAAACTCGATGGAAGTAATCTTCAAGCTGAAGACATTGTATCTCCTTATGTGATTAGTTGGGACACTACTACCGTTGCAGATGGAATTCACACGCTGACTGCAGTTGCTAGAGATGCAGCAGGGAATAGTACAACGACTTCATCGACCTCTGTAACTGTCGACAACACCCCTCCCTCCCTCTCCCTCGGTTCTCCTTCAGGCTCTCTTGCTTCCTCAACCACCTCAACTACACTCTCCATCACCACCGACGAATCTTCCACCTGCAAATACGACACCACCCCAAGCACTCTCTACGCATCCATGTCTCACACCTTTGATACCACGGGAGGTACTTCTCACACTTCTTCTCTCACCAGTCTCACCTCTGGAACGTCATACTCATACTACATCCGTTGCATCGACGCTTCTTCCAATGCAAACACGTCTGACTACACCATCTCCTTCTCAGTTGATGCTCTCTCAACCATCCCTCATATCAACATCACCTCTATCGGATACAATCCTTCATTCCTTCCAGGTCTTCTCTTTCCAATCACTAACAGCACTAACAGCACTAACAGCACTGACACCACTGCGTGTAGAAGAGGAGACTCCTTCTCCATGACTACCGGTGCTCGATGTACACCTACTACTCCTTACACTCCACCATCATCATTCATCTTCACCCGTTCACTCTCTTGGCATGACACAGGGGACGACGTCAGATCCCTCCAACACTATCTCAACACCCACAACACACCTGTTGCACCCTCTGGTGTTGGCTCTCTCAATCATGAGACAACATACTTTGGGTTAGCGACGAGAGCTGCAGTGATGGCATTCCAGAAGGCGAACGGACTCGTCGATGATGGGGTGGTGGGGCCGATCACGAGGAAGGTGATTGAGTCCGTCGAAAGGCAGAATTGAAGTAAATTTCAAACACCTCACTATCGAAAACAAAGCACCCGAACGGGTGCTTTGTTATTTGGGTCTATATCATACGGATGGTTGACATTTTATACTTTGTACTATATAATAATCCCAAACATTTTAAAACTTTAAAAATGAAAAAGATAGTTATATTTCTCACGGCACTTGTGCTCCTTTCTGTGCTCCTTTCTTCATGCAAGAAAGAGCATTCGGTAGTAGTAGCTACTGACGGTCCTGAAAAAATGGACCAAAAAATAATTCAACAATTGATAAAGGAAACGGGTGAACGGGCATCACACCCACAATGTAATGAGGGTGTTGCCCCAAATCCGGTGGGCACAGGGTTTGTTATTACAGATCCTATGCTACATAGCGATTCGTCAAGAATCGATGTGTATGGATTTTACTTTTATTTTGACCAATCAGCAAAATGGCCAAAAATAATGGCCATAACAGTATCCTGGATGGATGGGGGGATAAAACAAAGTCGACTTTCGACGTTTTGGGTCAAGAGTCTCGTGGACCCGAATGATCTGGGAACATTAATAATGAATGTAAATGTTCCGAAAGAAAAGGATTTCACGATAGACATTTACGGTTTCTCTTCACTATCTTGCTCCTCGCATTGTTTGGTAGTTAACCACTTCCAATCACCGACCTACTTCATCTCGAGAGAAGGGGTCATGGTGAAAAATAATGATCAGCTGGAATTCAATCGAATGAAAACAGGGGGTCAAAATCACATAAGTTATTCGGTACAATAAAAAATCATTTTCCGTACACTATCTGCTCGCAAGCCGCACCTCAATAGGGGCGGTTTTTTTATACTTGACAAATATTTGAAATATGATATAGTCATAAAAAACCTAAAACTTTAAAAAATGAAAAAAATACTGATTTTACTCAATGTGTTGTTATTAACAGTTACCTGTACCGTTGGTCAAATAAATACTAAAACTTCAATAAAAAATTACGAAAAAATACTCAAAGTGGATGGAGTAGAGTTTGCTGGAACCCGGGCTGAACTTTTAGCTCTTTATCCAAAAAGCTTACTTGTAAATCAACCAAAAGACAGTCTACTTCTGTATATGGTGGCCTTACCTAATAAGGCAAGAGTTCGTCGTAGGGTTGCGGTAGGAGAATACCCATTCCATATTTGGAAAGGGACATTCCGACTCCAGACTGTCGGAGAATACAAGGGTTATTGGCTTTACATAAACAAATGGAAACAAAGCTAGTAAAAGATATAGCCCACAACTACAATGTTGTGGGCTATTTTTATATTCTAAACACTGATTTGGACACCGCAATCATTGGGAGTATACTCTCTATATCCGTAAGTGGAAAAAGAAATGGAAATTTTAGGAAAATTATTAGGCGGAATTCCGCGAGTAAAGATTATGCGATTATTTCTCCTCAATCCTGAGGCGGGGTTTGAAACGGTGGATATCACCGAACGCAGTCGTATCAGTCCAACTCACTCGCGTAAATCAGTAGCCACTCTCGCTGCAATGGATTTTATTGTGAAAAAGTCTTTTACCAAGGAAACGACCAATAGTCGAACTGGCAAGGTGGTAAAAAAACGAAAACAAGGCTGGTTTCTCAATCCTTCATTTCCCTATATTACTGAACTCCGACAGTTACTCGTCGAAGGTGAATTTTTCAAGCACACCGATCTTGCAAAACGATTTAAGGCAGCCGGCAAAATACAGCTCCTCGTTGTTTCAGGCATTTTTATCCAAGATAGTGAAAGCAGACTCGACTTACTCCTCGTCGGAGACAACCTTAAGAAAAATATCATTCAAAAAACAGTGACCATACTCGAAAGTGAGCTCGGCAAAGAGCTTTCGTACGCAGTATTTGAGACCGCAGACTTTAAATATCGTGTCTCAATGTACGACAAATTGCTGAGGGACGTCTTTGATTATCCACACGAACCCCTCATTGCCTCAAAGGAGTTTTCCATTTTTACCTTACCAAACAAGGTACGATAGAGTATACCTCTCCACTATACTATATGTTGTCAAATGTTTTTGATTTCGTAAAAATCAGGTGGGGAGGTATACTAGATACAGTACTGTGGGCAGGTACTAGCTATTACTAACCTAGAATGCCCTAGCGCAAACGCGCTTATAACATATATGCTCATACAATCATGGAGTCAGGTGTTTCTCTTATCTCTCCAGGGTCTGTGGTACGGATTTATCGAGACGTTTCCACGGATACTTTTGGCGATCGTTATTTTTATTATCGGATGGATTGTAGCAACAACTCTCGGAAGACTTGTTATGATGGGAGTGGACACACTCAAACTCGACAAGAATTTCAAACATACTGGAGTTGATGAGGCACTCGCTCGCGCGGGGACACATTTGCACATCGGCAAAATTTTTGGTGAATTGGTAAAATGGTTCATCATCGTCGTGTTCTTGGTTGCGTCGCTCAACATCGTACATCTTGATCAAGTAACGATCTTTCTCCAACAAGTACTCGCATACATCCCGCAAGTGATCATTGCCGCACTTATCTTGGTTGCTGGTACTGTTCTTGCAGACTTTGTTCGCAAATTGGTTGCAGGAAGTGCAGCAGTTGCAAACGTTCGTTCTGCAAAAATGCTCGGCAGTATTTCGTACTATGCGATTTGGATCTTGGCACTTGTCACCGCACTCGACAAGCTCGGAATCTTTGGCTACTTTGGACAAATCCTTTTTACCGGTCTCGTTGTCATGATCGCGCTTGCGTTCGGACTCGCGTTTGGTTTAGGTGGCAAAGATGTGGCTTCGCGATGGCTTAGTCGTCTCTCTGATGATATGTCCTCAAATAGATCTCATCATCAATAACAGCAATCGTTTTTAAGCAAAACAACCAGGTCGATATACCATCGATCTGGTTGTTTTATTTGTTGTATATAATAAGTTTGACAAGCATTTCTCTATCGTCTATACTCTTTACCACTTATGATAGTTTCCAGAAAAAACCTCCAAAAAGCGGCTTAAGGCCAAGCATTTTTGTTTGTCCCGCCGCAAGGCGGTTTTTTCGTGAAAATCATCATAAGGAACGTTTTTTGATAAAAACATCCTGTCCTCCTTTGTTATATATATAACTGCAGAGGGGAGAGACAGATAGTCAACCAACCATACCAGCGGTGGTGTGGAAGCGAGACGAACCAAGCATTGTGTGTAAGCGTGATGTTTGGTGAACATGATTTCTAGATTTCCTAATAGGAAATAAAGAGCATATGGTGGATGCCTAGGTTCTACATGGCGATGAAAGACGTGTGAGGCGGCGATACGCTTCGGGGAGGTGCCTACAGACCTTTGATCCGGAGATTTCTGAATGGGGAAACCCAACTGAGCAGACCTCAGTTACTTGTATCCGTAAGTGATACTTGTGCGCACCCAGGGAAGTGAAACATCTCAGTACCTGGAGGAAAAGAAAAAAATGTATCGTATGATACGAGATTCCCATAGTAGCGGCGAGCGAAATGGGAACAGCCCAAACCGGTGCAACATGGTGACCTCAAGTATTTATATTTGAAGTCACCATGTTGCACCGGGGTTGTAAGGCAGTGACGTCGTTTTACGAGAAGAGTTATAAAGAGTATGTATAGAAGAAATTGTTGGAAACCAATACCATAGTGGGTGATAGTCCCGTAATCGAAATGCATACTTCTCTTTTGTCACTGTTCTTGAGTACTTCCGGACACGAATAGCCGGGAGGAATCCACCAGAACTAACTGGTAAGGCTAAATACATTGTAGAGACCGATAGTGAACTAGTACCGTGAGGGAAAGGTGAAAAGTATCCCGAAAGGGAGGTGAAATAGAACTGAAACCATATGCTTACAAGGAGTCGGAGCGGGTGTTTACATCCGTCACGGCGTGCCTATTGAAGAATGAGCCAACGAGTTTATGTGTGCGGCTTGGCTAAGGGGTAAAGCTCCGGAGCCGAAGCGAAAGCAAGTGTTAATAGCGCGATTGTCGATTTATCGACGGTCGTACACATAAGACCCGAAGCCAGGTGAGCTTGCCATGAGCAGGTTGAAGTTTCGCGAAAGCGAAATGGAGGACCGAACCGGTAGATCGTACAACGTCTTCGGATGACTTGTGGATTGGAGTGAAAAGCTAATCGAACCTGGTAATAGCTGGTTCTCTCCGAAATAGCTTTAGGGTTAGCGTCATGTGTTCCTCTGGGGGGTAGAGCACTGGAAAGTTTCGACAGGGAGCAATCTCGCGAAACTTATCAAACTCCGAATACCCAGAGTTAAAAACGTGGCAGTTAGACTACGGGGGCTAAGCTCCGTCAGTCAAAAGGGAAACAGCCCAGATCTCTAAATAAGGTCCCTAAATATGCGCTCAGTGCGTCTTAAGGATGTGAGATTTCTCTGACAATGAGGAAGTTGGCTTAGAAGCAGCCATCTTTTAAAGAAAGCGTAACAGCTCACTCATCGAGAGATCTTGCGCCGCAGATAATCGGGGCTCAAGCGCATTACCGAATTTGAGGGCTTGCGAACTTCATAAGGGAAGTAAGAATTACTTACGCCTGCAATATCAACAACTAGTACAGTCAGTACTATGTGCGTTGTGAGCAGGTAACTACTTGAATTTAATTGTTAGTAAATAAATCAATTAAAATTGAGAAGGAAAGTGACGTTACTTCCTTTCCTTATGAAGTTCGTAAGCGGTAGGAGAGTATTCCAATCTCGCTGTGAAGGTAAAGGGGTGACCCATACTGGAGCGTTTGGAAGTAAGAATGTTGGCACAAGTAACCGCAAGGAAGGTGAGAAACCTTCCCGCCGAAAGACTAAGGTTTTCTGAGTAACGGTTATCGTCTCAGAGTTAGTCGGGACCTAAGGCAATGACGAAAGTCGCAGCCGATGGACAGTGGGTTAATATTCCCACACTTCTGTTGTATTCGATGGAGGGACGAAGTGTAGTAGCGTATGCCGATTATTGGATTTCGGTACACATGTCGCGGACGGAGACCAGGTAAATCCGGTTTCCATCAATCTCAGGCATGGGTCGTCGTTTGGGTTCGCCCAGATTAAGATACGTCAGCACACTTCCGAGAAAAGCTTCTAAGATTAGTACAACAGAACCCGTACCGTAAACCGACACAGGTAGTCAGGTCGAGTAGACCAAGGCGAACGAGTGAGGTATCCCCAAGGAACTCGGCAAAAAAGCAGCCGTAACTTCGGAATAAGGCTTCCCCCCACAATAAAGCTCTTTTTTGAGCTTTAACGTATTGTGGAGAAGCTGATATGAATAGATGGTCATCGTAAGATCAGAATCATAATGAGGAAAAATCCATAAAGTTTTAAGATCATAAAACGATAAATGGTAAAACGATTCCGAACAACGAGATTTGAGTTATCCTATCAATAGGAATGAGTCAGATACGATAGTGTTCAAGATTGGTGTGAAATAAGGAACAATCGATACACACCAGCGATCAAAACCTCTTCGGAGATTTTGAGAATAGCTCGGAAACGAGCAGGGTTCGTAAGAAAAAAATCCTTGCTAAATTTATTTAGCCCATTATGAGGTTACCTTCATTGATAAAACAATAAATATTTTAAATAAAATTTATCAAAGAATCTAATCTAATATCAGTTTACTCCCACCCTATTCTCTCTTTAAGAATTAAAAAATTAAAGAGAGCTTTATTGTGGGGGGCGCAGCGAAAGATTTCCTGGCAACTGTTTATCAAAAACACAGCTCCCTGCGAACTCGTAAGAGGATGTATAGGGGGTGACACCTGACCGATGCCAGAAGGTCAACCACGGATGGTGCGATTATATCAAGCTGGTCTGTGTAAGCCCTGGTGAATGTCGGCCGTAACTATAACGGTCCTAAGGTTCTGCATTTCAGTTTCGATTGGAGTGCAGAACGGACTAGGACCGATATAGCCATATTGAGATATATGGAGATAAATAATTAAAACAATAATCATTACATTTCTGAGCTACCTATCATCTCGTAATAGATGAATAGTCCATTGTGATTAACGAGAGACCAACGTCACAGACCCCACCTTTGCAAAAAGAGGGTTAAGAGAGAGTCCAACTGAGAGGAATAGTTGAGCGAAATTCCTTGTCGGGTAAGTTCCGACGCGCACGAATGGTGTAATGACTGGGAAACTGTCTCGGGGATTTGCTCGGTGAAAATACAGTACCGGTGAAGATGCCGGTTACCTGCAGTTAGACGAAAAGACCCTAGAAGCTTTACTACAACTTGGTATTGGGCATATGTGTTTACTACGTAGCATAGGAAGGAGACTTTGAAGCGTCGCTCTCGGGCCACGTGGAGTCGTCAGTGAAATACTTCTTTGTACATGTGTATGTCCTAACCGGCGCGGCAAAAACGCGTCGGAACAGTGCCTGGTGGGTAGTTTTACTGGGGCGGTATCCTCCCAAAAAGTAACGGAGGAGTTCAAAGGTAGGCTAGGCGCGAATGGAAACCGTGCCGATAGTGCAATGGCATAAGCCTGCTTGACTGTAAGGGGGACATCCCGAGCAGGTGCGAAAGCAGAACATAGTGAACCGACAATTCGCATTAGATGCGGTTGAAGATTAACGGATAGAAGCTACTCTAGGGATAACAGGCTAGTTCCGCCTAAGCGTCCATAGCGACGGCGGAGTTCGGCACCTCGATGTCGGCTCACCTTATCCTGGGGCTGGAGAAGGTCCCAAAGGTTTGGCTGTTCGCCAATTAAAAAGGTACGCGAGCTGGGTTCAGACCGTGAGGAAGTGAAAAGTGTGGAACATGAACGACGGAATAATGGTTACGACTATTGTTCTCGTGAGATTCATATCATTTGTACTTTTGACTAACTCACTGTCTGAATCCCGAGGTTTATCCGAATGGAATTTATTCCAGGAGGAAGATTTTTCTTATCTTTAAAAGAAATACCCGCCACAATACCCAATTGTGTCGGGCAGGTGTTTTAGTCTTTTCGTCTAATAAAAGTAAAGTTCGTTTGCATCTGCAATGTAAACGAAAGAAAGATAAAAAACCCCACGTCGTCCCACGCCGTTTAACAGCTTTGCGGGACTATGCGGGGCAAGAGAGAACCATCCAGTTACGGCGGTCTCTGTCAGTGATGACAGATGACATCCTCGACTAATATCGGTGAAAGCCTACGAGAAATCGAGGTCAACACCGAGGGAAGGCGAGTCAGTTAGTAGAAAATAGTAAGTAGTGTAGTAGCTCGTGCTTTGGCATTTCCTATTAACTACTATCTAAAAACTACTTACTAACTTCCCGCCCGTAGAGACTAAAATAACGTTGAGCCTCCCCACCCAAGTTAGTGGGGAGGAAGATATAGTCCATTCCATACAGTAATGTGTGAAAACCCTGCGTCGCCGAGAGGCTATGCAGGACTAAGAAGCGTAAGACAGGTTGGTCTCCTATCTACTGCAGGCGTTGATACTTGAGGAAAATCGCTCCTAGTAAAATTTGCTACTTCCGTGAGTAATCACGGATGACAATGCTGCTCATAACGGTGAAGCCTTCATATGGTTTTGGTCTGAGAATTGTAATCACTGTCGGTCTTTGTGATACAATTTGCTTGAGGACCGGAACCCTCTTTAAGGTAATACCGTGGGAAGTCGACTCAATAATGAAATAACTCTTAGCTATATTGCCGGATTTCTTGATGGTGATGGAAGCTTGATGTTGCAACTGAAGAAACGCACAGATAGTGCGCGAGGTTGTAGATTCATGGCTACCATTTGTTTCTATCAAGATACGCGACATAGCAAACCGCTTGAAGAAATTCGTTCTACTCTTGGTGTAGGCTATATGGCTACGCGAAACGATGGAATGAGTGAACTGCGCATTAACGGATTTGATTCCGTTGCACTGGTGCTTGAAAAGCTTATGCCGTACATTCGGTTTAAATCTTTACAAGCAACTATTCTCAAACGAGCATGTTCTATTCTTTGTGAAAAGACGTTTCGACAACTTTCCAAAGAAGAATTGATCATGATTGTCGATTGTATGCTTAGAATTCAAAACGAAAACTATAGCGCGCATCGCAAAAAAACAAAAGAAGAATTATATGATTTGTTGGGTTTGACCCCGTAACGACTTTGTCCACAGGACAGGACTCATGCGCAGAGGAATCATTTCACAGAAAATGACTGCTCGTATGGGTAAGATGCAGCCCTCCAGAGAATTGCTGGAGGAAGGTATAGTCTACACTCCTAGAAATAGGGGATGATTCGAAAGAATCACGTGACGAGAGGACCGGAGTGAACGAACCTCTGGTGTACGGGCTCTAGCGCCAGCTGGACCGCCCGGTAGCTATGTTCGGAATGGATAACCTCTGAAAGCATCTAAGAGGGAAGCCAGTTCCAAGATTAGGTATCGTTGAGGGCCGTGAGAGATGATCACGTTGATAGGCACTAGGTGGAAGCGTAGTAATACGTTGAGCCAAGGTGTACTAATTACCCGACTCCTATTAGGAAATCTGGAAATCATCTCGCCATTTTTGGCGAGTCAGAAATAAAAAATTACAATTAAAATTACTTCGAGATATAATTCATTTATACAAAAGCTGCATCATCACATGTATAAATGAATTATATCTCTCGTACTTTTAACATTTGAAAAACCAGAGATGATATATTTGAAGCGCAACATGCAGCGATGTGCCTTGTGTGGAGCTCAAATATGTCATCGATGGTTTTCAAAACACCTTGAGTGTTTTGTGTTGGTGGTTTGTCGCGGGGGTCACACCTCTTCCCATTCCGAACAGAGCAGTTAAGCCCCGTAGAACCGATGATACTTTATTTATAAGGGAAAGTAGGTAGCTGCCAGCACAAAGTACTGAAGACAAAAAATCACCTCGAAAGAGGTGGTTTTTTATTCCTTGTTGACACTTTTAAACCATGCTACGCTTATAATACTTAATAATTTAAACTTTATACAATGAAAAAAATCAATATTTTTGCAATAACGGTGCTTTTTGTCGGATTATTTTTCGCACTTGCTACGACGTATGCAGCAGGGTTACCAAAAGTATGCAACATCGACGGACAGACGTTCACCGTGGTGGACGGTCAACCGTGTACGGCACCGTCTACAGATTTACCAGTAGGATGTACTTCGACTTCTGGATATAGTTTAACAACAGGTCAGCCATGCGGGGCGTCTCCTGTAGCTCCACTACCAAAGGTTTGCAATGTTGAAGGACAGACATTTACGGTAGCCGATGGACAACCATGTGTATTGCCATCAACAACTTCTTCTATCACGGTACTTTCACCAAATGGAGGGGAGGTATTTCAACCAGGGCAGCAGATTACCGTGAAATGGAATACTACAGGTATATCTTCAAATAGTACTATCCGTATCAATCTCAATAGTACTAACACACAAGGATACAACTTTGTTGATACAGAAAACGATGGATCAGAAACTATTACCTTACCGACCAATGTAATGGGGGATAGTCACTATTGGCCATATATGGTGTACGGTCAAAACTTTAAAATATCTGTTTCTCTATTAAATAATCAAACAGGTGCGACTGGAATCTCGGATGTTTCGGATAATCTATTTACGATCCAATCTTCGATAACGAGCAACGAATCTTTGCAGGTTATTTCTCCAAATGTTGGCGGAATATATACAATCAAACCAGATCAAAAAACGTTGCAAAACTGGTTCACCTATTTGATTTCGGTACCGTCTGCACTACGACAAAGAAGTGGCGCACTTGCTAAGTACATTGTACAAAATCCAGATATTAACAATCTCGGATCAATGTTCTCGCTTGGTGTAACATATTATCCACAATCAACCAGCGTCGTAGATTCTGGAGGAACATTTGCGGATTTCCCATATCCTGATGGTAAATACTATGTAATGACACAATGGGTAGGGCAAAATGGCGCAGAGGTCTATACTGATTTTAGTGATGCACCATTTACGATAGTTAGAAACAACTCCCCATATCCTGACGGATGTACTTCAGGTCAAGGCTTCAGCACTACTACCGGTCAACGATGTAGTGGTAATGACGTGGTCCCACTTCCAAAGGTATGTAATGTAGAGGGGCAGACATTTACCGTCAATGATGGGCAACCATGTACGACGCCTTCCTCTGATTTACCAGCAGGATGTACGTCAACATCTGGCTATAGTTCCACAACAGGTCAGTCATGTTCTCCAAACGAAGTACACATTGATATGTGTCCAAATATTCCCGGAATTCAGTCTCGTGTCCCCGAACGAATGACCGTCGATAGCTCTGGAAACTGTGTTCCTGTTTCGACAACACTTCCACCAGGATGTCTTTCAACTTCAGGGTTTAGTTCAACGACTGGTCAGCCATGTAGTGGATCCCCAATAGTGCCACTACCTCGAGTGTGCACTATCGAAGGCGTAGCAGGTATTTCTAAAGATGGTGGTCCATGTACGGTTACGCCGCCAATTCAAATAGGTTGTAGTTCAACGAGTGGATATAGCTCAACGACTGGAGAGTCTTGTGCCGGTTCTTCAGGTCAAGGCACCACTATTTCGACAGACCATATCTTTACTCAAAAACTTGCAGTTGGAGTAAGGGGTCAAGAAGTGATAGAGCTTCAAAAGCGACTTCAAATAGAGGGGGTATTTCAGGGAACAGTCGATGGAAGTTTTGGACCGATCACGAGAGATGCAGTAAAGAAATTCCAAGCACAACATGGGATCGAGAGTGTTGGTATTGTTGGACCAAAGACATTGGTAGAGCTCAACAAATAGCTACTCAAAAGATCCAGTAATTAAACTGGATCTTTTTTGCTATACTACAAGACATGGATTGGGCACAACGGCGCAAATTAACGTACGTCATGGGAGTAGTACTCGTTCTCGCAGTAGGACTTTCATTTGTCGTACATCGTGCGTTAAAAGTAGCACCAACATGTTACGACCACAAGCAAAACCAAGGTGAAGTAGGAGTTGACTGTGGGGGACCGTGTACGTTTTATTGTGCTGATGAACTCTCTGACCCAAAGGTACGTTGGGTGCGCACGTTTACGATACGTCCTGGTATCGTGCACGCAGTTGCGTATATCGAACACACGTATCCTACCGCAGCAGCGCGATCGATCAGATATAGTTTCAAACTCTACGACGAGAACAACACATTGATTGCTGAACGTATTGGGTCTACGTTTTTAGGACCGATGGGACGGACTGCCATAGCTGAAACATTGATCCAGACGGGTAATGTGACTCCGGTGATTACACGCTTTTCGATATTGCCGCCATTGCCATGGGAAAAGATACCGGTCTCGTATTCACAAGTAGTGATCAAGACTGACCGTACACTACTCGAGCCATTTAGTGAAGGTACTCGATTAACAGCAACACTTGAAAATACGAGTAGGGTATCGTTTCGAGATCTCGATATTGTGGCCATACTTTATGACAAGGATGACAATGCGGTGACGGCGTCAAAAACATATCTCCAGTCATTTCCCGGACAGAGTGTTACAACGCTTGTATTTACTTGGCCGTTTGCTATGTCAGTTCCGATCAGTCGGATTGAGATTATCCCGCGGTTTAATCCGTTCAATTCGGCACCTTTATGATACGCCGATTGAAGGGTTTCAATATAGATTGGATTTTGATCCTCTCTATTGCACCGATCATTCTGGGAGGGCTTGCAACGATGACTTCGTTTGATAGCGGAGCATCATTTTTGGGCAAGCAGATTTTATGGATCGTTGTAGGTCTGACGATCGCATTTTTTATCGCTCAGAGTGATGTACGGTTTTTCCGCGACTCTCGATATGTCGTGTTGGCATATGTATGTTCTATCGGACTACTCGTCTTGGTCCTTATTTTTGGAAAAACAGTCAAAGGTTCAAAGAGTTGGTTTAATTTTGGCTCTTTTTCATTTCAACCAACTGATATGGTGAAGCTGGTGATTATTGCAGTATTGGCAAAATATTTTTCACGTCGTCATATCGAGATTGCTCGAATCAAACATTTATTTATATCAGCGCTGTACACCATTGTTCCTGTCGGTTTGATATTGTTACAACCTGATTTTGGGTCGGCGATGGTCGTTGGTTTTTTGTGGCTTAGTATGGCGTTCATCTCTGGTATTTCGAAACAACACATCATACTAGTAGTAGTTATTGCAATCATGGCTTTTTTTATCGCATGGGTTGCACTTTTTAAACCGTATCAAAAGGCACGTATCATAAACTTTGTTAATCCCACGGCAGATATTCGTGGTTCGGGTTATAACGCATACCAGTCAGTTATTGCAGTCGGCTCGGGTGGAATGTTGGGCAAAGGGTTTGGGTATGGAACGCAGTCTCGCTTGAACTACCTTCCCGAATATCAAACAGACTTTATTTTCGCTGCCTTTGCAGAGGAGTGGGGATTGGTCGGAGCACTCGTAGTCATCATAAGCTTTTGTGTTTTTTTCTGGAGGATCATTTTACACGCTCGACTTGGTGCGACCAATTTTGAAACACTGTTTTGTGTCGGATATGCGATTTTTATATTTGGGCATGTGATTGTGAATATCGGGATGAATATTGGTATTATGCCAGTAACGGGTATTCCGCTGCCGTTTATGAGCTATGGGGGATCGCATATACTTGGAGAATGTATCGGACTTGGTATTATACTTTCTATGGCTCGGTATGAACGCGCGAGTCATCCGGATGATATACACAACGAGTTTCTAGGATTTTCATAATCAGATGACAGATTTTAACCTATTATTTTTCAACTTTATTAATTCGGGCGCGCGATATTACCCGAGGCTCGACCAATTGTTATTGTTCGTGACCTCGTATCTAACAACGTTTGTTGTAATGTTGGTTGCTTTGTATGTGTTGTTTTGGCTGCCATGGCACAGTCAGGGATTATCGCATCGTCTACAAACACTTCGGGATAGTTTTGAGTTTATTGTTGCACTCGTTAGCACGTGGTTCATTGTGCAACTATTGAAAGTACTCGTTGCAATCCCTCGACCGTTTATGACACTCCATGACATCAATGTCTTGTTGCCAGGTCAAACAGGGTATTCTTTTCCATCGGGACATGCTGCAACGACAGTAGCACTTGCGACCATCGTCTACGTTAAGCACAAACAACTCGGTGTACTACTATACTGTTTTGCAGTTGTAGTGAGTATTTCTCGAATTTATACTGGCGTGCATTATCCCTATGATGTGCTCATCGGTGCAGTCCTTGGTTTTGCCGTCTCGTCGCTCATACACCTACTATTTATAAAGA
>JBBSBF010000003.1:0-58974 GCA_038251535.1 Minisyncoccia bacterium
AAAAAAGCCATCTCCGTAGAGTGGCTTTTAAAAATACAGCTAAGGAAAAATATACTCTTTCTTTTCTGTAAGTAAAAAATTAAATAATACTGCCCTGGTTCGATCTTCAGAAAAACTTCCATCCAAAAGAAGGTCATATACTTGGGTATAAGATAGCTCTACCTTTTCAATTACTTCGTCGTGTTGTAATTTTGCCTTACCTTCTTCGTATTCTGTTACTATGAAGTAATATAGATCATGTTCAACAGACGAAGAGGATTGGGAATGGTAGTACTTCCTAACAGCGGTGTCACTGTTCACAAGTAACCCAATTTCTTCTTCCAGCTCTCTTATAATAGCTTGTTCTAAAAAGTCAGAGTTGATAATAGCATCATAGCCATCTAACCACTCAATAAGAGAGTCAAAAGACTTTCCACCTGTAAGCCGATAGTCCCATTCCATATTTAGATATTCTCTTTTTTCTTTCTGTAGAATAAGGCCCTTACCAGTATCTACAATTGCTCTAACGCCAGGAGGACGCCGATAGTATTCCTTTCTACCATTTTGCAATACCTGACCAAGTAGGCCATTGAAAATGACACGATATTCCTTTCTAGCATCGTATCCGTAATCAGTGTTATCTCTTTGCATAACTTATTTTTTTAATGATTTGTTTTGCCTATAATATCATTTATTTTATATTTGTCAATAATTCCGTATAGGCTCAATACCTTTGCATGACATGATTAATTCTGCAAATTCCCTTATATTCCCCACTATCTCGTTCCACCTGTACACCCCTTGGGTCACAGAATAAAAAAACACTGTCTTAAAAAAGACAGTGTTGGTTTGGAAAAAATTAATTTCTCCTTACGATTTTACAAGCATGTTACTACGTTCCCACATTACTTTTTCCATAGAGAGGTAGTCTGAAATTAAACCATCAGTAATCTGGAAAATTCCAAATTCGTGGACCTGTTTTCGGGACCCCGTAATAGCCAAACCCATATGTTCGTATTCTATCCAGACACTACCCTGTTCCAACAAAGGATCCCAACATGTAAGTTTAATTTTAGCAGTGTACTCTTTGGTAGTAGAAAGCAAGGTTTCAAAGTATTTTTGTACCTCGTCCTTTCCTTCAATTTTTTTAGCGAAATTATCTCTTGTACCCCATTGGATACTCGGAGAAATGTTTTCCATGATGCGGTCAATTTTACGCATTGTAATGCCTACATGAAGGTTGTCGAATAATTGGTAATGTTCCCTATAGGAAAAGTCACTAGTTTTTAAAGGACCAGAAATATGGTCAGCTACTGTTTTCATTTTTTATAGTTTTATACATTATACATAAATATATTATATTGTCAATATAAGCCGATTTTGTTAAACTCCCTCATATCCCCCACTATCAAGTTCCAATTTTTTCTTTTTTTTGGTAGAAGTAAATAAAAAAAGATGGTATGATCCATCTTTTAAAGAACACTGTGACTACAGTTGAATAATCCTCTTTATTTCAATATTTTTTCTGTCTAATAAATTCTTCGATGATTTACCCCCTTTTACAACTCTCCATGATTGAATAACCATTTTAGACAAATCTGACTTTTCAATCACCGTGAGATCATAGGCCATAGCGATACGGTTGAAATTTTCTTTACTTATTTTAATCGTCAAATTTTGTAGGATAAGATTCAAACAAATACATGATATAGGTCTGTTATCCTTATCTAACATAAGTTTTTTATTAAGAAAATCTTCAACTGTAATCCCTCGGCTTATAAGGAAGTTGTGTAAAGCATTTCTTTCATTATCCATTTTAAATATTTTCACCATCCTACCCTATTCATTAAAAAAGTCAAGTTTTGTGCTAACCAAATGATATAAATTTAGCAACTTCCAATTTTACTCCCTTAAGTCAAAGATTTTGTAAATAAAAAAGCACCATTTGTATTTCATAATGGCGCTTTATATTTTTTAATTAAAGTTCAGAAACCGAACCATAAAAACAAGTTGTTCTGTGCGTGAGGGGTTAGCAAGAACCGTTCAGGCTAAATAAAAAACCTCCCTTATGAAGGAGGCTTTAAAAATAACTTAATCAGCTAACTAGTTTGATTTTTTCTAATAAATCATAAATTTCAGTTCTTGCCTCAGAAAGCCCGGCATAATAAATGCCAGAATATCCCCCACCTACAAGACCTCCTTTTAATAGGAAATCTTCCGTCAGATTTTCAAGCTGTTTTACTTGAAAATCTGTTTTAGGAGTTTTATTTCTTCCTAATATGGTTTTCACTTCATGAGTAAGACGTTCGCCAATCTCTTTTGAATTATCCCACATGGCTTTTTCATGGAATTTTCCTGATGCAATTATAGAAAAAGCCGCATTATGTGGATATTTTTTGCTTTCACGATAATTAGACACAAGAAAATTAGAAAAATCATGATATCCTTTTGTTCTCAAAATCAGAAGAGATTGTCTTTTGTAGAGCTCGAGCATTTTACTCTCAATCATTACTGTCATCCAACCAAAAGGATTTTCTCCAAATTTAGGTTTAAATTTGTAGACATAACCATCAGTACTTGCTTCTTTATCGAAAAGCATTGCTCGGACTACTCCCCAGTGCCTCATAAAAGCTTTTCTGTTGAAACAAGGACGATTGTCATTTGATTCATCAAAACGATCTAATTGATCAAGCTCATAAACACATCTTTCGGAGTAGAAATTTACTAAATCAATATATCTTGATCCAAATAAATACCACCACAATTTAAAACCTGTTCGGCATTTTTCATGCGCCATACGGGCAAAGATGTATCCCTTCCAGCAATCTTCTAAAAATTGACAATCTTTGTAGCTGTTCTTGCGAAGTAGGTATTTTTTATACTGTACAAAATAGAGAACAGCAAAAACAAGAATCGCGGCGAGCGGTACGACATAGCTTCCCACAAGCCAAACTGAAATTGTTTTCATTATTGTATTTTTTAAGAACTTCGGATTTTTCTGCCGATACAGTTGCTAAAGTTTTTAGCTATTTAATTATACATTATAACCATATAATGTCAATTATATGGTTATGGTTCAATACCTTTGCATCACAGCGCTATTTTCTGTAGTAATTCCTTTATCTCCCCCCACTATCTGGTTCGAACTGTACACCCCTTTGCTCCCAATTTTTTAGTTTCGAAGAAACTGTTAAAATCGCAGTCCAGCGGAGCGATTAGCGAAGTCGGGTCACAGATTTTGGAAATAAAAAAGTACCGGTATTAATCCAGTACTATATAAAAAACTCTCTTTCAACATGAACTGTTAAATCTTCCCCGACATAAAACGTTGACGAAATCTGAGCTGCGGTTGGCCCATACACTTGCACATCGAAATGCGGAAATAATTCTTTGAACGGAAGAATAAAGTATTTTACAGAATTTTTGTAAAATATTTTATTTTGAACTGTATTTATTCTTCCTCCCATGTAGTGCAAACTCAAAAGTTCTCGATATTTGGCAAGTTCTTTTATGAGATCAAAAAAATGTCCAGATACTATTTTAAGTGCACCATGGTGAAAATGAGGTCGAATATGAAATGCAGAAACGGCATAACGAGCAATAGGAAGATTGTGGTCATATGTTTCTTTTCTTTTCCAATACAGTATCACACCAATACAACGATAGCATTCTGGAATGTACATCTCTTCAAAATCATCCTCACCATGAAAGTCTTGCGTGTAGCCTGAATACGCGGCATTCTCACCCAATGGTACTTCAATCATATTTTTTTATTTTTATACTACAAATATTTTGTTGTTTGTCAATATTACAAATTCCTTTATATTCCCCACTATCAAGTTCTAATTTTACTAAATTATTTAACAACTATTTCAAATACATACTGCACTACAAATGATGAGCCGTTTGAAATCCTTGTTGCATTTTCTTCATAAGTATAGTCTATCAAATATCTGCACAGTTTTACTAATGTGCAACCAGAGTTTTTTTGACAAAATAGTTCCAAAACTATAAAGTGAACTAAAAAATAATAAGCTTTATGAAAATTAAATTTTTGTTGATCGCAACCTGGATCTCATTTGTTCTGGCAATGATGTTCTTTTCACTCATCTTTCCTCAGTACATCCCAATGAACCTAATCCCCTCAAACGACCTCACTAGATGGTACATGGCACTTTTTGGGTTGATCTTGGTTACCGTGGGGTTCAGTTTGTATATGTTCAAAAAAAGCATGACGAGCGATGACTCCAACGGTCCTCCCTACATAGTTTTAGGAATTCTTTTAATGGTGGTTGTTATTGTTCTTTTAGTAGTCCTTCTATTTGTATTTTAAATGCATTGTGGTATCAGCTCTGATACCATTTTTATTTTGTATACATTTGCATAAAAATAGAGTCTCAGTTATGAGACCCTATAGATGTCGTATCAAAATCTAATTTTTCTTCTTGTTCTGAATTTGTATTGTTGAATAAATTTATTTTTTTGCTTATCTCCTCCTTCGGTGGAACAGCGTTTTTGTTGCTGATGTACATGGTAAGGATTTGTGTTGCAAAAGAGGGGTCGTCACATTGGTTTGCCAATGCAAACAGTGCTTCATTGGACTTGTTTGAAAAAAGTTCTTCCATAAAAAATGTAAGGATGTCCATATTTTTTCCTTTATCGTACACCCCTAGCTACACTATCGTCAATATTCCCCCTAGTCTTTCTTTCTCATAATAAGCCAGAGCACAATCGCAATAATAACGATGATCAGAAGTCCCCGTCCGATCAGCGAGCTGATCGTCTGCCAGTTGCTCCCAAAGATATAGCCAATACTACCGTAAATCAACACTTGCGAGATTTCCCCTATGGATTCATAGAGCAAATATTTGCGGTACGACACCTTGCCGAGTCCGCTGATCAAGTTGACTGCGAGGTTGGTAAATACTTCAAACCGACTGATAAAAATGATAAACCCTGGCCGACGAACAATCCTTGCTTGTATCTTTTGATACCGGGGTGACTCGAGGGTTTTGCGAAGTCCGATACGATACAACATCTGCGTGCCGTACAAACGAGCAATCCAATACCCAGCGTTGTCTCCAAGTATATTTCCGAGTATAGAAACGATGATTACCCAGGTGATGTCGAAATACCCCTGGAATGAAAACGCAGCAGACGCCATGATCAACGTACCTGGAGGTACAGGGAAAAAGAACGCCGCAATAAAAGTAATACCAAACAATGCCCAGTATTTATACAAAAGCAAGTACGGCAAAAGGATGGTTACGATAGTACTCATGATGCTACATCATTATATTTTTCTATTGCAGCATAGACTTGTCCAATAAATATCGCTTGATCAATGTTTTTTTCCTTTGCGTATCGCCGCAACTCTGTGTTGGGATATTTCAAATCTCCTATTTGAAGCACGTCACGCAAATACCCATTGGGAAGGTTGTACAGGATATTTACATAGTTGAACGTCATCCATGGCTCAATAGTGATATGCGTCCTGGTGACCCTCGTATGTCTGAGCTCTCCCGTTTCGCGCCCAATGTGATACTGCTCAAGGAATGTACTCGTTTCAATCATTGCGAGCGCAACGAGTACCAATATCACGACGAGTCGTAATGATGCCCTTTTTTTATACGAAGCAATAGGATCTAGATCTGGGGTAGTCATACGTGAGGGATTTCATCTATAGCGGCTGCAAGTGCCGTGTCTTTGTCGGTGATCGTATCTCCGGCATCATGGGTGGAGAGTGTGAGGGTAACTTTGTTATATATATTGTGTATATCCGGATGATGATTCATTTG
Source organism: Minisyncoccia bacterium (assembly GCA_038251535.1). Classification (GTDB taxonomy): domain Bacteria; phylum Patescibacteriota; class Minisyncoccia; order Phycocordibacterales; family UBA9973; genus UBA4124. The sequence goes on from JBBSBF010000003.1 coordinate 5,778, forward strand.
TTCTGCAATAAGTGCGACGTGGTTGATAAAATCAATCGCTTCTTTAAAGGTGTCAAATGTAAATTCCTTTACAAGCGTATTGTGCTCTTCTCTCCAAATGGGTAAATTTTGCATAGGATAAGTATAACAAAAAAAATAACCCTACGATGTAGGGCTATTGGCTTATGCACAAGCTGCATTGACGATTTCATTTGCTAGTAAATCACAATTTTTTTCTTCAGAATAGTCATCAAATACAAAATCAAAATTGTCTCGATGCTTTTCAAAAAATGGTTTTTCGATTTTTTCGGAATATTTGATCCGATCTAGCATTGCCCGCTCTGTCATATTTTTTCGTTTTTCCATCCACTGAATGCGTTGCCAAACAGGCGTTAGGAGTAGTACCGTTACTACATTTTTTACGAGGGGATTATTCGTTAGTTGCTCGAAACCTTTATAGTCAACATCAAACACAACGCACTTCCCTTGGTCTTTGGCTTTTACATATCCCTCCTTAGATGTACCGTAATAGATCCCATTTGTAGGGTCAGGATTGGTGTATTCTAAGAAAAATTTGTGGCTAATGAGCGTTTCTATCTGACGAAGCCCGACAAAGTGATACTCTTTACCATTTTTCTCTATGCCTCGAGGATTTCTATTGGTGTGTGAAATGGAAGAAATAAGTGTTTCCGGTGCAAAAGAAATAATCTTTTCAGTGATCAGGAAACTTTTCCCGGCTCCACCAGAATACCCAGTTACTAAAATATCTTTTTCGATTTGTGCCATAATTATTTTTTCTACACTTTACCACAGCTTCCAGAAAACGCAATCTTTTGGTATAGTAGGAAAGTGAAAATTTTGGCCATCGAAACAAGCTGCGACGAAACCGGCATTGCTATACTGGAGTACAGTGCTGGAAGCGATATTACCCTATTGGGCAATGTACTTGCGTCTCAAATAGAGCTCCACGCACAATACGGTGGAGTATTCCCGACTATGGCAAAACGCGCGCACGCGGAAAAGATAGTTCCCCTTCTCACTGAAGTGCTCGATCAAGCGTACCTTTTGGACGTCGCAACAGTGGTGGTCGACCATGCTGCATCCCTCTCATTTCTCGATGAGAAGGAGCTTGCACTCAAGGACATGCTTGCCCCTTTTCTCACGTATTATGAGAAACGAGATATTGATTATATCGCCGTCACCGTCGGCCCTGGACTTGAGCCCGCACTCTGGGTCGGTATCAATGCAGCGAGAGCACTCTCCGTTGTATGGGATATCCCGGTAATCGCGATAAACCACATGGAGGGTCACATCGTCACCGCACTATTTGAACATCCAGAAGAGACGGTATTTGTACAAAAAGAAATCAACTACCCACTCCTAGCGCTACTGGTTTCTGGAGGACACACTGAGCTTGTTCTATCAAGTAGCAGAGGAGAATATCAAAAAATAGGACAAACTCGTGACGACGCCGTCGGTGAAGCCTTTGACAAAGTCGCTCGCATGCTCGGACTTCCATACCCTGGCGGACCTGCAATCTCTCGTCTCGCCGCACAATGGCGTAGCTCCGCTAGGTCAGACCTAGCGGAAAAAATAAATCCATTCACTCTTCCTCGCCCAATGCTTCATTCTCCTGATTACGATTTTTCATTTTCTGGTATAAAGACTGCGACGCTGTATGCGATCAGAGATCTCGGGCGAGCACTTACCGAGCAAGACAAAATGGCCATAGCATGCGCATTTGAAGACGCCGTCGTCGAAGTCCTTATCAAAAAGACACTCAAAGCAGCGCAAGAATACAATGCACAAACTATCATCGTCGGTGGTGGTGTCGCGAGTAATACATATCTCCGAGAACAATTACAAAAAGCGCTGAGGGAAATAAAAAATATAGACCTTCGAGGTCTATATTTGCTCTTTCCCGAACCGTGGCTCGCGACTGACAACGCAGTCATGATCGGCCTAGCAGCAATGACACAAATAAGAAATGAGCAAATAAAAACCGCCGCTCCAAGTGAATTGAGGGCGGACGGTAACTTGAGTTTGTAATTAGATTCATTCTATACAGCAAGTTCAAACTTTTTGATATTTAAGAAATGTTCGAATAGATCCAGTGCCTTAGGACCCACACGGCGAAATTTTAGAAGATCTTCTTTACTATGTTCAATAAGAAAGCAGAGAGAGCGATCTCTAAAATAGTTTGTGAAAACATTACAGAATTGTGATACAACAGACTGATTTCCTTTATTGCCTGTTAGTCGAAATTCTTCTATAAATTTAATTAATTTAATTAATTTGGCCCTTTCAAGCATTGCTTTTCTCTTTTTTTCAGCTCTTTTGCTTGGAATGTTAATAAAACGAACGTCTATTCTGAAATTACTTGTATAAGCGGTTGAATAACTATATGGCTTTATATTTCTTCGTTGTTTTAATACTAATTTAAGAAAATAATCGACAGCTTCTTTTGAATCTACATTGATTTCAAGACCATTAGGAATTTCTTTTATGTTCATAATTATTTTTTTAAAGTTAAGATTTTTTTAAATTATAAAAGATTTTATTGCATTTGTCAATCCCCTCCCCAAAAGGCCTTAAAATTGGTATTATTTTCACATGCAAACTCCTATTCCCCATATTCCCGAAAAACTTTTGAAACCCTACAACCCGACTGACGAAGAATCTCGACTGTACAAAATTTGGGAAGAGTCTGGATATTTTAACCCAGACAACTTGAACGCATCCAAAGGTCCGTACTGCATCATCATGCCGCCCCCCAACGCCAACGGTCGGCTTCACGCAGGTCACGCGCTCGATATGACACTCAAAGATGTCGTAACTCGTTTCAAACGAATGCAAGGATACAAAGCACTCTTTCTCCCCGGGGCAGACCACGCTGGATTTGAAACACAAATCGTGTATGAAAAGAAATTAGAAAAAGAAGGTCGCTCTCGTTTTGATCTTAGCCGTGACCAACTTTACAAAGAGATTATGGATTTCACCCTTGAAAGTAAGAAAAACATGGAAGATGATGTACGTCGTCTCGGTACTTCTTGTGACTGGTCACGCGAAAAGTTCACACTCGACCCCGAAATAGTCGTCCAAGTACAGCAAACATTTAAAAAAATGTTTGACGATGCATTGATCTATCGTGGCATCCGCATTGTGAACTGGTGTAGTAGACATCAAACATCTCTCTCGGATGTAGAAACGATTTCAAAGGAACAATCTGATCCGCTCTACTATTTGCAATACGGACCATTCGTTATTGCGACTGCTCGTCCAGAAACGAAGTTTGGAGACAAATACATCGTCATGCATCCTGATGACGCTCGATATAGTGAATATACACATGGTCAGGAGATTGTAGTTGATTGGATTAATGGTCCAATCACGGCAACAATCATCAAAGATGACGTGATCGATATGGCATTTGGCACCGGAGTTATGACGATTACTCCTTGGCATAGCCAGATCGACTTTGATATAGCAAAGCGACACAATCTCGAGTACGAACAAATCATTGATTTCAATGGCAAGCTCCTTCCTATCGCAGCAGAGTTTGCTGGTATTCATATTAAAAAAGCCCGACCACTTATTGTCGAAAAGCTGAAAGAAAAGGGATTACTTGTAAAAATGGACGAATCATACGTCCACGCAGTGCCAGTATGTTACAAGTGTGAGACAGTGATCGAACCACAGATACGTCCCCAATGGTTTGTGAAAATGGATGCACTGGCTACGCTTGCATTAGGACCCGCGGAGAATGGCGAGCTTACCTTTTATCCAGAAAACTACAAAAAGATTTATGAGTATTGGATGAGCAATACGATTGATTGGAATATTTCTCGACAGATCGTGTGGGGTATTCAGATCCCCGCCAAACTCTGTAGCAACTGCGATTGGGGTGTACCGGACCTCGACGATACAATCAACAAATGCCCGACCTGTGGTGGACCAGTGGTTTCTGACACCGACACCTTTGATACCTGGTTTTCTTCGGGGCAATGGCCACTTTTGACACTAGGATTTCCTGACGGAAACGATTTCAAAACATTTTATCCCACACAACTTATGGAGACCGGACGTGATCTCATTTTTAAATGGATTCCACGCATGGTCATCTTTGGAATGTATTTGGCCAAACAAGTTCCCTTTCACGACATTTATCTCCACGGCATGGTCAATGATGAAAAAAATCAAAAGATGTCCAAAAGTAAGGGTAACGTCGTCAGTCCGATCGCACTCTGTGATGAGTTTGGTGCAGATGCACTTCGTTTTGCACTCGTCATTGGTACTGCACCAGGAAATGATCAGGCGCTCCTCAAGGACCAAATAAAGGGATATAAACACTTTGCCAACAAAATCTGGAACATTGCGAGGTTTATCACAACCAACACTTCTGATATGTCCGATACTGCAATCTTGACCGAAGGCGACACCATCATCTATGAGTCATGGCGAAGTGTTGCCAAAAAGATCACCGAGGACATCGATCACTACCGCCTTCATATCGCAGCAGAAGACATTTACCACTACATCTGGCATACTTTTGCTGACGAGATTCTCGAAGAGAGCAAGGCGCTTCTCGCAAGTGATGACGCTACAGTGAGAGCATCACGACAGAAACTTTTGGTCGATATACTCCGTGAATGCTTGATTGTCTTACACCCATTCATGCCATTTGTCACCGAAGCATTGTGGGAAATACTTGGACAGACACTCTTTGCAAAAGGTACAACACAATTATTGTTGATAACGCCATGGCCTATTTCATAACATCCCCTACTTTTATTGCTATTTGTATCGGAGTAATCCCCTCCTTGATTTGGCTCGTGTTTTGGCTCCATCTTGCTCGAGATAGACGCGAACCGTTCGGATTGATCATATTGTGTTTTTTGCTCGGAGGACTCGTTGTCTTTGTTGCAACATTTTTACAAAATGGATTGAAAGAACTTGTAACAACACCAACAGCACGCATCGCAGTCTGGGCCGGTATCGAAGAAACACTGAAGTTTGCCGTATTTTATGTGGTCGCCTACAAAAGCTCCTACGACGCCGAGGCCCTCGACCCTGCGATGTATCTCATCGCAGTCGCCCTGGGCTTTGCAGCACTTGAAAATATATTTTATGTCCTCCAACCGGCGATAAGCTTCAATATCACTGCAGGTTTACTCACTGGAGGATTGCGCTTTTTGGGATCAACACTACTCCACACCATTGCGAGTTGTTTTATCGGCATCATCATTACGCTGACTCCCAAAGAAATACGCGGTCTCGGCATGGTACTCGGATTGGCAGGTGCTATTTTCCTCCACAGCACATTTAATTTCTTTATCCTGAAAAATACGACGGCAAGTTTCTTGCAAATATATGGCTATCTGTGGATCATCGCCATCATCAGCCACATCATATTGGAAAAATTCCGCCGTTATCAACCAAAGGCGCTCTTGCAAACCTCATGAGAATGATAAAATAGTGTATACTGATAGTAATGAAAAAGAATTATCAGGATAATCAGGGATGGAGAACACATATGCCATCACTTTTATAGGACATGAAAAAACCGTCATTTTTTGAACGATTGGCAGGAAATTTACGCTTTGATGATAGCGATGATCAGATTGAGATCAAAGAGGAAACAAAGGGTAAGGACGAGCGCCAGACGACAGTACTAGAACGCAGAGAACTAACTATCAACAACGATGAGTCGCAACATGGCGTCGAAAAAAAGCAGCTCCCTACCGAAGAAGTCGGCGAGCTCCCTGTCGATGTCTATGAGACACCAAATGAGATCATCATTCAAACACTGATCGCAGGTGTGTTACCTGAAAATCTCTCTATCGATATCACTAGAGATGTCGTTAGTATCTCCGGCAAGCGTGAAGAGAGCAAAGGTATTCCCAACGACGCATATCATATCCGAGAACTGTACTGGGGCGCATTTGAGCGCATAGTCTCACTCCCCGAGGAAGTAGAAATCGATACTGCCGAAGCCATCGAACGTCACGGTATGCTCATCATCAAACTCCCCAAGGTAGACAAGCGCCGCCGAGCAATGCTCAAGATCAAGTCGATATAAAAATACCATCTTTTTCAAGACGGTATTTTTATATGTGTGCTCAGGACCAGACTTGAACTGGTGACATCTCCCTCTTCAGGGGAGCGCTCTACCAACTGAGCTACCTGAGCTTAAACGTACGAGCGTTGGTACACATTTTATACACGAAAAAGTGCCCGAAGGCAATCTTTATTCATTGAGTGTTTTGAGTAAATCACTATAACTTGAGCCACTTTTATCCTTCGTACTACCAGCGCCGAGTCCATATGCTTCTCCAAGTTGCGAAAGATATGGTTTGATCAATGAGATCGAGATAATACTAATGACGATCAATACGACCCAATAAAATACCTTCATCATCGTCGCTCGTCGTTGTACTCGATACAACTTTCGCACCATAAACGTATTTTCATCCAATTTCTTTTCGATGGCTTGTAGTCGCTGGTCTATCTGTTGATTTGTTTGGGGATCCATGTTTTTAGTATAGCAAATATACAACTTTGTGCTCTTGGTAGGAATCGCCTCTTCCTTCTAGTTGAGATGCGCCATTTTTATAGTCGCTTCGCTCCTTAAAAATGGGCACCTACAGTTCGATTCCTGTAGCACAAAAATCGCTTTGCTCTTTTTGTGCTCTTGGCAGGAATCGAACCTACAATTACCCCTTAGGACGGGGCAGTTATATCCATTTAACTACAAGAGCGAGGAGCGCTGGATACGTTTATTTTCCAAGTTGTCCGATCGCCGTTCTTACAAGATTTCTTACAAAAGCGACGACTTAGAGCTTATGCTGCAAGTCCGAGGAGTGCCGCCATTTTTGATTCTTGGAATCCAACCAACACATCGTCGTCAACCCTAATGACTGGCACTCCGAGCTGTCCAGTAAGCTCCATCATTTCACTTCTCTTTGCGGCATCACTCGCTACGTTGTACTCAGTATAGGCAATGTTGTTCGCAGTAAGGTACTGCTTCGCCAAGTGGCAATAGTGACAAGTTGGGGTGCTGTAAATGGTGATTTGTTTCATACCTTAAAGTATAGCACTCATGTCAAGTGGCGCAAAAGCTAGTTTTTTTCGCGAGAATGGATACCAAGTCCCTGTAGTATGGCGTTCCACCACCGAGCAGTCCTAGATTGCTGAGGAGAGGTTTGATCTGCATTTTGATCCGTAACGATGATCATTTCTTCTCCTGGTTTTACGACGTTGTATTTCTCTCGCAATGCTTGCTCAGTACCTTCGGGGGTAGCGATGTACTGGTTTGTCGCAGTTAACGTACGCTGCTTTTCTTGTAAGGCTTCCTTTTCTTTCGTAAGGTTTTGTATATCGGTACGCAACGTAAAGTATTTTTGAGCAACATTTCCAACAGACACCAATAACAAAAAGCCCAGTGTGAGGGCTACGACCGCTCCGAGTACTCGCTTTGGGGAAATAGATTGACCTTTTTGGGTAAATTGCGTTTTTGCCATACTTTGGTAGCATACTCTTATGCTATTCAATCATAACAGAAAACGAGCGGGTTTGTTGCTAAAGATCTTTGGCGTACTTGTGCTAGTGAGCATGCTCCTATTTCTCATCGCCCCTCTGATCAGGTAATTTATTTTTGTTTCAATACATTGATAAACACGTCGTGCGGTATGTTGACCGTCGCATGTTCGCGCATTTTTTTCTTACCTTTTTTCTGTTTATCGAGCAGTTTGTTTTTGCGACTGACATCTCCTCCGTATAAATGTCCGGTCACATCCTTTCGGAAAGCTTTCATCGTACGGCTCGCAATGATACGACCGTAAGCCTTGGCTTGTATTTTCATCACTACTTGTTGACGAGGCATTACTGTTTCGAGTCTTTCGACAAAGTCATTTGCCTCTTCTTCAACTCGTTTTTCTGAAATAATACGAGTAAATGCCGGTTGTACTTCGTCTCCGATAATGATATCCATACGAGTCACTTCTGCATTGCGCATCGCTACTATCTCGTACGAGACAGATCCATAGCCGCTTGTTAAGCTCTTTAATTCATCAAAAAAGTTCCGCATCATTTCGCGCAGTGGCATCAAACAGATCACGGTTGATCGATCAGAGGCAAAGTTTGCAACATCAACAACTTCTGCCTCGTGTTCGTGCAAAAACGGCATCAATGCACCAACTTGCACAAGTGGCACGATGATCGCTGCTCGTACCCACGGTTCTGACACTGATACGACCTCACCATTTTCTGGAAAGAGGTGTGGCGAGTAGACGATGATTTGTTTATCACCTTTTACCGTCACTATATACGTCGTCGATGGCATCGTCACAATGAGCTCGAGATTAAACTCACGGCGCAATCGCTCAGTAATGATCTCAAGGTGAAGCATGCCGAGAAATCCACACCGATATCCTCGACCAAGTGCTCCCGAAACTTCTTCTTCGTATGAAAACGACGAATCTGAAAGTCTGAGTTTTCCGAGTGCTAATTTGAGTTCATCAAAGTCATCCTGGCTCTCCGGATAAATAGACGCCCAGACCACTGATTTAGGTTGTTCATAGCCAGCAAGCTGTGGGAGAGGGTTTTTGAAACTCGTAATAGTGTCTCCGACTGCGGCAATACCCGGCTGCTTGATACCTGTGACGATGTAGCCAATAGATCCCGCAGAGAGTGTTGACGTTGGAGTTGCGTCAGGGGTAAAGACACCTACCTCAAGTACATTGAACTTTTGTTTTGTCACAGAAAAAATCAACTCATCGCCTTTTTTCACTTGCCCACTGTACAGTCGAGTAAAGATAATAACTCCCTTGTGGTTGGAATATGAGAAATCAAATATCAGCCCTTGCGGAGACTGCGCTTCTGCAGTGGCCTCCTGATTTGGACATGGGATACGATCGATGATCGCATGCAACAGCGCTTCAACTCCATCTCCAGTACGGCCAGAAACGGCAATGACAGTGGATGGGTCGCAGTTAAGGAGTTCGGCTATCTCAAGCGTGATGTCTTCGGGGCGTGCGAGTGCGCTATCCACCTTGGTAATGACTGGAATGATCACTAGTCCACTCTCACGTGCCATCTCGAGCGTCGTGAGCGTCTGTGCTTGTACCCCCTGTGTTGCGTCAACAAGAAGGAGCGATCCTTCGACTGCCTTAAGAGCGCGCGATACTTCGTATGAAAAGTCGATGTGCCCAGGGGTATCAATCAGGTTCAACATATACTCCTCATCGTTATATCGATACTGCATTCGAACAGGTTGCATTTTGATCGTAATGCCCCGCTCTCGTTCGAGCTCCATCGAGTCGAGTACTTGATCGCGCATCTTGCGTGCCTCGATCGTACCCGTCACTTCAAGCATGCGATCAGCCAAAGTGGACTTGCCATGATCGATATGAGCGATAATACTAAAATTGCGGATATGTTTGGAGTCCATAAAAGTATGGTGACTATACCACGAAAGGATGGATTAGGAAAAAGAAAAAATCATAGCGATTTGCTATGATTTTTGAATAGATTACATTTTTGTTAATTTTTCTTTTTTTCTTAATCGAATATATTTACCATTTTCATATAATTCATCTGAAACAAAAAATAATGGGATTTCAGGTTTATATTTATTCTTTCTAGGTTCAGTTGAAGAAAGATGGTATAGCCGTGTACACGCTTGCCAACCCAATCCAATCTCATAATGTTTCTGCCCAACTTTTTCGAGAAAAAAAGTTTCACCAATTTCAATATCTGAGAAACTTATCGGCTTACCAAAAAAAATTTTTTTGTAATACAAAAGAAATGTTAACAACTCAAATGCTATCAATCCGTACAGTGCGTGTATACACCAATTTGGCATCTTCACATTGTTAATAACTGCAACTAGTACAAATGACGCAACGAAACTAGCTATGGATTTAAAAAAATAATTATTTTTCATGTTAATATAATTTTAAATATATTAACATATCTAAAATTAATGTCAAGATTATAGATCCGGCTGTTGTGCAACGAGCGGCCTTTGCTTCCAAAACTTACTCCGAAGTGTTTGTATAAAGAGCCCCACATCTTCATTTTTGAGTGCAGAGAGCACAATGCCGTATATGGCGATACCGACGACACCAGAAATCACTCCTTGAAATAGTATCCCCCAAAATCTCCCCTGATCAACTCCCCCACTTACCCACAAGAGCATGCCGTATACTGCGGTTGCCGCGATAACCGAAGCTCCGATAGTATGAAAGAGCGCACGGCCAAGATCCCTCGTCTCAACCTTAGTTCCTTGGACGTGTCGATGAAAATATCTCCACAATACAAAAGCATTGACGATTTGACCCACTGAAAACGCAAACGACAAGATGACGACATTTGCCCCCGTCGTTCCATCAATGCGAAGCAAACTATCGAGAAAGTACCGAAACAGTGGCACGTACTGATGAAGCGCCAAAAACCCAACTGCTGAAATCGCAGTTACCCCGACTACTGAGGCATTTATCTTCAGCGGCGTCTTGGTATTTCCCATTGCATAAAATCCTCGCACGAGAAGCAGTACCATGCATTGTGCAGTGATCGAGATCGCAAATAGTGCCAATGACGCCGCAACAAGACGCGTATCGTTCCAGGAAAATCTCCCCGCGCCGAGCAACACTCGCACAATCTGTGCACGCAACACGATGATAAAGAGCGCCGCTGGGATAGAGAGAAAGAAAATATTTCGAGTCGCACGATGAACCAGATCAACAAATTCCTTTATTTGTTTTTCCGCGAACAGTCTGTTCATCGTTGGGAATGCAGCCATCGCATACGAGATCCCGATGATCATCAACGGAGTCGTCTGTATCGTGTACGAAAACTGAAATATTGAAATCGATCCAGCTACCAACAAGGACGCAATAGCACCCATGATGATAAAGGTAAGATTTGATAACGATGAAGCAAGGGTACGCGGGAGGGAAACGGTGACAACTTGCCGCATCGTTGGCCAATCAACACGTTTGGTAAGGGATGGAAGCTTGTGTAGGCTTGCAAGCGTCGGCAACTGAATGATGAGGTAAAGAAAGGCCCCTAGTACAACCCCGACCACAACCCCAAGCAGGCCAAGCATCGGACGCAGTGCGACAATACCAATCAATATACCGAAGTTATAAAACACAGGAGCGATGGCAAGTGCAAAGAACTTTCCCTGCACTTGTGCAAATGAGCCCAAAAGACTCGACAGCCCCATCAAAAATGGAGACAGCAACATAATTCGGGAATACAACACCAGTGTTCCCTGCTGTGTCGCATTGAATCCAGGTGCAATGAGATGACTCAGATACGGCATCAACAGTATGGCAATCCCACAGACAATGATCATCCCTGTAACGTATACCGTACATATACTGTCGGAAAATTTTTTGAGACTTATGTGACTATCACCCTCGGAGCCATTTTTAATATATCCGGTAATAAACGGAATGATAACCGTCACCGAAAACAAAACTGCAATAGAATTGTAAATAAAGTCTGGTATTCGAAATGCCGCATAGTACACATCGAGTGCAGCAGACGGTCCGACCAACGACGCCAATAGGTGGTCTCGCAACAGTCCAAAGATTTGAGAAAGTAGCGAAAAAGTACCGAGCACAAGTGCTGCCTGGTTCATCGAGGCAACATCACGATTGAGCATTTTTAGGAATTTCGATACCATTCCGTTGTACTATTTTTTCTTCGTCGAAGTTTCAGGAGTCTCAACTGGTACAACTACTTGTCCAGATGATTCAATTTGGGCAGCTTTTTGATCTACACCAGTAATGTTAGGGAACTGCACAGCAAAGTCTTTTAATGCCTTTTGTGCCTCCGCTTTTTGTCCAAGCGCAGTGAGGCTATCGATCACTCCCAAAAATGCGTTCGGATCGTTTGGGGCTATTTGTCGAGCAGTATTGTATGCATCAAGTGCAGATTGGTATTGCTTTTGAGCAGTATGCGCCTGTGCCAAGAGTAGAAATCCTTGCTCATTGTATGGAGATATCTTGGTGAAGTTCGTCAATTCTTCTACCGCAGCGTTCGTTTCTCCTTGAGAAAGACGGATCTGAGTTCTAAGTATATACGCGTCCAGATAGTCATTTTTTAGTTGTATTGCCTTTGCAATATAATCTTTTGCAGCAGCTGCATCGCCCTTCGTTAGCGCAAGTTGCGCTTGATTTAAGAGAAACAGTGGATTCACCGGACTTCTCGACTGACCTTCATCTGCGGCTTGTTTTGCAGCAGTTACTGCATCTGTTGCCGTGCTCGATGCTACTAATTGGTACACCTGACTGAGGGTCAACCAGTTATTTGCATTGGTCTTATCCCACGCTACTGCCGCTCTTGCACTCTGCTCCGCTTGGTTGAAGTTTGTTTGGAGTTGTGTCTTGTCGGGTGACTGTGCCTTGGCGAGAGTGGTAAACTGCTGTACAAACAATGCCGCTCGAGTTCTCCAGTAAATATCATTTGGGGATAGGGCCAGTGCTCTATCCAGACGCGCTTGTGCGCTATCTAGAGTAGATGCAGTGATCGCGCGATTGTATTCTATGATACTCGCAAATCGATTTCCTGAGAAGTACGACGCAGTAAACCCAGCCATTGTTGCAAGTACAAGTAATAGAATCGCAAAAAAGCTCAAACGAGGATCACGTAAATAGTTGACCGAAATTACTGATGTCTTTCCTATCAATGACGAAACTCCCAATAATAACGCAAGGTACAAGAACCCGAACACCATCAAGACCAATCCAGGTGAAGAGAACAAGAACAGTCCGACAAAGGCCACAAACATAATAAATGAAGTAACCGCTATAAATCTACTGAACCTATCAGGAAACTGGTAGTTGAAAAGTTTAATACCGTGAAGCAATGAGAAACCTATCACACCTAAAAGGATGAGTGTAGCCAAGATGCCGTTTGTAGTGAGCATTGTCTCGAGCATACTAAATCCACTATCAAACGTACTGTTCCAAAATTGAGTTTGATTAACACCGATTGGGTGATAGAGGTTCCATACTTCTCCAAATCTTCCTGGCCCGCTACCAAATACTGGATCATGAAGCAAGGTTGCTCTCATAACATGAGTTGCCGAAGAAAATGAAGGACGAATGTCAGTAAAATTTATTCCACCTGACCGAGCAATAGATGCGCCGATGGAGTTGCCCCCCAAAAAGAAGAACAATCCGATAAGTAACGCCAAAAACGACATGACTGGAAAAGATGCAGTTTCTGAAATCGACTGTTCTACTACTTCTGATTCTGTTATCTCACCACTATGCGGGAAAAATTTCGCAACGGAGCGCTCTACCGATGATTTGTAGACAAATACGAGTAGAGAAGAAACTATGGTAATAATCCACGCAGCTTTGAAATTCAAGAATACCAATACCGCAATACAAAGAATCATTGCTCCGAGAGACAGAATTTTGAAAAAACCCTTTGGTTTCAATACTTCATACATCAACAGTGCGAGAAGGAAGGTTAGGGTAACAAAATATGCAAAATCAACCCAACTTCCTACGAGTGTCCCCTGTCTTGCGACATGACTAAAGTATTTTGATACAAACACTACATTTTGTGAGACATAAAATATGACTTGCAACAATATGGTAGTAACTGATCCTACAAATGTGGCGAGGAAAAGTTTGACCAGTTTTTTTTGATCGCGTGTGTGCGTGGCAACAAGGAAAGTAAATAATGCAAGCACAAGCGCCATCGCAAATGAATCAATTGAAAATCCTCTTCCCCACAATGAAACAGTACTGTTTGCAGAGAGTAGTGACGAAATAAAGACGAGCACGACCCACAGCGCAAGTCCTCCAAACACAATATGTCGAGGGATTTTTAAAGACCCGCCAACAAACTGCGCGAGTAACCAAAATGAAAAAGCTAGAAACACCCCAATATAGAGGAGCACACTTTTCACTGCAGTGACACCACCCCACACACTACTCAAAAAGAATAGCGGCAAGAGCGCACACACTGCGAGAATAATAGTAAAAGAAATATTGTTAAATTTGGCAATAAATTTTTGATGCATATAACTCATATCATAGCGCATAATCTAGCGATGTGGAAGCTAGTGGATAACTATGTTTACGATCCTTCCTGGAACAACAATCACCTTTGCAACCGTTGTGCTCTGGACCAACCCTTGCACCTTGGGCAAGGCAAGCGCCTCGGCTTCAATTTCTTCTTTTGTTGCGCTCGTTGATATCCTCAGTTCTGCTCGAAGTTTGCCATTGATCTGAATACCGATAGTTCGCATTTCATCGATGAGTTGCGATTCGTCAACTGTTGGCCATGACGAAAGATGAATGCTGTCTTTTTGACCGAGCGTGTTCCATAGTTCTTCGGTCATATGTGGAGCAAACGGTGCAAGTAACAGCAGCAAATCCGTATATTCAGTTTGTAAAATAGCGGTGGTCTTCTCCCACTCATTAACAAGTATCATCATCGCCGCAATACATGTATTGAATTTATATGCTTCGATATCCTCGGTTATTTTTTTAATCGTTTTATGGAGTTGTGGGGTAGTTTTTCCTTCGCCAATTTTTTCTTTCAATTTCCACACACGTTCGAGAAATCTGCGTACTCCGACAACTCCATTGGGATCCCATGGGTAATTTGAACCGATATACGGTCCCATAAAGGCCAGGTACAAACGCAATGTGTCCGCACCCAAACGATCTACAATGTCGTCTGGGTTAATAACATTTCCTTTTGATTTACTCATTTTATTACCATCGGGACCCAAAATAAGTCCTCTATTGCGTCGAACGGTGTATGGCTCGCTATCTGTCACCAACTTCAAGTCAAACAGTGCTTTAGTCCAAAACCGCGAATATAACACGTGCATGGTCGTATGTTCAGCGCCTCCCATATATAGATCAATCGGCATCCAGGCATCCATAGATCCCTTTGCCGCAAACGCTGTGTTATTTTTATTATCAAGATATCGATAAAAGTACCACGTCGAATCCACAAAGGCATCCATCGTCTCGACTTCAGGTACCCATCCATTACCAAAGATCTTTTCCGTTCGTTCAAAAAGTTCCTTGCTCCGAGCAAGTGGTGGTGTGCCATCTGGCGTATGATCCACATCAGTCGGTAGAAGCCATGGCAAATGCTCATCGGGTACTGGATGAGCGTTCCCTTCCGGATCATAGACGATCGGGATCGGAGTGCCCCAATATCGCTGACGTGAAATCCCCCAGTCGCGCAAGCGGTAGGTTTTAGTCATCGTTCCACCAACTTTTTTTGTAATTTCAGCACTATCAACAAGTGGTAGGTCAACAATAGGTAGCCCGTGAGTTTGTGCAAATTCATGATCTCTTTCATCATGCATCGGTACCCCCATCACTGCACCAGTACCGTAGTTTGCAAGTACGTAGTCAGCGATCCACACTGGTACTTCTTCTCCATTTGCTGGATTGATTGCTTTGATACCTTGTAACTCCACCCCAGTTTTTTCTTTTGATTGCTGGCGTTCAAGTTCAAGCTTTTTACTTGTTTGTGTTATATACACCTCAACCTCATTTTTGTTTTCAACTTCTGCAATCAACTCCTTGACCAATGGATGCTCTGGTGCAAGTACAACATACGTTACCCCAAACAACGTGTCCGCACGCGTTGTAAACACCGCCACTTTCCACAGGTCTGAACTGTGGGGATTTTTTAATTCAAAAGTTATTTCACTTCCTTCGCTCCGGCCGATCCAGTTTTTCTGTGCTTCTTTGATTGCGTGGGGCCATTCGAGAGCGTCGAGATCATCGACGAGTCGATCGGCGTATTTTGTAATACGCAACATCCATTGCTGCTGTTCACGTTGAACTACCTCACTTCCACAACGCTCACATGTACCGTCAACAACTTGTTCGTTTGCAAGTATTGTCTGGTCTTTAGGGCACCAATTGACCATGGTGATATCACGATAGACGAGATCGTGTTTTAAAAATTGGTTGAACATCCACTGTGTCCATTTGTAGTACTCAGGCGTACACGTGACAACTTCGCGAGACCAGTCAAAACTCGCACCCATACTGCGCAACTGTATGCGCATTTTATCCATTTGTTCATATGTCCACACCTTAGGGTCGGCGCCAAGTTTGATCGCTGCGTTTTCTGCAGGCAATCCAAACGCATCAAAACCCATTGGATACAGTACGTTGTACCCTCGCATCCGTTTGTATCGAGCAAAAATATCCGGTACTGAAAATGCATACCAGTGTCCAGTGTGGAGATTACCAGATGGATAACTGAATTCAACTAGCGAATAGAAATTTTCCTTTCCTGGAACATTGTCCTTTGTTTCGTAAAGATTGCTATCCTCCCATGCTTTCTGCCACTTTTTATCTATTTTCAAATGATCATAGGATTCCATGTCTATGGATTTTTCCACAAAAAGAAGACAATAGCAACAAAAGCGAAACCCCCTTATGGTAGCTCACTGCAAGTATTATTTCCCAAATTTCCGTACTGCAGTCCAAATGAGCGCCCCAAGTGCCGCGGCGAGAAGCAGAACTTTGACGAGATTGTCTGCCTCTGACCAGTAGCGCATTGATGCAATCAAGAGCGAGAGTACCCCTCCCCACGCGAGTGCAGCTCCGAGTACGTCTTGGACTATAAATACTCCGAGGACAAGTGAGACGATACCGAGTAGCATGAGTATGACAAAGACGTTTCGTTGGTATATCTTGTGGGCCGCATCATACTGCATGCGCTTTGAGTAGTCAGGATCACAGTACCCCTTGCTTTGGATTTTTTCATCGGGACTTACATACGTATTTGCATTCCATTGACCACCGATATTCAAGCAGTCTTCCTGTGTTTGTATTTCTTGCACAACTTGCGGCTGTGACATCGGATACTGTGGTTCTTTGTATACAAGCGAAATAGCGTAGTTAAAGAACATATTGAGGACAATCACAATACCGAGAATAAGCGACCACTTGACTAGCCGAGAGGGAGATTTCGTTGTTTGAATTGGTTCCATATTAGAAGTATACTATATAGAGGTCGCGTAAGAGAAGCGTTTTTATTAGTAAATAAAATCACCTCATGAATACATTTACATTGAATCTCCAAGATATTATCTCGTCCCCTTTTCGTTTTTACGATGCGTTGTTTGAAACAGACGAAGAAAAAGCGGCTGATGAGGCAAATAAAAATTTCAAAGAGGTTATCGACAACGAGGTTGATAACCGGGTTGCAAAAGATCTAAAGGAAGCTACAGATAAAATAAAAGATGAAGAATAAGCAAATAATATAACCACCTCCTATGGTGGTTATATTATTTGCGTCCGATGATGGCAGTGACAAATTCTTTGAGTGAGCTTCCTACAGACTGCAGTGCTTTGACAAATGCATTGTGTTCGGTGAGATATGGTACCGTGTCGGTTTCGATATACCATATCTTGCCTTGTTTATCGATGATGAACTCTGACTGAGAGTAATCATTGGCACCCAGGTGTTGATGGATGTCTTGTGCCAATGCACTCAACTGTTCTTTCTCATCACTTCGAAAATGTCCGCCAACTACTGCATGCTCCTGTGATGTTCGATCTGCGTTCAAAAACATTCCTGCTTTCGGTCTCTTGATTTCAACGACGGGTAGCACATATCTCTCCTTGCCACGAAAATCATTGATCACTCCCACCGCCGCTTCGTTGCCATAAATATATTGTTCGATAAGAAATGGTTGTTGGTGAGAGAGACTTTCTTCGACAAACTGTGCGAGCTCGAGTGGTGTCTGTGCAAGATACGTGTTGATCGAAGCACCCCCCACCAGTGGCTTCAACACCCACGGAGGGGCCATACGTCGATAGATACTCTGCGTGATCTTTGCGATGGATTCGTTGCCGGTCGGCATCACGAGTACTGCGTCCGGTGTTTGGATGCCAAGTGCGCGAACGTGATCTTTGGCAATGAGTTTGTTTGCAGTCATCGCAGAAGCAACGGCCCCAGATCCACGATATGGAATAGATAGATCGTCGAGCATTTTTTGGATCGTGCCATCTTCTCCAGTAGATCCATGAATCGTGTTCCACACGACGTCGACTTGGGAGGAGGCCGTTTCGAGTGTCGTCGGAATACCTTTGATGTGAAGGATACCTTCACGATCAACAAGCATGTCGAGGATGTCGTAGCCAGCTTCGTTGAGCGCCTTCATGATCTGTGCGCCACTCTTGAGCGAGATGAAGTACTCATCCCCGGTGCCACCGCGCAATATTCCGATTCGTTGCATTATATTAGTATAGCAAAATAAATTTCTTAGAGCATTGCTTTCTTCCTTCGTGCGGTATGAAATGTCAGTGCAAAACGATGCGACTCAGCGTTTGCCAGCAATATCGCGTACTTATGGTTTTCGATTATATCCTTATCCCCTGAGATTGATTTTGCACGGTGACGATCGTCTTTGGTCACGGCGATGATCGGAATGTTGAGCTCGAGATCTTTCAAGACCTTCGTTGCCGCATTGATCTGGATGATATTGCCATCGACGACTATGGCGTTTGGATATGTCCATTCCTTATGGGAGAGACGTCGAACGAGCACTTCTCGAAGTGCTCCTGCATCGTTTGACCGATCAAACTCTCGTATGATGAATTTGCGGTAATCGCTTTTGTTGGTTGTATCGTTCTCAATGACGGACATCACGCCCACCATTTGTTTCCCCGAAAGGTGTGCTACGTCGTATGCTTCAATACGAAAACTATCTACTCTGTTGTTTGCGACCAGGTCACGTTTCAGGAGTGATACGTCTTTGATGTGTTCGAGTGCAAATAACTTTTGTTTCATATCGTTTGCTTCCTCAAACGCTTGCGCCTTTGCGGCATCATTCATATCGCTCTTCAACTCATGTACCAAAGCCTTGAATTTACCTTGCAGCATGAGTTTGATCCGTCCAATGTTTTTGCGGTAGAGCTTCTTGTCTTGGATTGTAATCATCCGCGGAGACAGATCGATCTGTTGATAAAACACTTCTTTGTCGGGCATACTACTTGCTCGATCTCGAAATGGGAATATTCCTCGAATAATCCGAAGTGCTTCTTTGAGCGATGCGCTGTGTGGATATGGACCAAATACGACGTCGTACTTGATTGGCTCTTTTTTCCTCAAAATGTGCAAAGTTCGACTTTGCACATCTATATCCTTTTGTCTAACGAGTAGCACCCGCGGAAACAAGTCTTTGGTGATGGCGACACAGTTAAAGCTTTTGTCGTCTTTTTCATCACGGTTGTAGTACGGCTGATACTGCTTTATGAGGTTTGCTTCGAGGATGAGTGCTTCGAGTACACTATCCGTTTCTTGCCAGGTTACGGTATCTGACTTGAATACCATATCGACCAATCGAGCTCCACGAGTCTTGATGAGGTCAGGCGCAAAATAGCTCCTCGTACGATCACGCAAATTCGTTGCCTTGCCGATGTACAAAATCTTGCTGTCCTTATCTCGCCAAAAATACACTCCAGGAGTTTGTGGTAATTCCAATTTGTCTAAATCTTGACGAATCATAAATATGGTGTAGTATACCAGAAAACTTAAAATATGAAAAATAATATTAAGAGAGATTTTTCTGGAATACTCTACAGACTTCGCGCCAATGGAGTAGGTTTCATAGAATGTTTCTATCATACCAATATAGAAACTGATGAATTATTCTCTGAAAATGGGAACAGTACCGAATTTGACGAAATCTGGGAAATTCACTTCTCAGACGGCGTAAACTATTTGGGAACACTAGAGGTACATTGGGCTCCAAATCTCAATTTCGCAATTAGTGGTGAAGATTCAAAATGTTTAAATTTTTACCTTATTGAATATAGTAGTGAACAAACAGATGGAGAAACGATCGAGTTTTTTTTCAGCAAAAAGAAGCTTCTCACAACCAGGGGTAAGTGTATTATTGAAATGCTAAGTTAATCTTGTAGGTAAATCACTCAGAATCTCTTATTGAGTGATTTTTTATTTCCTTAACATCTGCACCAATGGATCTTCCTCCTGCTTATACCCTCTCGCCTTGCCTTCTTTGCGGCCGTATTCTTTGATGGCGTAGCCGGCGCGCTTCCAATCTTTCTTCGGGATGATCTGAAGCAAATCTTGCTCAATCTTGCTCGGATCAGTCGCATTTGTCAGACCAAACCGCTTCACAAATCTGATCACATGCGTATCAACTGGAATGCCGATGTTGGCGTATTTGGGATATGCGTTGGAGATGACTGCGATCGAACCTTTGCGTCCGATGCCTGGCAGCTTTTGTAATTCTTCAGGTATGTGCGGTACGACACTATTAAATTCTTTGACCAACACCCCTGCTGCTGCTTTGATATACCGTGCTTTGACATGATAAAAACCTAAACTACTAATGTGTGTTTCTATTTTGGCGAGCTCTGCCTTTGAAAGCTTTTCAGGGGTCGGAAATGCCTTGAATAAGCCAGGGGTGACCTTGTTGACTGCAATATCCGTGGTCTGTGCCGAAAGCGTCACCGCGACCGTGAGCTGCCATGGATTGGCGAAATCCAAGAACGTCTCTTCACGGCGATATTGCTTCAGTAATATAGGACCGATCATAGTCCATATTTTTTGAGACTTTGTGAATGATTTTTCTATACCTTGACTATTCATGAATCAAATGTAGTATAGCAAAAAAGTCTCGTATGAAAAAACATATCGATCCTGCATTACTCTTGTCATTTTTTATTGCGATACCTACTACGGATGCTCTTTGTAGTGTTGTAATTGCAACAATCAACTGTTTGACTTACTTTGTTTTACTTATATCAATCACTGGTTTTCTGTATAGCTCTTGTTTTTGTAAGTACCGGATGAAATAAAAAATATATAGATCAAACTAGTGCCTCAAAACACTGGTTTTTTGTTCTTCACAAGTCCTTGACAATATTCTTTAAATATGTAATATCTAGAAAAACTTAAAAACAAAAAAATATGAAAAAAGTTATCTTTGTAAATCATATCGATGAAGTCACCTTCTATTTTTTGCAAAAAAGTGTTGGAGAATCAAATATTTTATCAATAGAAGGGTCACTTCTCAGTGATCAGGAGTTGGCACAAATAGCCGAACTTTTTCCCAATAAAAAAGAGGACCGTATGTACAACCAAACCGAACGTAAGTTTGGGGACATATTGCGGGATAAAAGTCTGGAGATTGTTGTCGTTAATACAAAGACAATAAATCCGGCATACCTTGATACAGTATTCAAAAGGTTGGCATACGAAGTTCATGCACTTGATTGTCAGACGTCCTTTGTTTGTATTCAAGGCGACATATCGCTCAAAAAGCCTACAAAAAACTCGATACCAAAACCTTCGGACGAAGAGTTAGCTAAGCTGGCAAAAGAAGACGCCGTCAAACCTGTAGAAAAAAAGTATACTTACTTTGTCTCTGCAGATAATGATGATCGTGTCATAGAGTTCTGCTCTATCTTAGAAAAAGGGGAAGACTTGTTAGTGTCTTTTGCAAATGAAAAAGTGAGCGACACTACTGCACTCCATGCACTCAATGATGCTTCAATAAAATTATTTACATTTAACGTTAATAATTTTGAACAAGAAGATAAAGTTTATTATGCAAGGAATGCTAATGCCGCAGAAACACAAATTATTAAAATTTTGATTTCATCAGATTTATTAGGTAAGGATATTGAGACTAGCGAGACAGAAAACTCGACTAATGATCTATCTTCAAAAGCTAAGGACGGTGACTCAGATCTTCCTAATGATAATGTAGATAACAACGCTTCATCAAAAGGAATCGCGCCTAGTGCACATAAAACCAAAAAATTTTTAAAGTGGTTAAGAAAATTTTGGTCAAAATTTGTACAAAAAGATATAACAACTAAGGAGGCTGAACAGAACGTCAAACAGAAAAAAGTTAGTTTTGCTGCTTCAATAGATTTAAAAAGGAGAAGGAAATTAAAGACAAGCGACCTTTTTATGCCGGAAGAAGCATAGAATAAATTATGTTAGTACCAATCAAACCGCAATAAGCGGTTTTTTTATTGCAAATTTTCAAGCAGATTTTACAGAATTTTCTTGAGATATTGTCCCGTAAAAGACTTTTTGTTGTTTGCGACATCTTCGGGTGTACCTTTGGCGACGATATTGCCTCCTGCAACGCCGCCTTCGGGACCAAAGTCGATGAGATAGTCAGCGCATTTGATCAGGTCAAGGTTGTGTTCGATTACGACTACAGTGTTGCCCTTGGCAACGAGACGGTTCAACACTCCGATGAGATTTTTCACATCATCGTAGTGCAGTCCAACTGTTGGTTCGTCCAACAGATAAATCGTCTTTTCGAGATACGGACGATAGAGCTCACTCGCGATTTTGACTCTCTGGGCTTCCCCGCCCGAGAGTGTCGTTGCGCTTTGACCAAGTTTGACATAGGCGAGTCCGACATCTTTGAGTGTCTTGAGTCGGTCGTATATTGCAGGAATTTCTTCGAAAAATCCGATTGCTTCTTCGACTGAGAGTTGGAGTACATCATAAATACTCTTGCGTTTGTATTTGACGGTGAGTGTTTCTTTGTCAAAGCGCTTGCCGTTACAGACATCACATGTCACGTATACGGTCGGCAAAAAGTGCATCTCGACTGCGATCTCGCCATTTCCTTCACAGGCTTCACAACGACCACCTTTGACGTTAAATGAAAATCGGTTGAGTTTCCACCCACGGAGTCGTGCTTCTTCGGTCGCTGCAAATATCTCACGAATGTGCGTAAATGCGCCAGTATAGGTTGCGATGTTTGATCTCGGCGTACGACCGATCGGAGATTGGTCGATCATGATGACGCGTGCGAGATGTTCGCTCCCGGTAAATGATGCGCAGTTGTAGACCTGCGCACTACGTAGTTTCCGTTCAAAACGAGCCTGGAGGTTTTTGTACAATATATCGTAGAGAAACGTACTCTTGCCACTCCCCGACACGCCAGTAATCGCCACCATTTTACCGAGTGGAACTTCGATGTTTTGATTGTGAATGTTGTGTAAGTTTGCTCCAACTATCTTGAGCATTCCCTTGTCAGCATCGCGTCGTTTGTCAGGGATTTCTATTTCTTCTTCTTTGCGCAAGTATGCGAGCGTTCGTGAGCCAGAGTCATTTTTCTTTGCATTCAAAAGTGTGGCGAGATCCCCCGCTACTACAACATTGCCACCATGAATACCCGCACCCGGTCCGATGTCGACAATATAGTCCGCCGCAAATATCGTATCTTCATCGTGCTCGACGACGATGATGGTGTTGCCGATATCGCGCAAGTCTTCGAGCGTCTTGATCAACCGCTCATTATCTCGCTGGTGTAGACCAATGGTTGGCTCATCGAGCACATAGAGTGCGCCAACGAGACGAGATCCGAGCTGACTCGCGAGTCGTATCCGTTGTGCTTCCCCACCTGAGAGTGTATTGGCAGTACGCGAGAGCGCGAGATATTCGAGCCCCACATTGAGGAGAAACGTAAGTCGGTCTTCGACTTCTTTGAGAATAGGTTTGCCAATTTCGCGATCTTTGGCAGAGAGCTTGAGGGAACCAAAGAATTCAAATGCTTCTTCGACTGACATTGATGTAAGCTCGACGACATTGGTTCGACTCTTGGGTGTCTCGAGAAATACGTTCAATGCTTCGGGTCGCAATCGCTTGCCTTCGCAAACCGGACATGGATCAGTGCCGCCAAAAAACTTGGTACCTATACCATTACACTCCGGACATGCACCATAGGGCGAATTGAACGAAAACAGTCGTGGCTCTATTTCGGGAAATGAGTAGCCATCGTTGGGACACGAAAACTTTGCTGACAAGAGGAATTCTTGGAGTGGTTCAGTCTCCATCTCAAAATCCGCCGAGGTACCAATGACGATCTGCACTAGCCCATCTGCCTCCAGTAACGCGCGCTCAACTGCTTCAAAAAGACGGAGCTCAGCATCGCGTGGATTGTCTTTGAACTCATGCACTGCGAGTTCGTCGACCAATACCTCGATCGTGTGTTTGTCATTTTTCTTTAGTTCGATGCGCTCGCGTAATTGTTTGGTCACTCCATCGACTCGGATCGTACTAAATCCTTTGCCGAGTAAATCGTAGAGCAACTGATAGTACTCGCCTTTGCGTCCCCGAACGATCGGCGCGTAGATTTGAATGCGAGTATCGTTAAACTCGACTCCCATGATTTTTTTATTCTTTGTGTCTCCTTTGTTTTTGGCGACATCTTTGATCTTTGCAAGGATAAACGTGTTGATTTCCTCCGGGCTAAGTTTGGTGATGAGTGTGCCACAGATTGGACAGTATGCTTTGCCTATACGCGCATACAGTACTCGCAGATAATCATAAATCTCAGTGATCGTCGCGACAGTGGAGCGAGGATTGTTGGAGCGTGACTTTTGGTCGATCGATATTGCGGGCGACAGACCAGTGATCTCGTCAACGTCAGGCTTTGGCATCTGGTTCAAAAATTGTCGTGCATAACTCGAGAGACTTTCGACATATCGACGTTGTCCTTCGGCAAATATCGTATCAAACGCAAGCGAGGATTTGCCGCTCCCTGAGAGGCCTGTGATCGCAGTCATTGTTCCGCGTGGGATCTCAACAGAGACATTTTTGAGATTGTGGGTCCGTGCACCACGGACGACGATGCACCCCTCATCTTTTTTTGTAGTATGTTCGGATTTTTTAGTCATTGTTTTTGTTTTTACGCATAAATCCCCTCGCTCGTGGCGTAGAGGGGTACTATAGGGCGCACCCATTATAGCATGGGTCGCATTGTTTTACACCGCCAGGGACGATATACTAGAGTGATGGAAATCGTTCGCATAGATCATGCACTCATTCACTTTTTTAGGAAGATTTCTATACCCACTGCACGCATCGCACTCTTTGTCGTGTTTTTTTGGTTTGGAATTTTGAAAATCATCGGACTATCCCCTGCTGGATCCCTCGTCCACAACCTTTTTGATCAAACACTTTCGGGTTTCTTGCCATTCAACGGATTTTATATTTTCTTTTCTTTTCTTGAATGTGCAATAGGTATACTCTTCCTCATCCCAGGTGCCGAACGCATCGTCATGCCACTCCTCTTATTTCACATGGGTACAACATTTCTCCCTCTGATTTTCCTTCCACATGAGACTTTTAGCGCGCCCTTTGTCCCCACGCTCGAAGGCCAGTACATCATCAAAAATCTCGCTCTTATCGCCACTGGCATCGGTATCGCCACGCACTTGCATCCACTATCTCACAAATCCTAAATTAAGTGTTCACATCCTAAGCAATACATTACGAGTAAGCCTGCACATGTGCGGGCTTTGCAATTTGTTATATCAGTAATACTGTTATTTATTCATCCAAGTTATCGTCAACTGGAATACTGTCGCAAAGGCGACCCATGCGACCTGCCTGCCGGTAGGCTGGGGTATGGGATAGTTCATCTGTTTAAATAAGTTATAGTTAATTGTAATACACTAGCGAAACCTACCCAAATTAAGTAGGGAATATTTGCCAGTGCGATCCATTTGAAATATGGATAGATAGTGATGAGTGCCCACACCAGTGTGATCAATACCAAGATGATATCGATTGCTGCGAGGAGGTTGTTTTTGAGTCCAAATTGGAAGTACGTAAATGCGAAGTTCAATACGAGGTTGAGGACAAACGGGAGCGCAACTATCGCCGGCAACTCACCTTTGTACACTTTGTAAAACACCGTACCGTACGTAATGGCAATGATCGTGTAGAGTACTGTCCACACTGGCCCAAAGAGCCAGGATGGTGGCGCCCACGAAGGTTTGAGCAGTGTACTGTACCAGTTGGAGGATTTGTTCATATATCGAGTATATACTACCTACGGATTTATATATGTTTTCTCCCTCAAGACCCCAATCTCATCGCGAAGTATAGCTGCAGTTTCGAAGTCGAGGAGTTTGACGGCTTCTTTCATTTCAGCTTCTTTTATCTTGATCAATTTCTCGATGGGGTTTCCTTTCCGCCGCCCTGTACCAGTTCGGCCAAGCTTCTGATCCTTTTCGATCTGGGCAAAGAGTGCCATATCGAGCGCGAGCTCCGCGTTGACTGCCTTGCTATGATCACTCTCCATACCTTCGGTGATATCCCTGATGACTTTGGAAATCGTCGTTGGGGTAATGCCGTGCTTTTTGTTGTACGCGAGTTGTACATCGCGACGACGAGTCGTTTCCCCTATCGCGCGTTCCATAGAGCCCGTAACAGAATCTGCATAGAGAATGACGCGACCATTGGCGTTGCGTGCGGCACGGCCAATCGTCTGAATGAGCGAGACTTCACTACGGAGGAATCCTTCTTTGTCTGCATCCAAAATCCCGATAAGTGACACTTCGGGCATGTCGAGTCCTTCTCGAAGCAAGTTCACTCCGACCAAAATATCAAACTCTCCTTTGCGAAACTTGGTAATAATCTGGATACGTTCGATCGTCTTGATATCACTATGAAGGTATTCTGATTTGATTTTCTTTTCTTTGAGATAGCTACTGAGGTCTTCGGCCATGCGTTTGGTGAGTGTCGTTGCAAGGACGCGCCCTCCACTCGCTATTTCCTTTTGTGCCTCTTTTATAAAATCTTGCACCTGTCCTGTGTAGTCGCCTCCGTCACGGTCTTCGAGTATGGGGCGCACCTCAACCAATGGATCGACAAGTCCCGTCGGTCTGATGATCTGTTCGACGATTTGCTCTGAGTGTTCATGCTCGTATTTGCCCGGCGTCGCCGAGACAAATACTGTCTGCCCGATTCGCTCTTTGAATTCTTCGAACTTCAGCGGCCTGTTATCTTTGGCAGAGGGCAATCTGAATCCAAATTCGACGAGCGTTGACTTGCGCGATGCGTCCCCCGCGTACATGCCGCCGAGTTGCGGCACCGTCACATGACTCTCATCGATAAACAACATAAAATCTGCGCTCTTGTTTCCTTTGGCATCGGTCTTGTGGGGGAAATACGAGAGCAACGTTTCTGGTGGCTCACCGACGGCTTTGCCGGACATGTGACGAGAGTAGTTTTCGATACCCGAGCAGTATCCCATCTCGCGGATCATGGCGAGATCATATGTCGTACGGCGTTTGATGCGTTCTGCTTCGAGAAGCTTGCCTTCGTCAGCAAAATGCTTGAGCTGCTCGTCGAGCTCGTGTTTGATATCTGCTACCGCGCGATCCTTTTCGTCGCTGTTGGTCATGAAGTGTTTCGCCGGGAAGATATAGACGAAGTCTTCTTCACTGAGAATCTTTGAGGAAACTGGATCAATCTTCAAAATACTATTGACTATATTGCCAGTGAAATCAATCTGATACATGATCGTTTCCGACACTGGCATGATATCGACTTTGTTGCCAAGCGCACGAAACTGCCCACTCTCGAGATCGGCATTGGTACGACTATAATGAATCGAAATCAGTCGCTCCATCGCAGCCGTACGAGAGAGCGTCATGCCTTTTTCTATTTTGAAATTGGTTTTTTCGTATTCGACGGGACTTCCGAGACCATAGATACACGACACTGATGCAACAATGATGACGTCTTTGCGGGTGAGTAATGCTTGAGTCGTCGCATGACGCAGTCGATCGATCTCCTTGTTGATCTGTGCATCCTTTTCGATGAACGTATCGGTGATCGGCATGTATGCCTCGGGCTGGTAGTAGTCGTAGTACGAGACGAAGTAGTGCACGACGTTGTCGGGGAAATAACTCTTGAACTCTTGGGCGAGCTGGGCTGCGAGGGTTTTGTTGTGGGCGATCACGAGGGTCGGCTTTTGGACTTCGGCAATGATATTGGCCATCGTGAAAGTCTTGCCCGTCGCTGTGGCACCCAGAAGTGTCTGCATTTGCATGCCGCTCTTGAGTCCTTTCACGAGCTTTGCGATCGCCTTTGGTTGATCCCCTGCAGGCTGGTAATGGTCGGAGAGTTTGAATTGCATGCTTGTATTATATAGAAATGAGGGATTGTTGACAAATCTTATAATAAGATATATAGTTTTAAAAAACTAATTATTATGAAACTTTCATTTTTGTTAGAAAAATCTTTAACAATGATTTTAAATTCCATACCCTATATTGTCGCAATAATGTTTGCATACTTTTTTGCATCATTTTTACATCATATAAATATTCAGTATGTAGCATAAAATACAGTTAAAATACCTCATATATATTTGTGAGGTATTTTTATTTTCCATATTATTTCTCCAAATACTTTTTATTGCTCGAGCATCACTCCATACTGTTCATCTATTCCCCCATACGCTTTGGCAACTATTGCATACGTGCAGACTGCCCCGATAAGGGTGATGATAAATATATAGGTAAATGATTTGCGGAGTAAAAACATAGTTTCAGTATACTACATACTAGCGAGAGTACTTTTCTAAAAACTCTTTTTTGTATTCAAAAAATGTATCGTCGAGAATCGATGCTCGGATCTTTTCTACCAGTCGCAACAGGAAATGTACGTTGTGAATACTCGCCAATGTCCCTGCCGTGATCTCGTCTCCCCTGAAAAGATGCGCGAGATAGGCGCGTGTGTGATGCGTGCAAGTGTAGCAGGTGCACCCGTCCTCGATCGGCGCGAAGTCTGCGACAAATTTCGCGTTTTTGATGTGGATTTTTCCGTCATGCGTATACAACGTTCCGTGTCGCCCAATGCGCGTCGGAAGCACGCAATCAAAGAGATCACACCCAGCTTGTACTCCCTCAAAGAGATCAATCGGTTCTCCGATGCCAAGGAGATGTCGAGGCTTCTCTTCTGGAAGCAATGCATTGACCCATCCAACTGCAGTACCAATGTCGTCTTTGGTAAATGATCCTCCGATGCCATAGCCGTCAAAGTCCAGACTTCCCAAATCCCTTGCCGCTTGCTCTCGCAAATCTTGAAATCTTCCGCCTTGGACGACACCAAACAACGCCCGCCGAAATTCCTGCGGAATTTTTTCGGGTAAACCTGCTTCTGATTCTGCATTTAATTTGTTCCAATGTACCAGACAACGCTTGGCCCATTCATACGTACGTGCGAGCGACTTTGCTTGGTAGTCATACGGCGCTGTCGGGCTTGTGCATTCGTCAAATGCAAATATCATATCTGCGCCCAGTTTCCATTGCGCGAGCATCGAGCTCTCGGGTGTAAAGAGATGCTTCGAACCATCTAAATGTGATTTAAACAACACGCCTTCATCGGTCACTTTTGCCAATGGGTTTGATTTATTTGAATATAGACCTTCGAGGTCTATATTTTGCATAGGAGCTTTACCTGTCGCGACTTTGCTTACTTGTTGTCCAAACGCAGCCCCGAGAGAAAACGCTTGAAATCCTCCACTGTCGGTCATGGTGGGTCCATGCCAATCCATAAATGGTCCAAACCCTCCTGCCTGCTCAACGATATCTGTACCTGGCTGCAAATATAAATGGTACGTATTGGCAAGAACCACTTGGGCATTGAGACTGCGCAATTGCTCGGAGGTCAATGATTTGACCGTCGCCTTGGTCCCAACGACAACAAACGCAGGGGTTTGAATCGTGCCATTTGCTGTCTCAATAGTCCCCGCGCGAGCAAGTGTGCCAGCTAATTTCTTTTCAATAGAAAATTTCATGAGAATAATATACTAATTCTTATAGAAAACGAAAAACATCGCTACTAAGATTAAAGCGTTCCACACAGTAAACCAAAATGAGTATTTAATAATTTTATTATCTTTGATTGGAGGAATATACACTTCATCACGAGTTAATGAATTGGATTGCAAAAAATTGTCCACTTTATTGGTAAAATTTCTTATTTCTGTGTGAAGACTCTTTTTTATTCCTATTTTAATTAACATTGTTAAACAAAACAACACTATAAAAATACCTACCGAAACAAAGGTAGCTTTATTTTTACACAACAAAAAACTAGAAATAATTATCAAAGCTAAAAATATCCCGCCAAATAAAATACATATATCCAATACCATCAAACGCCAAGATATTTTATAATTCCATACATACGGACTTCTGTGGATATACCACGCTTCATTTGCAAGAATTGCACCGAGTGGATTGAAACCACGATTGATTACAAAATATTGATTATATATTTCTATAAGTTTTGGATAACTTTTTCTAGTTGTAATTTCTTTTTTTATTTGTTTTTTCATTCCCTTGACCGCACCAGTCCCTAGAAAAACGAAAACAAACAACACAAAGCTGACGAGACCGTAATGATTAAAATTTAAAAGTGTTTCAGTAATATTCATATATTTTTACCTCACAATCACCCACTTCAGTGCCTGGAGGTTGATCGGAGTTTTGGCAATCATTCGCTGAAACGGATCTCGTGGATCGGTGACGATGCGTTCGATCTCAGCAAGCACTGCCGTATCTGTTGATTGATAGGCGATCAACCCACCCACCTGAAACTGCAATGTTCGAGGAATGCGCACTTCGTATTCTCCACTACCTCTCCCGATGAGCGTCACGGCGACATCAGTACCCGAAGCGGTGCCAGACGTACTTCTACCGGGTGTACTAAAAAGCGCCACCGTCGCATGACTATCAGAAACCGTATCGATACTTCCGAGCGCGATGTTATCAAATCCGTACACAGTCTGACCAACTCTCACTCCTTCAGCAAAACCCCCATCGATCACAAAGGTATCGTAGATGCTGCGGTTTGGTACCGTGAGCACATGTGCGAGTACGCCATCTTTGTGTACCGTCCGTCCGAGCTCCGCTTTCAGTTCAGTGTTTTCTGCTTTTAATAACGTTGCAGTTGTTATTTGTGCATCATAACTCTCAAGTGTTGTTTGTAGTTCGGTTATTTTTTGTACCAATGTTCTCTTTGATAACAGTGTACTGTAAACAGTTGTCGCAGACGCAAGTGGAATGTTGCTCGATACTTTGTTCATGATCAGTCGAACGATGAGTCCTGCAATACCGAGTACCACGATAGCGATACCGATAGAGACAAACACTTTTGAAATGTTTCTTTTCTTGTTAAATTGTTTTTTGTTAAATGATGACATGTTCGTCCAATGGCAATATTACGCTTTTATACTTCTCAAAATCTTCCAGTATGATGCCAGTTCCTCGAGCGACAGCTGAGAGAGGATCTTCGGCAACATGTACGGGGATCGAAAGCTCACTCTCCAAAAGTTGCGAAAGACCGGGCAATAATGCTCCCCCTCCACTCAATATAATACCGCTCTCGAGCACATCGGACATCATTTCGGGCGGAGAAGTCTCGAGTACTTCTCGGATCCCTGTCACCAGAAATCCAACCGGTCGATTCAACGCCTCACGGATATCTCCATCAGTGATCATGAGCGCTCGAGGTAGTCCAGTGACCAGATCACGTCCTCGTACTTCTATCTCTTGGTAGTCAGTTTCAACTGCACTGCCGAGCTCGAGTTTGACTGCTTCAGCGGTTGATTCTCCAACAAGGAGCTTAAATTCATCCCTCAAATACTCGATGACTCTCTCGTTGAAATGATCCCCCGCTATGCGCAGATTGAGCGATCGGACAACACCACCGAGCGCAATGAGTGCGATATCCGTTGTTCCCCCGCCGATATCGACGATGAATGTCGCCGTTGGTTCAAGGACCGGGAGCCGTATCCCGATCGCAGCAGCCATCGCTTCTTCTACGAGGTGTACTTCTCTCGCTCCTGCATCTCGAGCAGCGTCATACACTGCACGCAACTCGACGTTTGTAATACCAGATGGTACGCCGATCACCACACGCGGACGAAAAAACTTGCTTGATATCTTTTCTGCTTTTCGTATAAAATACGCGAGCATTTCTTCGGTGATATCATAGTCCGATACCACTCCTTCGATCAGTGGACGGATGATGGTAATGTGTGCGGGAGTTTTGCCCCACATACTTTTTGCTTCATGACCGATCGCGACGATTTGTCCTGTCTTTTGATTGACTGCCACAATCGACGGTTCGTTGATGATGATGCCGTGCCCTGAAAGATAGACGAGCGTGTTGGCAGTACCGAGATCGATACCGATGTCATTTGAAAAACGCTGATACAGAGATTTAGCCATTGGTGACGATCGATAGGAGTTCTAGAGTGGTAACGACTCGACTGTCGTTACTGGTACGCTCTTTGATTTCTACACCATTTTTTTCTAGACTCCGATCCGATACTACTACCCGCAACGGCATACCGAGTAAATCTGCATCGGCAAATTTTTCTCCCGGAGCAACGCCAGACCTATCGTCAAATAGTACTTCAATGTTTTTTTCTAAAAGTTGTTGATACACCTCTTCGGCAGCAATGTGCGTTGCAGTGTTCGTACCAAGGACGAGTAAATGTACCTGAAACGGAGCAATCGACGCCGGCCAAACAATACCGCGATCATCAGAAAGCACTTCAACAACTGTTCCCATCAAGCGAGTAATTCCAATACCATATGAACCCATAAATACTGGAATATCGTTTCCTTCTTCGTTTTTGTACGTAAGGTCGAATGGTTCGGAAAATTTGGAACCGAGCGAAAAGATATTTCCTGTTTCAATAGATTTCTTTTCTATCAATGTCTCTTTATTTAAACCGAGCTCCACAAGTACTTCATCGGTATAAACTTCTTTGTTTACTGCGATACCAAATGCTTCATCGATATAGATCACATCTTCTCCATTTTCAGATATAGTCTGGAATTCGTGAGAATATTTTGCAAACGTTCCACCTGAAGCAAAGGTCATATAGGTACATGCACCAATTCCAGTTCGGTGAAATATGTTTCGATATGCATCTTTTGCTTTTTCATAAAATACATCGTGTTCGGTCTGATCTTTTGAAAAAGAATACAATGCTTTCCAGTAAAATTCTCGTCCTCGTAAAATGCCCGATTTGCTCCTTGCTTCATTTCTAAAAATTATTTTGAAATCATATGCATAAAATGGAAGATCTTTATATGAATTTACAAAATTTTTTGCAATATTTGAATACGCTTCTTCATTCGTAAATGAAAGACCAAGTTCTGAACCATTCTTGAGTGTCGTCTTGAACCAATTATCGACTACATCATCATCCCAGCGATTGGTCTTTTCCCATACTTCCTTACTCTGGAGTTCAGAAGTTTGCATTTGAATGCCTCCGATAGCATTCATTTCTTCTCGGATGATATTTGTTATCTTTTCCACAACTCGTAGCCCAAGTGGCAGTAGGCTATATACACCTGCCATTTCTTTATGTATAAATCCAGCCCTAATCAAAAGTTGCGCATTTTTTGCCACCTCATCTGAGGGCGCTTCTTTGCGCGTTTTCGTAAACAGCTGACTTTGTCGCATATGGCTTTATAATGCCACATTTTAAGTAATATAAAAAGCCACGGATAAGGATTATTGTTAAAAACTGTTTTATATGTTATTGTTTTGACTCCAGATCCCTGCTTCGCCAAAGCTACGCAGGGCGCAGGAAATTATTCAGATTAGTAAGGTCCCTTCGACAAGCTCAGGGCAAGTCCCTCCAGCATAGGTTCCTCGTGCAGATTGTTATGAAAAAAGAAATTAACTCTACAGACCTCATGGAGGCCGGTGTTCACTACGGTTATACCCGTACCCGCCGTCACCCAACCATCACTCCATTTCTCTATGGATCAAAAGATGGTACCGATATCATCGATATCGACAAAACAATGTCACAACTTGAAAAAGCGACCATCTTCCTCGCAGAGCTCGGTGCTGCAGGCAAGGTCGCACTCTTTGTCGGCGTCAAGCCAGAAGCTCGTGGTGCCATCGTCGAAACAGCATCGTCGCTGCATCAACCATACGTCACTGAGCGTTGGATCGGTGGAATCCTTACTAACTTTTCAGAGATTAAGCGTCGTATTGAAAAATTGGAAAAGATGAAAGAAGAGCGCGTTAGTGGTGAATACGCAAAATACACCAAAAAAGAGCAACTCATGCTCAACCGCGAAATGGAACGTTTGAACAAGTTTTTCAATGGATTGATCGGCATGACAAAGATGCCAGATGTTGTCATCGTCATTGATTCAAAAAAGGAACACATCGCTATTAAAGAAGCTCGCAAAATGAACATCCCCGTCATCGCAATCGGTAATACTGACTGCAGTATCCGTGCGATCGACTACCCTATCACTGCAAATGATAGTTCGGTTTCGAGTATTACTACAATCCTTGGTATACTAAAGGCTGCGTTCGAAGGAAACAAATAAGGAAGTAATTAGAGTTGTAAAATTTATAAAGTAAGGCGATCAAAAAATATTCCATGAGAAATGCATTGCGCAGGGCGACTGGCCCGAGCATAGCAAAAAGCTAGCAAGCTTTTATGCGCGCATTTCGAAAGGAATATTTGAGAGAGCAACTATCATACCAAATGTCAACAATCACCACTGAACAAGTTAAAGCATTGAGAGACGCAACGAGTGTCTCTGTTATGCAATGTCGCAAAGCACTCGAAGAAGCAGAGGGCGACATGGAAAAAGCGATGATCATCCTTCGTAAAAAGGGTTCTGAAATTGCAAGCAAAAAATCAGAACGTGACGCATCTGATGGACTCATCATTGTCCGTACTGACGGAAAACGTGCTCTGACTCTGATACTCAACTGTGAGACAGACTTCGTCGCAAAAAACGACGACTTTATAACGCTTGCAAATACTCTCGCAGATATCGCCTGGAAAGATGGAGAGGAAGCAGCTCGTACACAAGCTCCAGCACTCATCAACGATGTCGTGTTAAAAATCGGTGAAAATATCAAACTCGGTACGATAGAAGAGGTGGCTGGAGATGTCGTTGGTGCGTATACACACCACACCGGAAAAACTGCGACAGTTGTCGTTCTCAAAGGTGGCACCCCAGAAGTAGCAAAAGATATCGCCATGCACGCAGCTGCAATGAAACCACGGTATCTCAATGCACATGAAATATCTGATGCAGACCGCACTGGTGTCATCAGCGTACTCCAAGCTGAGGTCGATGCAACTGACAAGCCTGCTGAGATGAAAGAAAAGATTATGGAAGGCAAAATCGCAAGTTACTTCAAAGAACAAACGCTTCTTGATCAGCCATTTTTCAAAGCTCCTGAAAAGACTATTGGGGCATATGCTCTCGAAAAAGGCGCGACAGTGGAACGATTTGTACTTTATACGATATCTACATGATTGTAGGGCTTAGTATCACACTTGTTGTGTTAGTAATCGGCACGTGGTTATACATGGTATATATCTCGTGGAAAGCCTCAGAGGCGATTTCACCAGCAGTCGCGACGTATGGACCTTTGTTGGCACGGTTGAACCAAGCGCTCCGTCTTACACGACGGGGATGGTACGGAGCATCTTTGCAAGGCAGAAAGACGCTTGCGTGGTTTAGTCAAAAGGCACAGACCACCTTTATCAAAATATTTCCTACTGCCAAATCCGCGTTTACTAAACGAGATATGATGACGGGGCTTACCCATGGACCATCTTCTTATTTTTTGAAAACGATTTCACAGCCTCGAAAAAAGGCCTCGAAACGTTTGCCCCGAATAAAAAAGGTGGTATAGTGAAAAGTCCTAAATTATTGCCGCTTTAGCTCAGTTGGTAGAGCAACGCTTTTGTAAAGCGAAGGTCGTCAGTTCAAGTCTGACAAGCGGCTCCATTTCACTCACTCGTCTTTTGGTGTAAATATTTCTTTGCTATAGATGTTGCGCGGGTCCCACAACACCCATGAATCAATTCCGAGATCATGTGCGGCCTGTATTTGCGCTTCCACCATCTCTGGGGTGTAGTGAACACCAACTAAATCAAAATCTTGTAACCATGGGCGAAGTTTTTCTTTTGGAATATTGACAGCGGCAAGTTTTGCAATCCCATCACTGAGGGATGTGTGGATGACTTTGTACGGTTCTTTTGCAGGAACAGGGATACCATAACTACCGTTATAAAAATGCGATGGATATACCATGGGCGCAAGTGCATCGACCCATGGCGCAATGAGTGTCGCCTTTTGCCCAATACCGACATCGTCAGCTGCACTCATGGTGAGTCCAAACACATCAGCTGACACTGGGATACCTTCTTGTCGAAATGTCGTACCCATCGCTCGGAAAAAATCTTGCATAGTGTCTGCTTTGTTCTTTTTGAATTCAGTCAAATCAATGTATTTCAATGCTCCATCGGATGGAAATCGAACATAATCAAGATTAATTTCATCAAATCCTTGATTGTATGCATCTCGAGCGATATCGTTGATATACGATTGTACGGCTTCACTGTCTGGTCGCAACCATGCAGTGTATTTGTAATCATTCCACGGCTTTCCCGTTCGACTGTCGAGGAGTGCATCTTTGGGGTGAAGTGGCGCATAAAAAGGGTCTTGGAACACAGCTATTCTCCCGATAACATAGACACCCTTTTCGTGGAACTGCTGTATCACACTATCTACGTGCGCGATTCGCCTTGTTCCAACATGCATTGCAGCCAGATGTGGGTCAAGTGGCTCATACGATAGCTTACCCGTTGCATCTTTGATATCTATCACAACTGCGTTTAGGATACTGTGATCAAATAATCCCAATATATGGTTTAAACCTTTTGTAGTACCGGCAGTCCAACCAGTACTATAAATACCGTGCAGTGGATCTGGGGTTGTTATGTGGAATGGGATCGCGGGCAAGTCAGTGGGTACTGCTGATTCGTCAGGTGCAACAACATCGATAGATGTTGTTGCGGGAGCAACTACATTCTCTCCCGTTTCGGGTCCTGTCGTCTCGACGATCAAAAAAACACTCACGATCAAAACCGCCGCCATAAAAGTTAGTGCCCCAGTCGGTTTTTTTTGTGGAGAATCCATCTGTATCGTAAGTATGACATTGAAATAGTCTCGTAGCAAAAACAGGCCGCATATGCGGCCTGTTTTTGCTTTTTATTATTTCATCATCGCTTCACCCTTCTCTTTTGAGAGGAATGCAAAGGTATTTCCTCCACACACTTCACATTTCCCTCTTGCCATAAAACGTCCTTTTTCATTTTTAGTTACTACAGGATCTTTCATTACTCGCATTGTCGGCTTGTTGTTATCTCCCCGACATTTCATACAAAGCGCTTTCAAATCGTCCATATTTTAAATTAAATTATTGTTAAATGAGTTGCACTCTGATTATACCACACTTTACTGACATGTACTATAATTAGTCTCTATAAACTAGATCAATTTCTTTAATTTGTTGACCTATATCCTACTCTATGCACATCCTAACGCAATAGTGACTAATTTTGTCCATTGACGTGTTTGTCTTTTTCAAATAACTTATCAACTTCGTCCGAAGAAAGTTTGTTCAAGATAGAGTCGGGGTTGATAATGTTGCTTGATGGCGTTTCTTCTACCTTGCTCACCTGCTCCAAATTTTTCTCCTCATTTGGTGGGTTAAACAAATCTAACTGAATGGCGGCTTTTTTTTCTGGTTGTTCCATACATGGTAGTATACCAAATCTCTTTCTCTGAGCTACCGAGAAACGTAAATGTTTTTACGTTTAAACCTTTTATTCGGTATCACTCAAAATGAAGAGGTATTTTCAAAAATATGCGGCGAGTTATTTCGTGGTCGTACTCGTCGGGATCAAGGATGTGAGTTGGTCGAGGGATTGAAATCCATTGTACGTCACTCCGTTAAAGACGATCGCCGGGAGTGCATCTCCGACGTTGTAGATCGAGCGCAACGCCTTGATCGTCGAGAGGTCGAGGTTGTAGTCAAACGCATAGACTCGCACTTTGGGATTTTGTTCCCGAAGGGCATCGAGGACATAGCCTTGCTTGACGCAGTCAGGACACGCGACCTTGGTCCCATAAAAATAAAAAATACTAATCGGCGTTTGATGACAGCGCTCTGCGACACGTTTGGTCAAAAGGAAATCTCGAATCTCGATCAACGTATATTGTTTTTTCAACGTATCTATTTCTACTTCGGAGCCGACGTTGTCTTCGCTGTAGGTTATCTTTTCAGCCAAGGTCTGCAGATCATCTGAAAAGACCGATGCGGCGCTGTTGTCACACGTCGTGTCTTTGAGTAGATCAAACTGTGTCTCGGAGGTGAGTATGTCGAGCGACATTTGATTTTGGGCTGCTTGAAGAACGGCAAACTTGTGTTTGTTTATCGAGTAGCTTATCAACCACGAGCTCACAAAAAGTGCCGCAGTGATGAGAAAAGCCAGAATGTATTTGCTATGTTCTTTCATGTGTTTATCTCCAGTGTGGTTTGCGGGAAGTCAATGCAGCCCACAGTGCCTTCATCAACCAAAACGGTGCGATGATACTGTACACCACTATATACGATATGACATGGATACTCAATTTTTGTTTGACGAGTTTTCCGCCGATCGCCGTCGAAACGATCAGTACGGCATAGAGTACTGCAGTTATCAGTACGATGGCCTGGGTGTTGATATAAAACCATTCGAAGTTGAACGAAAATGTACTACTATGAAGTCCGACGATTCGCCATCTGGCAATATGTGCCACGAGCCAGACTCCTGCGTTATAGAAAATAGTAAAAAAGATATAGACAGTTGCCGTGATCGATACGACACCACTCGGAAGCGTAAAGAATGAAAAGTTGCCGTACGATTTGTGAAATATCATTGATTTATAGTCAACCGTGTTTTGGATAAATCCATAAATCCATCGAACACGTTGTTTAAATAGTTTCGGAATCGTATCGGGCGCAATGGTGTACACCTGTGCCGTATGACAGTGCCCGATGATCAAATGCCCTTGTTGCATCCGGTACGCGATCTCCATGTCTTCGGTGTTGTGCGCCTTTCGAAATCCTCCAAGCTTCTCAAACACACTTCGACGAAATACTGAGAACGGTCCTGGGGTTACGTGGATTGCGCCAAGGTATGCGAGCATTTTTTTTATATAAATACCCATATTGTACTCAACTTTTTGGATCTTTTGAATCATTGTCTTGGGATGATGGATGATGATAGACGGCGCAATCGCATAAAACTGCGGGTTGCGTTGAAACATATCGATCATGCGTTTCAGTGCGTCTGGTGCAACAAACGAATCTGCATCGAGACAGCTGATGAACTCCGTCGTCGTGTGCTCGATGCCATAGTTGACGGCAGTGTGTTTGCCGCCATTTTCTTTGTGAAGAATACTAATCTGTGGATGATCCTGATACTTCAAAATCTCACTCCACGTGTTGTCTGTACTCCCGTCATCGACGACGATGATCTGGAGTTTGTCCTTTGGGTACTCAAGCGCAAGTAGACTCTCTATGGTACCGTGAACGGTCTTTTCTTCATTCCAGCAGGGTACGATAACTGCGACCCTCGGATAGACAACGAGCGTCCCTACGACGATGGCACTTTCTCGTGCGAGCAATTTGCGTCGTTCGAGGTACGTAACGAACAAAAAAATTTGCACATACAGTGCCAAAAAGGTGATGGCATAGGTCGCCATCTCGGCAATATTCATCGCTATACAGTAGCATTTTGCGCTCCTTTTTTCAATATCTATTGTTTGCTGTATACTTATACAATGGAACCACAAACAACAAACAATACCCCGACGAGTACGCCAAACGAGGCGCCGAAAAAAGTCCCTATTAGCATCCCTGCAGCCATTCTCACCGGCGCAGTCATCATCGCGCTCGCGCTCATATTTGTCTTTGGATCAAAGAATGGCGCTACCCCAACAACCCAACCGACAGGCCAACAACCAGCTCCTATTACCAAAGTAGATGCGGCTATTGCGACGATCCGTCCCAACGATCACGTCCGAGGAGATATATCAAAGGCAGAAGTAGCGATGATCGAATACTCCGATAGTGATTGTCCGTACTGCATCCGTTTCCATCCAACACTCGACCAGATCTACACTGAATACAACGGCAAGGTTGCATGGGTCTACCGTTACTACCCACTCACTTCTCTCCACCCAAATGCAGCAACTGAAGCAGTCGCGCTCGAATGCGTCGCACAACTTGGAGGCAACGATGCATTTAACAAATACCTCGATACGATCATCAACGTGACGTTAAACCCTGACCCAAAAAGTAACGAACAGCTCACGACATTTGCAACGGCGGAAGGTATCGATGGAACCCTCTTTAACAAATGTATTGCCGGAACTTCAGCAAGTGACCGCGTCAAAGCCGATACCGATGAAGCTCAACAGATCGGTGCGCAAGGAACTCCATTTACGATCGCCGTCAACTTGAAGACTGGCAAACAAGTCATCATTCCTGGCGCGTATCCGTATGAGGATGTAAAGAAAGATATTGATTCACTTTTGAAATAAAATCTTGGAAATTGTAAATAATAAAAGCCCCGTTATGCAGGGCTTTTTACTCAGAAGAAATATTTGTAGACGAACAACATAAAAATGACAGTATGTATTACCAACGTTAAACCATTTATAAATTTATTTCCTGAGTTAATAATATGTTTGATACCAATAATACTAGCACCCATAGCTATTAGAAGTCCTGCTAAAACGCACCATATTGATATTGTAACGCCTATAAATGTTTCCTGAAAGAATGTATTTTTTATTAAACCAAAGCTTATTATAACTGTTGAAACAACCCGAAGTCCAAATATTAGTATTAAAACTGTATTATTTTCTTCTTTTACTTCAAAATTTTGTAAATATTCCATTATTTTATTTTTTATCATTTTATCATATATTATTTATTTGTCAAATATAAAAAGCCCTTATTTATAAAGGCTTTTTATCGGTTATTTCTTAATCCTCCATCGCTAAAGCTACGGCGGGATTAGTCAAAATAATTTCTCAGTCGTTGTATCCGATCATTTTGTCGGAGTTTTTCATGGACTTTGGCTTCGATCTGTCTGATACGCTCTCGAGTGACACCAAACTCCTTCCCTACTTCTTCGAGTGTGTGCTGTACTCCATCGATGAGTCCGTAACGCATTTCCAAAATACGTTTTTCTTTAGGAGAAATTTCTTCGAGGACGTCACGGATGGCGTCTTGGAGGATGCGGCGTGATGCTTCTTGATCGGGTCGCAATATTTTGTCATCGGGGATAAATTCTCCAAACGTGCTCTTGTCATCATCATCTCCGATCGGTTGCTCGAGTGAGCGAGTTTCTTGGTTGATCTGTTCGATCACATGAACCTTCTCTACTTCGATACCCATTTCATTTGCTACTTCTTCCGCGAGTGGATCACGTCCGAGGTCTTGTCCCAACCGTCTGACGACTTGTTTGTACTTTGAAATAGTCTCAACCATGTGCACAGGAATACGGATCGTGCGGGATTGATCGGCGAGTGCACGAGTGATCGACTGTCTGATCCACCACGTTGCATACGTCGAAAACTTAAATCCTTTTGTATAGTCAAACTTTTCGACTGCCTTAAAGAGTCCGATGTTCCCTTCCTGGATCAAGTCGAGGAGCGTCAGGTCAGCGGTGCGGTTGGCGTATTTTTTCGCAATCGATACGACGAGACGAAGGTTGGAACGAGCCAGCAAATTTTTTGCCTCCAGGTCGCCTTGTTCGATACGTTTGGCGAGTTCGCGTTCTTGCGCTGCGACTATCAGTGGATACTGTCCGATATCCTTGAGGTACATCTGCACTGAACTGAAGCTATGACTTTCCTTGACGTATTTGCTCAAGTCTTCGTTGTTGTCCATGTCCAGAAGATTTCCCCCTTCGAGGACGTCGATACCTGCAGTGCCAAACTTTTCATACAACTCATCCAAAAACAAAATGTTATTTTCGATATCCGGAAACATTTTGAGTATTTCATCGTAGGTAATAAATCCTCTTTTCTTTCCTTTTACGATAAGCTCTTGCGCCTTTGTTTCGAGGTCATGCAACTTTTTCTCCAGGTTTACTTCCTTTCGCTTGCTCTGTCCTTCGTGTCTGATCGTGATAGGACGAGGTTTTGATTTTGGAACTGCTTTCTTTGGTGCGGCTTTTTTTACCGGTTTTGAAACTTTTTTCTTTGCTACTTTTTTTGAAGGTGTCCCAGTACGAGGACGACTTGGAGAAGTTACTTTTTTTGGTCGGCTCTTTGGAGCAGATTTTTTAGAAGTAGTATGTGATTTTTTGACGCTTTTTTTTGCGATCTTTTTTTTAGTAGGCATAGGTAAACAATAGGTATAAATTACTTGAAATGAGCGAAAAGTCAACAGCCACTCACGTATCTGTGTGGCGACGTTGATTGAGTTGTTGGAGTTTTGACATAAGTGTCTCGATCATAGCTTCGTTGTTGGCCTGCTCTGCTCGTTTGAGTTCTCGAGCATAGTCCATCTGTAGACTACCATAAAATTGCTCAACAAGGTGCTTTGCGAGTTCAGCAACTACCATATCTCGATCTTCAGAGCTCAGATATCCATAATCTCGCTCAATGAGCGCCGTAAGTTCTGGCTTTTTTTCATCAGAGATTGCTTCGATTGTAAACAAAGTTCCATCAAATGAAAGTTCTTTTATGGCGAGTTTGTGAGTTTCTGTTGCCTCTGTCGGAAACTGTGTAATGAGTGTTTGAAAACGCTCGGCAATAGTGACGGTATCAGCTCGAGAAGTATCGCTACGCTCTACGTGTTTCGTATCGGTCTTTGTAGATGTAAACAACGCGAGCTCTCGAATGATATCAGGGGCACTAAGTTCAAGTTCTGTTGCGATGGATTCGATGTATTTGCCTTGTTCGATCGGAGATTGTACCTCGATCAAAAATGGAAATATTCGCTCTTTTATTTGTTGTACTAACAGATGCGCGGACACACCCTTGCTATCGATCGACTTTAGTTGATGCAACAAGAAATGATTACTCTGCTGGAGCAACTCTTTCCATGCCTGGGCACCATGTTGCCCAAGAAAATCTGCCGGATCAATCCCAGAAGGAACGGGGACTACTTTTGGATTCATACCGAGACGCAACGAAACAAGGGCTGCGTGATGTAGCGCCTTTTGTCCTGCAGCATCTCCATCAAATGCCAAAAATATATTTGGTGTCAGTCGAGATAGTACTGTTAGGTTTGCCATTGGATCAGCTACTGATGCATCTGACACCGCTGTCCCACTCGTCGCGATAGTGTTTCTAAATCCATATTGATGTGACAATACTGTGTCAAATTGCCCTTCAACCATGATTGCAAATTGCTTTTGCCTGATAACATTTTTTGCCTTATCAAAGCCAAACAACATGCGCGACTTTTGAAACAACTCTGTTTCAGGACTGTTGAGGTATTTTGGGCTCGCCTGTCCTCGGTCTGTCGAAGGATCATTGGGGAATATTCTTCCAGAAAATCCGATGACACGCCCACTCGAATCAGTTAGCGGAAATATGATTCGTTT
This sequence comes from Minisyncoccia bacterium, assembly GCA_038251535.1. GTDB lineage: Bacteria > Patescibacteriota > Minisyncoccia > Phycocordibacterales > UBA9973 > UBA4124. The sequence goes on from JBBSBF010000003.1 coordinate 49,042, forward strand.
TCGAAAACGATCATAGTATCCCCCGCCTGCTCCCGAACCTTCGTGAGGGCGGGCAGGCTTTTCAGTTTTTTTGATCAATCCAGCGCGTTCTGCAACAGCGAGCTCTTTGTCATCCTGAAGACTCGAACTAACAAAACGCCATTCGTCAGGTGCGTATCCAATGCGAAATGATTCGATCGTTTCAGGGAGAACGCCACGACCCTCGAGGTATGCCAAAGCGGCGGGATTTCTTTTCAGTTGATGTTGATATCGAGTGGTGGTGAGTTCCAATATATCAAAGAGCGCATCCGTGCTTTCTCTCTTTATAGAGCTCGTATTGGTAAGTGGCACCCCCGCTTTTTCTGCGAGTATTTTAAGTGCGCCCTTTCGATCGATACCTTCAAACTGCTCTACGAAAGTAAAGATATCTCCTTTAGCCCCACAACCAAAACAGTAGTACAGTCCCCTCTCTGAAGAAACCGAAAAGGAGGCCGTCCGTTCGTTATGAAAGGGGCATCTTGCCTTTAACTGCGTTCCAGAGGGTGTAAGCGTGATATAAGCGGACAGAACTTCGGAGATTGGCAAACGATCTTTGATTGCGTCGAAGACCGATTGCATAGGTTAATCTTGTTCTCGATTAGCGTCAGTATTGACAGAGAGAGCGCGACGATTTTTGAATCCTGTACCTGCTGGTATCAATCTACCAACCGTAACGTTTTCCTTCAATCCTCGGAGGTTATCAACTCCACCTTTCACTGCATTTGCGATAAGCACTCGGTTTGTGTTTTGGAATGATGCAGCGGAAATCCAACTCTTTGCGTTCAACGCAGTCTGCGTAATACCCAATATAATCAAGTCTCCTTTTGCTTCACGCAACCCTTGGGATTTCATGCTGCCGTTTTCTTCGAGTAGCTCAGTTACCTCAACAACTTCACCTGGAGAAAATGAGGTGTCTCCTGCGTCCTTGATTTTGCGTCGTGAGAACATTTGTCGAATGATTATTTCCAAATGCTTTCGAGCAATCGATGCACCTTGCAGTTCGTACACCTTACTGATTTCTCGGATGATGTAGTCTTCTGCGGCTTCTTTTCCTCCATACGTATAGACGTCACTGATGTTCGCAGATCCGTCGGTAAGCAACTCTCCCTTTACGACATTTTGACCTACCTTAACGATCGGTACTCGTCGTGCGTTGACTACGTAATCAACTGATTCTTTTACGGTGTCAGATTTTTCAGATAGGACACTGATGATCTTTTCACCATCGTTATCTTTGATTTCAGAGACTGTACCAGAGTACTTTGCGACGACTGCAGGGTTTTTGATTGTTCGACATTCAAAGATTTCTTCGACACGAGGAAGTCCGGCAGTAATGTCGATACCAGCAAGTCCTCCCGCGTGGAAGGTACGCAAGGTCAACTGTGTACCCGGCTCGCCGATCGCTTGTGCAGCGACGATACCGACTGACTCACCTTTATCTACCATATGATTTCGACCGAGATCGAGTCCGTAACATTGTCGACAAATACCGTAGACAGTCTTGCAGTTCATTGGTGTTCGGACAAATACTTCGGTCGCACCCTTCTCTTCTATCATTGCTGCTTCATCTCGAGTAACCATGTGTCCACGCTTGAACAACTTTGTTCCATCAGGAAGTATTATTTCTTTGGCGAGCACTCTTCCTCGAATGTTTTTTGAGATTGGTATTTCGAATCCAGAGATAATCTCTTTTGCAACACGCTTCGATGACTTTGTGCCACAATCATCCTCAGTAATAATCACGTCTTGTGCGACATCCACGAGACGGCGAGTGAGGTATCCAGCGCGCGCAGTGTTGAGTGCGGTGTCGGCGAGACCTTTACGACTACCGTGGGTAGTGATGAAATACTCAAGTGGAGAGAGTCCTTCTTTGAACGAAGGAATAATCGGAAAGTCGATCGTGCGTCCAGTCGTGTTTTGAATCATACCTTTCATTCCGGCCATCTGTGTCACCTGTGACATACTTCCTCGAGCACCAGAGGTAACGAGATCGTACGTAGAACCATGCTTTTGGAGTGTTGCGGGCATCAACTTTTCGATCTCATCCTTTGCTTTGTTCCAGATTGAAATAATTTTCTGGTAACGCTCGTCTTCTGAAAGCAATCCTTCTTCGAATTGTACTTTTACTTCTTGTTCGAGCGCGCGGTATTTCTTGATAATGTCTTTTTTGCCTTCAGGTACAATGACATTATCGATAGCCCATGTCGTTCCTGATTTTGTCGCATACTTATATCCAAAGTTCTTTATCCGATCAAGGATTGCTGCGATTGGATCAACGCCGTATTTACTAATCAAGTTATCGATGACAACGATCATTTTTTTAGAAGTCATTTCCTCGTTCATATAAGGGAAATCATTTGGAAGGATTGCATTGAAGAGCAATCGTCCGATCGTCGTTTCAAACGGCTTCTTGTCAAAAATCGCGTACTTTTCATTTTCTGTACCAAGTACATGGATAGTAGCTCGGTAGGAAACAACGCCAAGATCACTCGCCATAATCGCTTCGTTTGGACTAGAGAAATATTTCCCTTCTCCTATTTGTCCTTCTACAGAAGACGTCATCCAGTAACAACCCAAGACGATGTCCAACAGTTTAGACGATACGATCGAGTCACCATTTTGCGGTTTCAAGAGGTTTTTGTCTGCTGAGATGAGCGTTGCTGCTTCGGTTTGCGAAGTTTCAGAAAGTGGTAGATATACACCCATTTGGTCTCCGTCGAAGTCCGCGTTAAACGCAGGACAAACGAGTGGATGAACCTGGATCGCATTTCCTTCGATCAAGACTGGCATAAACGCCTGAATACCGAGTCGGTGCAACGTTGGTGCACGGTTTAGAAGCACGTACTTACCTTCAATCACCTCTTCGAGTATTGCCCAGACTTCTGGTATCCCGTCTTCGATGAGTTTGTTTGCGCCACGAATGTTGTATGCCAACTCTCGTGCGATGATTTTTGAAATAACAAACGGACGGAAAAGTTCAAGCGCCATATGTTTCGGCAATCCACATTGGTTAAGTTTCAACGTAGGACCAACGACGATCACACTTCGTGCAGAGTAGTCAACGCGCTTTCCCAAAAGGTTTTGACGGAACAACCCTTGTTTTGATTTCAAGTTGTCTGAGAGGGATTTGAGCGCGCGGCGTTGTGCTTGACTCATTGCAGGACTATCTTGACCTGCGATTGAGTTATCGATCAATGCGTCAACTGCTTCTTGAAGAATACGCTTTTCGTTACGCAAAATAACATCGGGGGCTCCAATTTCTTTCAACTTTTTGAGTCGGTTGTTGCGGTTGATGACACGTCGATAAAGATCATTGACGTCACTGGTTGCATGACGACCTCCTTCGAGTGCGACCATTGGTCGAATCGCTGGTGGGATCACTGGTATCACCGAGAGGAACATCCATTCAGGACGAATGCCTGCGTAGATCATACTTCGGATGAGTGCGAGTCGCTTTTGCAATTTTTCACGCTCTGCAGCACCTGCCTTTTCGAGTAGTTTCAATGTCTGAGTTTTCAACTTTTCGAGATCAATGTCTTTAAACATCTGATAGATCGACTCTGCTCCGATGTTTGCCTCAAACGATGAGCCGTACTTAAGACTGAAGTGGTGATACGATAATTCGTTCAACACCTTACCCACTCTGATTTCAGCGATTTCTTTTTTTGTATTTGCCAAAAGTGTTCGCAACTTTTCTCGAGTCTCTTCATCAACGGCGTTCTTTAACTTGTTTTTAAATTCTATTTCAAGATCGGCGATAACACGAGCTCGTTCGTCTTCGTGTACCATAGTAATAATGTATCCTGCAAAGTAGACGACTTTCTCGAGATCGGTAAGAGACACATTGAGTAAGATCGACATACGAGATGGCACTCCACGCAAAAACCAAATGTGTGCGACAGGACTCGCAAGCTCGATGTGTCCCATACGTTCACGTCGAACGATAGACTGTGTGATCTCTACACCACATTTTTCACAAATGATACCAGCGTATCTAATGCGCTTGTACTTACCACAGTAACATTCGTAATCTTTTTCTGGTCCAAAAATCCGCTCATCAAAAAGCCCTCCACGTTCACTGCGGCTTGTTCGATAGTTAATCGTCTCTGGTTTCGTCACCTCTCCATATGACCATTCGCGAATGCGATCGGGGCTGGCGAGTTTGAGTACGATTTGATCAAAGTTTGTTGTGTCTAGTGTTTTCATAGTGGTTGTATAGATTAAGCTTCTTGATCAGCTGCTGGTAATGATTTTGAATGCGAATCAACCCTCGTGAGCTCCACATCGAGTGCGAGACCGCGGAGATAGTTCAACATCACCATAAACGATGCTGGAGTATTTGGTTCACGTATTGGTTCGCCTTTAATGATCGAGTCAAACGTTGCTGCACGTCCTCGGATGTCGTCAGACTTAATCGTCAACATCTCACGCAAAATATGTGAGGCACCGTATCCTTCGAGCGCCCAGACCTCCATTTCTCCAAATCGCTGTCCACCTCCTTGTGCCTTTCCACCAAGCGGTTGCTGGGTGATGAGCGAATATGGACCGATACTACGCATGTGAATCTTGTCTTCTACCATGTGGTGCAATTTCAATATGTACATATACCCAACGGCGATGTCTTGTTCATATTTTTCTCCCGTTCGTCCATCAAAAAGAGGCACAGTCCCAGTTTCAGGAAATCCTGCTGCCTTTAGTTCTTGTTTTATTTCAGTATCAGTTGCTCCGGAAAATGGAGGAACGATCGCTTGATAGCCAAGCTCGTGTGCGGCCATACCCAAATGAAGTTCAAGGATCTGCCCGAGGTTCATACGAGAAGGCACACCGAGAGGAGTCAACACAACATCAACGGGAGTACCATCTGCCATGTACGGCATGTCTTCTTCGGGAAGCACAACAGAAATAACTCCCTTGTTTCCATGTCGTCCTGCGAGCTTATCTCCAACAGAAATGTTTCGAAGTTGTGCAATCTCAATAATAATTTTCTTTATCACACCTGATTCGAGCGAATGTCCTTGTTCGCGTGAGAAGACCTTTACCCGGATAACTCGTCCGCGCTTTCCGTGATCCATCTTTAGTGACGTGTCTTTGACGTCACGTGCCTTTTCAGCAAAGATCGAACGCAAGAGTCGCTCTTCGGGGGTAAGCTCTGTCTCGCCCTTTGGAGTGATTTTACCAACGAGAATATCTCCTTCTTTGACCTCAGCGCCAACGCGGATGATACCTTCTTCGTCGAGATCTTTGAGTCGAGCTTCTCCAACGTTTGGAATATCACGAGTCGTAATCTCGGGGCCAAGTTTTGTGTCACGAACTACAGAAATAAACTCTGCGATATACATCGAAGTAAATTTTGAATCCTTGATCAATCGTTCAGAGAGAATAATCGCGTCTTCAAAGTTTGCACCGTTCCATGACATAAATGCAACGCGCATGTTTTGACCAATCGCAATCTGTCCGTTGTCAGTCGTTGACATGTCGGCGAGCAGATCATTCTTTTTTATCTTTTGACCAACTGATACGACAGGACGTTGGTGGAAGGCGTTGAAACTGTTTGTACGCTGAAAATTGACGAGTTTGTACGTACGGTCTTTGTTCGTCTTGTCACTCTTGATGACTATTTTAGTTGCGTCCACTGCAGTGATTACTCCTGCCTCTTCAGCAATGATCAGTCTACCTGAGTATGGTGCAGCGAGACCTTCCATACCTGTCGCAACCAATGGTGCTTCGGGACGGATCACTGGAACTGCTTGTTTTTGCATGTTACTACCCATCAATGCACGGTTTGCATCGTTGTGTTCGAGGAACGGAACCATACTCGTCGCTACAGAAAATGCCTGGTTTGGCGCAACGTCAATAAAATCAACTTCGGCCTTTGGAACGATACCAGGACTTGTTTTGATACGAGCTTCAACGTTTTCAGGTAGAGTTCCTTTTTCATCGAGTCGCATACCCGCATGCGCGATGGTGTACTTTTCTTCTTCGGCAGCATTTAGATAGACAACCTCGTTGGTGATTTTGCCATGCTTTACTTTGACATACGGTGTCTCGATGATACCAAATTCATTGATGTGTGCGTATATAGCGAGACGCAATATAAGTCCAATGTTTGGTCCTTCTGGAGTATGAATCGGACAAACACGACCGTAGTGACTCGTGTGTACATCACGTACTTCAAGTGTTGCACGTTCTCGTGTCAATCCTCCAGGACCAAGCGCACTGACCGTACGCAACTCTTCGATCTCAGCCAAGACATTGTCTTGTTGCATGAACTGCGAGAGCTGGTTGGTCGTAAAGAACTCTTTGATACGAGCTTGCAATGGACGTTGGTTGACCACCTGTATCGGGAGTGCATTTGCCGCGTCGATAGTCGACATACGGTCTTGGACATTACGTTTGATCTGAGTAAATCCCATGTAGATTTTTGCTTGGAGCATTTCACCAACAAACCGCACTCGTCGTGAGCTTAGGTTGTCGATATCATCCGCATGACTTCCTGGAGTCGTGTTGAGCGCAATGATGTTTTCCACGATAACGGCGAGATCTGCAGCAGAAAGTGTCTTTCTGTTCATTTCAGCATCGCTCATGTCGAGCTCAAATCGCTTGTTAAATCGAAATCGTCCAACCGCAGAAAGGTCATACCGTTCTTCTCCAAACAATGTTTTGACGAAATCTCTGGCGTTGTCAGCATTTGCCAGATCTCCATCACGCAATTTACGATATATCTCAACGTATGCATCTGACTGCGTCTTTACGAGATCTTTTTCAATCGCTGCTTCGACGATGGCACGTGAAGTGTCGTTGGTGAACTGTTTCTTAATCAACTCATCAGTGGTGAGTCCGAGTGCACGTAAGAGCGTGATGACAGAAAACTTACGTTTTTTGTCGATACGAACAAATACTTCTCCCGATGGATCACTTTCGATCTCGATCCATACTCCACGGTTTGGGATGATCTTTGCACCAAAAAACCGCTTGCCTTTAATTTCAAGCTCAGTAAAGAATACACCACTCGAACGAGAGAGCTGTGGAATGATAGATCGCTCAACACCGTTGATGATAAAGGTGCCGTGATCAGTCATGACTGGTATATCAGAGAGAAATATTTCTTGCTCTTTTTCACTGCCTGTCTGTTTGTTGGTTAGTTTGATACGCGCTTTGAGTTGTGTTTCCAGTGAAAGTTTGTTTTCTTTTGCGTAGTGCTCGTCGTGCGTTGGAGGAACGAGATGAAAGGAAACGAGGTCGAGTTGAAATTTCTTCCCAGAATAGTCTTGGATTGGAGTAAATTCTTTGAAAACTTCCTTGATCCCCTTTTCGATCAATGTGTTGAACGAGTCGATTTGATGTTGAATAAGGTTTGGAAATTCAACGAGTGGTTCCTTGTACTTTGAAAAATATTTTTTTGGACGTGCTCCGGTGGTGACGAGGGCACCTGAAGGGGTTGTAGTTTTACTCATAATTTTTTATATAAACGCAAAAATGCCGGCCCGGGTAAAGGGTGGCTGATTAAATCTCGTAATAAATAAAACAGGAGAAGGAATAACTCTGCCGGAAAACTGTAGGAATCTCAGTCTACTCGATGTGGCATAAATTGTCAACCTTTCGCCATACTCAAGGTAAACGCTTTGGAAAGCCAGCAACAAAAAAGCCCCTCGTTTCCGAGGGGACATTTATACTAAATATACTAAACAATTAATCCTAAAAGATTTTATAGAAGTTCTAGATCTTTTAATGTGAAACCGCCTGGAAATGTTGAACTAGAATCAACTAGATTACCTTCGTTCGTGATTTCTGAAGTACCTAATTCTTGCTCATTTCCTGTAGTTGGTTTAGTTTGTCTCCTATGCTTCTTTTCATCTTTTGACTTCTTTGAGCGAAGTCTTTTTTCGGTCCTTGTTATATTTAAAGTTTTTCTCATTACTGACAAATTTATGTTTAAAATATATTAGCACGTATATAAATATATGTCAATAGCTCCTTATTTCTTCTGTTTTTGACGCCATTCTTCGATCTTTTTGTGATCACCTTCGGTCAATACTTTGGGGACTTTGTATTTTTTAGCCTTATATATAATGGTTTCCGGTCGAGTATATACTCGAGGGCTTGCAATACGGCTTTCTTCGACTGATTCACCTTTGCCCAGTACTCCAGAGATTTGTCGAGCGATCGCATCGGTCATGATGAGTGCTGGGAGCTCCCCACCAGTGACCGTATAGTCTCCTACTGAATACTCGTCTGCTTTGAGGATTTTGCGCACTCGATCATCCACTCCTTCGTATCTCCCACATATAAAGACGATATCTGAATACTGTTTTGCAAACTTTGCAGCTACTACGTTTGTAAACATTTTGCCCGATGGAGAAAGCATGATTACCTTTACATTCTTTTTTTTGTGCAAAGTTCGACTTTGCACACGCGGAAGATTTAGGTGAGCATATGCCCGTAAGATAGGTTCTGCTGTCATCACCATTCCAGGTCCTCCCCCATATGGACGTTCATCGGTTTTGTGATGCCTATCTTTGCTAAACACACGAATATTTTTGACATCAAAACTCACGAGCTTTTTTTCAGCCGCACGCTTCAATATAGACTCCTGTACGTAGCCTTCGATCATTTCGGGAAATATGGTGAGGAAGTGGAATTTCATTTACAAATCCTTCAAATCAGCCATTGCGTCATCAAGGTTGGCAACGTCTGGTTGCTTTTGATAGCCTTCGGGCTCGTTGATTTTGAGGTTTACCCGTGCATTATTTTTCATCCCGACGACACGGAGTAAGGTGCGGATTGCCTTTGCAGTGTTACCACTTCTCCCTATGATCTTACCCATATCAGCCTGGTTTACCGAAAGCGTTAACAACACACCCATCTCATCAACACTACGATCGATACCAACATCCTCTGGTTTTTCTACCAATGCTTTCACTACTATTTCTAGAAATTCTTTGTCAGACATATTCATACTATTCAGAAATTTACCTAATATTACCTACCCTTATCGAACAGTCGGGTCTCCTCCTGTCTCGTCTATTGTTATCGTGTTGATTGATTCGTTGGTCTTTGGACCTGAGATAGTCCCATCTCCGCCCAGGATTGCCTGATCTTCTTGAAATTTCTTGAGCGCAAGTTTCGTTTGAGTCAAAAAGTTACCTGTTGGATTTGCCGTGAGATACCCTTTGGCAATCAAAAATATCTGTAGTCGCTTAACATCTGCATTCGCACTCTCGCCATATCTCACTGATCGCACCATCACTGGCTTCCCTTTTTGAGAATCACGCAAATCGCGAAGTATGAGTATTTTGTTTCCTTGCGAAAGGATGACCGTTGGGTTTTGTTGCTCTGTACTTACGAGTGTGCCCGAACCGGTTTGAGCTGATGCGCCCAAGACAGCCTGACTATCGACGGCAAAATAGCCTATTTCGTTGACAACCTGATCGAGATCCATTGCAAACGTCGTATGAACTGAGATAGTACCAAAAAGAGCGATAGTGCCGAGCATCAAGAGTAGATTTCTCATAATATATCCTCAAATAACACATTTAGTAATGCATATATTCTACACTATATAGAGCATTTATTCAATGAAGCTATTTTTTGAGTAATTTTCGTTTGACAGTTGGAGATTTCTTTGACAAGACATTTTTCTTTTTGCCTTCGATGATACCCTGTCGTACAAGCATATTGTGAGCAGTAGGAGAAACTTGAGCCCCGTTTTTGATCCAGTGCAAGATACGATCTGCGTTAAACTGCACAACATCACTCTTTACGGTGTGGGAGCCGAGTATTTCGAGAAATTTGCCGCTCTGTGCAGCATTTTTGCTGTCAGTCACCACCAAACGAAATGCTGGCTCATTTTTGCGACCGATACGTTGTAGTCTTACTTTTAACATGAGATTGGATAATAGCAGACAAGGTAATCGC
>JBBSBF010000004.1:0-57849 GCA_038251535.1 Minisyncoccia bacterium
CAGTACAAGAAGTATTAAAGATAACACCTGATACGTCTCTAAAAGTAACGGTGGCAAAATGGTATACACCAAACGGTGTTTCTATTTCAGAGAGTGGTCTCACTCCAAGCATCAAAATTCCTGGTGGCGATAACGCAGATGGTAAAGATGATCAGTTGGAAAGCGCAGTAAAGTTGTTTCTCAAATAAACTATGAAAGTATTGTTATTACAATCAGTAAAAAATGTTGGGCTAAAAAACGAAGTTGTTGAAGTTGCGCCTGGCTATGCAGCTCACGCATTGTTTCCGAAAAAACTCGCAATCCCTGCAACTGATGAAGCAGTACAAAAGGTAGAACGTACCAAAAAAAATAAAGCAGCACAAAAACAGATTCACCAAACACTGCTACACAGTGCCATCGCCCAGTTGACTGCTGCGACCGTGATGATGCCAGTGAAAGCAAACGAACAAGGAAACCTCTTTTCCAAACTTTCTTCTACGGACATCACACATTTCTTGCAAGAAAAATACCGTTTGGATATCGATCCTGCCTGTATCCATATGCCAGGAGATTCTATCAAGAAACTCGGAGCGCATACGATCACCGTAATAGATGGAGATTTTCAAGATACGTTTAGTATCGTGTTGGTAGCAGCGTAGCTGCTTATCCGCGATCGGTAGTGATGTTTGCTACTTTGCGAAGTGTTTTGGTACCATCAAAGTTTTGCTTGCGCTTTTGCGCAAATGAGACAAAACCTTCTTTGAGTGCAAACAATGTGTGGTCTTTGCCAATACCGACAGATGTTCCTGCGAGTATTTTAGTACCTCGTTGGCGAACGATAATAGCGCCTGCTGTCGCAAACTGACCATCGTAGAGCTTGGTACCGAGATATTGAGGATTGGAATCAGTAAGGTTTTTTGCTGCCCCCTGAGCTTTCTTATGTGCCATAGACGTACATAATAACTGAAGGCATAGACAATGTCAATCCAATAGGGAACAAGCTATATATAGGTTATAATAGATTATGGGTGCGTTTTTCTCCCGAAATTATAGGATATTTTTCCTCGTACTACTTGCGAGTATTGCCGGATTGTCTTTTTATGTTGGAATGTTGGAAGGGAAACAATCAAAAGGGGATAGCGTGATACTTGCTTGTAGCGACAATGTCTTGTCATCTCTCCAGATTCCAACTTCGACTAGAAACGACGTTGCTCCTATTGCCACAACTTCGACAGTACAACAAAAGGGAACGTACGCTGGTTCAAAAAATGGCACCAAGTACTACACCCCCGACTGTGCCGGATTAAAAAAAATAAAGCCAGAAAACATCATCTGGTTTCAAAGTGTCGAGGATGCTACGCTGCAAGGATATAGCGCCGCAAACTGTTAATATGTTCACTTACTATCTCTATGTATAAATTTTTAAGCAACATCTTCATAGGGCTCACCATTTCAATGTTGATATTTGTGCTCGTTTTTCCGACTAAGGCGAACAATGTTGCAGAGAATTTCTTTTCAAATCTGAAAAGGTCGACCGCTGCACCCGAGCTCCTTCCAGGCCAAACGAGTGACAACTCCAAATCTTTACTCTCACCATCAAGTACACTGCGAACTATCAAGCCGTTTCGCGCTATAGAGCCAGGCGGATCCACTATCGATACCACCGATAGTACTTCACTGGGCAACAACAATAAAAGCGCCACACTTTCTACAAACAACATTATCGATGCAACAAATCAAGAACGCATAAAGGTAGGACTGCCTCCGCTCAAAATAAACCAACAACTCATCACCTCTGCTGGCTACAAAACAGCGGATATGATTCAAAAGCAATACTTTGAACATACATCACCATCAGGAATCACTGTCTCAGATCTCGCTCAAAAGGCAGGGTATAGCTATATCATCATGGGAGAAAACCTTGCACTTGGAGACTTCATCGATGGCAATGATGTCGTGGCTGCATGGATGAACAGTCCAGGTCATCGAGCAAATATTTTGAATACTCACTATACAGAGATCGGTGTCTCTGCAGCTAAAGCAAACTATCAGGGTAGAGAAGTGTGGTTTGCTGTACAGCACTTTGGAACACCGCGAAGTGTCTGTCCGTACATCGATCAAAATCTCAAAACTGCAATCGATACAATCAACGACAACCTCAAACAACGTCAAGCACAAATCGCAAATGAAAAAGCGTTACTAGAAACACCAAACCATTCACAAAGCGATGAATATAAAAATGCAGTTAATGAATTCAACAAATTGGTTTCCGAATACAACACGGCGCTGGTCATCTCGCAGGACAAGATCAAAGAATACAACATACAAGTATCAGCCTTCAATCAGTGCCTTTTGCAGTACCAAACAGTGGCAGAGAAGGGGTAATCCCAACATAGTAACAACGTCGCACAATATATCTTTTACGACACTATATAGGGAGAATGCCAGCTAAAGCTTTAAGTCACTCCCCTTAAGTATTCTTTAAATAGAACTGTGGTAAAAATAAAAGGCCCCACCTAGGAATAGGTGCAGCCTTATTTTCCAATATCCTAATGAAAAAAACTATCTCATTCCACTTATTCTATATCAAAAGCAACCTTTTTACAATCCTTAAGATTTATTACTATAAATTACACAAATTAATTAAAAAATAAAAAACAGCACCTGTGGACACAGGCACTGCTTTCCTTAACGACTCAGAGACTGAGTTATATTAAGGGACCCCAAAAAATAATATTATTTATACTCTAGCACAACTAATCTTCTACACAAGTCCCACCCACATCTCCAAATGGCAAATGTGAGCCCGCAGTTGGTGCACAATGAAATCCTACGGCACAGATGGCCGCAGTGCTCATGTTGCCTCCACAGTGTTCTCCAAGTCCTACCGTTGATTTTGTATCGGTAGATTGAGTTGTTTCTTCTGGAGTTGGCTCCACAACACTAGGTTGATGACCCCATAGTAACCATCCCACAACAAGTCCGATCACAAGAAAAGTAATGTTTTTTATGTATCCAGTATTATGTTGCATACAACAATCGTACCGCTCGCCGTTTTTGAAGTCAACTATTTTTATATTAAAAAAACGAGCATCCCCAAAAGGTGCTCGTTTACACTCGAATTCTTTACACCTTTTTAATTTTAAAGCACGTTACATTTCCTCATTTCCTTACGGTTTTTACCCATGAGATTTTAGTGAAAAAATAACTTTGATTTTAAATATAGCACGAGGATGCTCGCAGCTCAAGTTTTTATTGAAACACCTTTGCGAGGATAGTTTTGATATCTGAGATCGGGATTGCAAAGGCGATGCTGTTTGCGCCTTCCGTTACTGCAACGTTAACTCCGATTGCCGCACCATCGAGGTTGAGTAATGGACCACCAGAATTTCCAGGATTGATCGCAGTATCTGTTTGGATAATTCCCTTCAATGTTTCAACATTGCCAGTACCATCCCTTGCCTGGATCGTACGATCAAGCCCTGAGATAATACCGACCGATACTGAGTTGCTGTACTCCCCTAGTGCGTTCCCTATTGCAGCTACCGTTTGACCAAGTTTGATCGTTGATGAGTCTCCGAGTGCAATCGTTGGATACCCCGAGCCGTCGATGCGAAGAACGGCAATGTCTTTCTCTGGATCGCGATAGATGACGGTTGCAACCTTTTTTCCACCGGAGGCAAGTAGGATCGTGTATTCGGCACCTGGGGTGTCGACGACGTGTTTGTTCGTAATGATATAACCATCAGATCGGATGAAAAATCCTGTTCCTGCACCGATTTGTTTCTTTTGAGTTCCGACTTGTTCGTATTTTGGAACGCGGATCGAGACGCCATTAAAGTTGGGGTCGTTTCCAAATGGATTTACATACTGCACTTTCAACAACGGTACATCTTTTGAAATAACGATCGAAACTACCGCAGGAGCTGTCTTGGCAACTGTCGACGTGAGCAAATCATCTTGTGACTGTGCGATCACGTTTGCGCGATTTGATAACTCCTTGATCTGTTGAGCAGCTTCGCTCGTGACTACGCCCGATTGTTCGAGAGCTGTTCGCATTTGCTCAAGCTGTGTCTCGAGTGTGTTGATTCGAGTGACGGTCTCATGGCGTTCTTTGCGATAGATGTAGACACCGTAGCCGACTCCACCGATGGCGAGGAGACACAGTACCATAGCTAACTTTAGTTTATCCGATGCGGAATACATTACTTCATTATACGGAAGCTCGTTTTACACAGTCAAGCGGTGCACTTCATCTTTTTATCGGCAAGGCCAACCAGTAGTCGCACTGTAGGTAGTATATGCAGTACATCCTTCTGGATAGTAGTTTGTTGTTGGGTACGAAGTAGTGTACTGGTAGGTAGTTTGAGGGTAATCTTGGTATACGGTGATTGGGTGGCCGTATGATTTTTGGATTTCAACCGTTGGAAATGATGGAGTGTTGGTATATACGATGTTTGGGTTGTTGTATCCAATAGGCACCGTACTAGCCGTCAAAAAGTTACTGTTGTAGCTATATCTACCCGCTGCGATTGGACGCGCGAGCAAAATGATGATTACGATACCAATGATAATCATGAGGGTAATAAGTCCTCTATTTGATTGCTGTGTTGTGTCTGCCATATGTATAGGAATTATTGTTACTAATACATCAATACAACAGTACTTTGAGCATTTTGTACATATTGACAAAATTGTATTTAGTTTTATTAAAAAGTTGTGTTTTTTGTAAAAAATTAGAGGTTTCTGCTATCGTATGCCCATTGAAGTAATGCCTGGCGTTGTTTTTTTCGACAAAATACATCCCCTTTCCTACAGTGAAGCGCGATTTGTGCAACGTGCCGACGCATCATACGCCAGCGTTTGATCTGTCGAGCGTCCTCTTTTGAAATCCTTCTACCGAGATAGTACCGACAGTACCACTGAAACCACCCTCGGGGATCATCGACATACAGCCATCCACTTTTTTGCCATACGGACAACGGTTGACTTGCGATGACTGAAAAGTAGTTGCGCGCCGGGTCACTTTTTTTCGGTGATAGGAGCGATTGCTTAAACCATGACTTTGGAAATTCTTGTTGGCAGTCCGTCATGTATTTTCCGCCAAATACTCCGAGGTGAAGCATTTCCTTTGGTGTCAGTTCTGGGGTAAATGACGGATCAAAATTTTTGCCAGTAGGTTCGGAGAGGACGTACGAGTAGCCTTGTTGCATCTGGTCATTGACCATAATCTTTTTTTCGATCATGTGTTAGTTACTGATGAAAGCAAAACTCTGTGTCATTGATTCGAGTTCGGCGGTGATTGCCTTTGTATCGAACTCGCGAATGTGTTGATCTGGAGAGTAGTTGCCAATGTTTGTTGAGTGGATCGTATACTCGATCGCATAACATTGATCACTCTGAAGTGTACGGTAGCTTGTCGTATCATAGTAATTCCCTGCCCCTGCATCGGTAAGTGTTATCTTTTGATACACCACATCGTGTATCGTTGTTGTTCCTTTTGCACGCTCACCGTTTGTAGGAGTTAAACAGTTTTTTACCTCCTCAGGATCGCTACTCGTACCAACGGTAAAGATAGCTTCACTAAAGTTAGTATTCGGTTGTTGTGATTGAGGAATCCTGACTTTTGCAAGCGATAATCCCAAAGTCTGTGTATTGGTTCGCCAGTCCATCGCATAGCTCGCATCTCCCCCAGTTACAGAAAGATTGTTTGGATGTTCAAAACTGAACATTTGTGACCCGTCCGTAAATTTAGTAATGCTTGTATGTACTGAAACTTCAGTGCCGACGATACAGTTGCTATAGACAGTGGTGCCGTCCTTTTGGAGGAAGCCATAGTTCCCTTTTGTAATAAAAGTCACGTTATCTGATTCGTATCGTACTCCTGATGCTGATCTCGACTGTGGAAGCGTGAAAACGCTTTTATCAGGGAGTGTGAGTGTTGCTTGGGTGTCACTGTACACAACAGCTATAGCGCCTTCAGTACAGTAGTACGTGAGGCTTTTTTGAGTTGATACAGGTGTCGTGTCTATTGGAGTAGAAACGGATTCCTTCTTGACTAGTTTATTGATAAAAATCCCCAGAATCATCAATACGATGACGATACTAAAAAATTTTGTCGTTGATTTCATATCTATCAGTGTACCACGTACAGTCTCATTCGTTTTTGTACCTCAGTGTTTTTTGGATACAATACAGTAATAACTTTCAATAGCTCTGTATTTTACGAATATACCTGTATGCTATAGGTATGAGGAAAACTAATCCGTACAAAAAATACGTACTCTTTTTTGTCGTGCTTCTCGGAGTAGGTTTGGGTGTGTATATGTGGAACCAACCAAAAAAGTTTGTTGATACAAAACATTTTTCAGAAGAAAAACCACCAACAACACCTGTATTGATACCCGATACGCCGAAGCCACCAGCTGCCTCGTATAGATCTATCACTATTCAAACACTTAAACCTGGCGCCGAAATCGCCAAAGAAGTTGGGTTAGAAAATCTACCCCTTGTTTTGGCGTTCAATCGCCTCGATGTGAGACATATTCAAACCGGTGTCATATTGACTATCCCCAAAACCCTAGATGATTGGAGTGCACTTTCACCATTTCCAACTGAACTTGCAGTTGCTGAAGCCATACCCAAATTGATGTTGATATCTCAGCGAGTACAGGCGTTTGCAATCTATGAAAATGGGAAACAAATACGATGGGGTCCCGTAAGTAGCGGCAAAAAAGATACCCCGACGCCGAGTAAACTGTATTCGACCAACTGGAAAGGCAAACTAGTCACGAGCAGCCTTGAAGGAGCATATCTGTTGCCGTGGGCGTTTAACCTTGATAGCACCGAAGGCATATCGATGCACCAATTTGACCTTCCAGGATATCCGGCTAGTCATGCGTGTGTGCGAATGCTCGAAGCGGATGCAGAATGGATATATAACTGGGCAGATCAATGGATCCTTTCTCCCGACGGAAACACAGAGATAGCTTCCGGTACACCAGTGATTATCTTTGGGCAATATGCATTTGGCAAAACTGCTCCGTGGAAAAAGCTCCCCACTGATGCAACCGCCTCCACCGTTACGACTGATGAATTAACAGAAGTAATTACTCCGGAACTTCAGACAATTAAGGCGAAGCAAGATGAACGCGCTACAATTATTCATTCATAAAGAATTTTAATTTCCTATTGTTCGCTTTCTTGCAACCTATGACGATACTGAAACTTCTAAGAAACCTCCCCTAAATACGGCAATGGCAGGCCTGCGATATAGGAAGCTGTGGAGGCGAGGTGTGCTGCTTTTGTGCGTCTCTGGACTGTGGAGGGCATTGTACTGAGTGTTCCGATACTGAAATGCCCGTGTCGCTTGCGGATACTGTCGACTGCCTGCATCAGGCGTGCATCACTCATGGATTCTTGTAATCCAAAGAGATCAGTTTGAATCATCCCTTTGGGATGGAGGTTGCATACCGTCACACCAGTAGATCGGTATTTGACACTTTTGTTCCATATTTTTTCTACTTGTGCGGCGACTGCATTGACGATTGCGAGTGGATTATCGGTATAGTACGGGATAGTGATGTCGAAGCTATAGTACTGATAATCGTGTGACTTCAAGTACATCGATACGGTATTGGTCATGAGGTTGTGGGTACGCATACGTGTAAATGCTATATCAAGATTTTGGAGGAGTTCGCCGATGACAAATGATTGCTCCGTCGAGTGTGCAAACGATTTGGTAGATTGCAGAGATTTGGGAAGCGCGGTGTGGGGCGATACACTCATGATGCTTCTCCCATTGAGCTCGTGCCAGAGCTGTTGGATGGGAAGTGCAAATGCATTGGTTACTGCGGCTTCTGTCCACTGTGCAAATTCATACGCAGAGCGCACACGGAAACTTTGAAATCGCTTTGAGAGTTGGCGTCCGATCCCCCACACGCTTTCGATGGTTGTGTTTTGCAGAAGGGCTTCTTCGTCGTCTGGCATGATGACAGTGCAGCCATCAGGTTTTTGGTATTTGGACGCGATCTTGGCCAATACTTTGGTACGCGCAATACCGAACGAATACGTGATCCCGATGGATTGTTGTACTCGGGTCTTGAGTTGCTCTAGCCAAGTGGTGATTGCTTGTTTGTCGAGCGTTATCGGAAAACGTACGAGTGCAAAGCATTCGTCGATGCTATATCGTTCTACCACGTCAGCTGATGCAGTAAGTATAGAAAAAAGTTTCTCGGCGTATTGCTCATACAATTCAAAATGGGATGACAAAATCACGACTTGTGGATACTCACTCCTGATCTTAAACATAGGCATACCTCGAGTGATGCCGAGCGCCTTCGCTTCCGACGTCATCGCGCATGCAATACCTCGATCTTCTCCGACAACCACTGGCTTGCCTTTAAGGTGTGGTGATCGAGCAATTTCACAATACGCAAAAAAACCGTCTCCGTCGATGTGCAAAACCCATTCATGCATACTTGCGCACAACTCCTCTGACGATTCCTTTAATAGTGTGGGCTTTGCCCGTGGTAGCCTTGCATTGCAATCTCCACACTCCATCAATTTCTACAATCAGAAGCATTCCTTGGCGAGCTTCAGTAGCAAGTTCAATAACAACGAGATCCCCATCCAAAATCCCCGCTTCTTTCATCGCGTCTCCCTGTACCTTCATCATAAATGAAGCGTCTTTGTTTCGGATTAGGTAACTATCGAGCGATATAGTGTCGATTAAGTTTTCTTCGGCAGGGGTTGCAAATCCAGCTGACACACGTCCAAGTACCCTCAGTTGATGAGGAAGATATATCATAGGCAATAATTAATACTTACGGATTACTCCTGTAATAACAGCTACAATAATCAAACTCTGTTTTGGATGCATCGGTTTGAAAAGTTTGTTTGCAGGTTCGAGCCAAGATTTACCACCAGCTTGTTTAAAATACTTCATCGTAAACTCTCCATCTATCTGTGCGATGACGATGTCACCATTTTTTGCGGTGTTTGTTCGTTCAGCGATGACCATGTCCCCATCTGCAATGTGGGCATCGATCATTGAGTTTCCGTCAACTTCAAGCATGAATGTTTGATCCTTTTTCTTGATTAGGTAGTCCGCAATGTTGAGTGAGTCACTAATCTCTTCGACAGTAGCTGGGAAACCAGCTTTTACCGAACCAAGCAAGGGCGTGCTATCAAAGAGGGCGCTCGGTATCAGTTTTCCGAGCTTGTCTTTGGTGACGATGCCGGCTGCTATCATTTTTGTGACGATTTTCGCTACTGCATTTTTTGATTTGAAATCAAACAGCACCATCATTTCAGCATATGTCGGCATACGCTTTCGGGACTGGTAGAAGGATAGGAGTTTTTGTTTATAGTCGGTATTCATCGGTATATATTATAGCAAGTGAATTCGACGTGCCAACTTCAAAAATACTGAAAAATAAGTACTATGACGACGCGTGAGTATCTTTGTATTCCGGATGTGGTATCGAGGAAAAAAAGCTGGATATGTTATGTCATGCTGCTTCATGATATGTTCTAGACGCAAAAGTTCATTTTGAACGAGTGCCTTGAATTGATAGTTTTGGGGATAGGTATTCATGGTTATAACTTAAAAGAATGTACTAGAAATAAAGGGAACAATCGACTCATAAATCCCCTCTGTACTACGCGGTGGAGACTCTGACGGAGGAGCAAATGTTTGCGCTGTTCAGTACGATAGTCTTGCCCATGCAATATCTTGTAGTCGATACGCTGGTTGAGCTTTCGAAGTTGGTGGTGAATATTTTTGCTGTATTGATGTCGTGTCATATATTGCGGGGCAAGGTTAGTTGATAATTGCGACCGTATATATAGTATAAGTGAACGAACGTTCACCAGTCAAGAAACGCGGTGTGGATAACTACACACACTACTAAAAAGTGTTCATTTATATAGAAAAATACTATACTTAGATAACATTATGAAGACTCTTGTTAAAGATACGTTCATCCATTGGAACAAACACAAAGCTTCACGTATGGGCGCCGCTCTCTCGTACTACGCAGTGTTTTCTTTTATACCGCTCCTCGTGTTGCTGATGACTATTTCGAGCGCACTGTTTACGACGCACACGATCCAACAAGGTATTGCCGGGCAATTGACCGAAACTGTCGGACCGGGGGCATCGCAGTACATCACAAACATCCTTCAAAACAATCATTTTCGCAGCAATACCGATCTCTCTTCGATACTAAGTATCCTCGTTCTCATTGTCGGTGCGCTCGGTATGTTTACTGAACTTACGAGTGATCTCAATGAGCTGTGGGAAGTCACCGATGCAGAGTCTAAACAACACACCTCAGTGTATAAAAAAATCCTCGCATTTCTACACTCCAGGACAATACCATTGTTACTAATCCCCTTGCTCGCAGTACTCATGGTTACTTCTATTGGAGTGACAATCTTTATTGCATTGATCAAAGACAGTGTTGTGTTTCCGTTGACGTTGGTAGCATCGTTGATTCAGGTCGCAATCCCACTTGTTTTGACTACGGTGTTGTTTATGCTCGTGTATAAAATACTACCAAAACGAAATGTTCCGTGGAAAATACTTTTGACTGGAGGACTGGTCACCGCAACGTTGTTTATTATCGGAAATATATTGATCGGGTTGTATATAAAAATGATCGGTCAGTCTAGTACTTTTGGCGGCGCTTCTTCGTGGGTTGGGCTCTTGGTGTGGATGTACTACTCTGCGCAAGTATTTTTTTTGGGCGCATCGTTTACTTTTGTGTTTGCAAAGTCAAAAGGATTTATTCCTTCTCGTGACTAATCGCAATACGGAGTGCTTCAGTTGCAATCATTTTTCCAGCGTCTGGAGTGTAAAATTTTCGTGCATGTTCTGACATAGCATCGTAGCGATCCTTGTTTTGTAGTATTGATTTGATCTCGTCGAGAAGTATCGATGGAGTGAGATTTGATTCCTCAATGACAACACATGCGCCTGTTCGTGCATAATGATATGCATTTTTGCGCTGATGGTCGTCGTGGTATACCTTTGGTGAACCGGGGATAATGATAGATGGCTTGCCCCAGGCTGCTATCTCAAACAACGACGAACCTGCGCGAGATACGATGATGTCTACTGCTCCTCCAAAGACTTTTGTTTGGACGTTGTTTAAATATGGAAACGCTTTGTATCGGCTGCGTTTAGTATTGTCGCCGAGTGATATCCTGACTTCAGTTACCACATCCTCATAGTCAGCAATACCTGTCTGGTGTATTACCTGATAATCCTCGATAAGCTCTGGAACGATACTCACTACTGCGTCATTTATCTTTCTCGCACCGAGTGACCCACCCCATACTCCGATCGTTGGAAGATCTGCATCGGGTAGTTCAAAGAACTCCTTTGCGCCATCTGGGATTGATCGTGAGAGGTTTTTGCGTACTGGCTGACCAGTAATAGAGATCTTTCGAGCATCAAAATAACTTGCTGCTTCTGGATACGACAGTGCTACTTTTTGCGCAAATTTACCAGCCCATTTGTTCACTCGCCCTGGGGCCGTATCTGACTCGTGAATGATGACTGGTATACGCAACAGCCACGCAGCGACCAACACCGGGAAGCTTACGTATCCACCTTTGCTAATGACGACATCTGGATATAGTCGAAATACCTTAAACAGCGCATCGACAATCCCGATCATAGTTTTGAAGGCGTCAGTAATGTTTTTGAGTGAAAAATACACTCGCAACTTCCCTGCCGTTATGGGAATGAAGGTTATAAACTGTTCCTCTAGGAGCTCTTTATCATATGGAGTCACCGCCATATAGTAGAGTGACATGTTGATGATGCGCTCTTCGTCGGCGATCTTGTTGAGCTCTTCAGCTATGGCCATAAGTGGGTAAAAGTGTCCTCCTGTTCCGCCTCCTGTTAGTAGTATTTTCATATGTGTATGTATTATACCTTCTTTTGATGTCGAGATACATTCAAAATTATCCCCATAGCGGCTAGGGCAATAAATAACGATGTTCCACCGTGGCTAATAAAGACGAGCGGTACTCCCGTCAATGGAAATAACCCTACCAGAGAAGCAATATTGAGAAATGACTGCCCAATGACGAGCGTCATAATCCCCACTACTAAAAACTGCGAAAAGTTATCGGGCGCTAACAGGGCGATCTTGTACCCGCGTATTGCCAAAAAGATATACAGGATGATCAATATCATCGTGCCAAAAAACCCAAACTCTTCGCCAATAACTGCAAAGACTGAGTCTCCTTGTGGCTCAGGCAGATAGTTAAATTTCTGTACGCTTTGTCCCAAACCTCTTCCAAACACACCTCCTGAACCGATGGCTATCAGAGATTGCTGGAGTTGATACGATGAACCTCGTGGATCACTCGATGGGTTGAGGTATGTCTTGATACGATCCATGACATATGGTCGAGCAAATGCAAGTCCGATAGTTCCGATGATGCCAACTGCGATAAAAATACTAATTTTTTTCCAGCTGACACCTGAGACAAACAACATACCTGACGCAGCAGCGACGATAAGGATGAGACTTTTTGTATCGGGTTGCTTGAGCAAGATTGCGGCAACAATACCGAGTAAAACCAAGAGCGGGATAATTTTAAATTTCATTTCATGATTTTTCTGCTGAGACCAGGCAAGCCATGTTGCAAAGTAGATGACAAACCCTAATTTCAACAACTCCGCAGGTTGAAACGACACGGGACCGATAGAGATCCATCGTTGTGCTCCTCCGTGTGCAAATCCAAGCCCTGGGATAAATACGGCAATAGTGAGGATCAGTGTACCGAGAAATATATAAAAAGCATTTTTTTTCCAAAACAAATACGGGATCTTCATCGTTATCCATAACGCTGCAAATCCTCCGACGAGTCCGAGCACAATCTGGTTAAATAACACTGCATAAAACTTACTCTCGCTTTTTGCAAGTATCCCAAGCGACGCAGACACAAACGAAAAAAGCCCGATGATGGTAATGATAACTACTATTCCGAGAAAATATCGGTCAAATGGTTTCTGAGGTGTTTTTTTGGATATAACTTTTTTCATTATTTACTAATAAATACGATTACTACTCCGATCAATGCAGTCACAATACTGACGATCCAGTATCGCATCACTACCTTTTCGCGTGTCCATCCGAGTGCATGAAAATGATGATGCAGAGGCGCTATCTTAAAGACTCGCCGTTTGCCAAAATATTTGTAACTAGCGATCTGTATCAAACTCGACGCAGTCGTCGCAACGAGCGGAAGAGCGATCAGTGGAAGTATGAGTACCGTATCGGTCAAAAAGGCAATAACGGTGAGCACTACCATTAGTCCCAAAATACCAGTTTCACCCATATAAAATCGCGCTGGCGGGATATTGAACCACAAAAACGCAAGGATACTTCCCGTGATCACTCCACAAAACGCTGCAATGTCTATCTGGTTTTGTCCAAAGCCAATGATCGCATACGCAGCAAAAATGATTGCGAGTACGCCACCTGCCAGTCCATCCATCCCATCGATTGTCGATGTTGAAAACACCGCAACCATTACTACGGTGAAAAAAGGTATGAACAAAACTCCGAGGTGTAGGTAGTGTATCGAGAACGGAATTGCTATTGCGGATATACCCAACTTGAAATAAAACCAGTACCCGATGGCAAGCCCGATGGCTACGACACCTGCTATCTTTGTATACCGATATATAATCGCATCATTTGCGTACGCGCCCTTTCCTCTGATCTGTGTCAGGTCATCGAGCAACCCAATACCCGAACCGATGAGAAGTGCAACAAGTGGCACGAGTGTCTGACTACGACTATAAAAGTCGAGTTTAGCACTGATATCTGAAGGAACAATTTTTGAAATAAGCCATATCAGAGATATGGAAATAATAACTGAAAGCCATATGATGATACCGCCAACGCGAGGAGTAGACAGTTCGGCAGTAGCGTTGTGGATTTTCTTGAAGTCAGTGTTGGTGATGTCGGCGTGTTCTGATCGAGTAGTTTTTTTCCACATCTTTTTGCGGTACATATACGCCGTCAATCGCGGTGTAAGCCCGATCCCGATCAAAAAGGATAGCGTGGTTGGTAGGAAAATTTTGATAACGTTGATAATCATGATGCAGTAGTGCCCAAAAGTCCTTGGAGTGTTTTTTTTGTTTCTTCGTATTGCGGTAGTTGCTCGATACTCGTTATCCCAAAATGTTGCAACAGCGCGATGGTTGGTAGGTAGATTTGACTACGTCCTGCGCCTGTTTGCTCGATCAGTCCCCTCATGAGTAGTGACCGTAAACTATACGAAACGTTCACTCCTCTGATAAATTCTATCTGGGATCTTGTCGACTGTGAGAGATATGCGATGACGGCGAGTGTTTCGGCGCTCGCCTTTGAGAGCTCTTTGGAGAGGTCGTCTTTGCGGATAGCTTCAATGAGCGGGCTATATGCAGGCTTTGTGACGAGACTTACTACTTCGTTTAGTACGACAAGTTCGATGCCGTGTCCTTCAAATTTTTCTTGCAAATGTTGGACTGCCTGCGCGATGTCTTCTATCGACACCTCCAATCGTGAGGCCAGCCGCGCATAAGTCTCTGCTTCAGCAGTTGCAAAGAGTATCGCTTCGATTGATTGAGGGAGTGTTTCTTTCATACATGGACATTAGGCACGTTCGAGGTGTATCTCATCAAACTGATTGGACTGTTGCGCCGCAATCAGACCCCTCCTAACCAACTCTAGCATACCAAGAAATGACACGATGGTATAGACTTTTTGGCTTTTGGTATCGGCATCAGGCGCGTTGACTCTAATATCACTGAAATTGCACGAAATGATTTTCTCAATCCGCTCTTGGAGTGTCGTGAGGACTTCCGTGATCGAAATAGTTGCCGTTACTCGCGCTTCTAGCTTTGACGGTGCTGCTGGAGGAATGCGCGCGACGATGTCGAATATCAGTTGTGGCAATTTCTCAAGACTGAGCACGGGGTCTGGAGCAAACACAACGCTTGCCATACGCGGCGCACTTTCAAACGATATGTGCTTGCCGTACTGTCTGGAGAGCTCTGTTGATACATCTGAGATAACTTTGTACAACGCGAGGCGGCGTTCTAGGTCGGTGATAGATTCATGTTCTTCACTCGTGAGCTCGAGCGTTGGGAGGAGCGAGCGCGCCTTAATCAGTATCAGCGTTGCCGCAATGGCGAGAAAGTTACTGACCTGATCTGGATGCATGCCCTTTGATTGGATGTACGAGATAAAGTCGTCGGTGACCGATGCAAGTGAGACGTCGTTTACAAAAAGTTTGCGTTTTTCGATCAACTCTAATAACACCTCAATCGGTCCTTCAAAACTCTCGTGTTTGATCTGAAATTGATTTTCGACAACTGCTTCAGTTTCCATAAGTTTCTATAGTATACCGTATAAAAAGAGTTGCGGCCGTTAAAGTTGACTTATAAGTATATTAATGTATAATAAAATCATCCTAGATATAAACTATATAAGCGTTCAATTCTAGGAAGTGGCGCTTTGTACATTTAAATTTAATAAAATGGAAGATTTTCAAGCAGCATTTCAGTTAGTACTAAACGGAGAATTTTTGAGTCGTGTATTTGTAGCTTTTCATTCGATAAGACATGAGAACGTCAATACACAAGGTTACGCTGAAGAAGCAGAGAAAATTAATAAATTTAAGGTAATGAAAGCAGCTTTGAGAGCTGGCATAGAAAAAGGAGAGATAATATGTATGAACGACATTGCAATAGATAATGCATGCGAGACCTTAAAAAAACGATTGAAAGTAGTGGCAAGGCTGGCTTTGAAATAAAAGTATAGCTCGGGATATATAATTCCGAGCTATTTTTATTTTATATTTCATGTACCCAATTTAAGCGATAGCAGAGAAAGAGAATCTTTATTTCTTCTCTATTTTTTTCAACACAATACTGAGCTCATCAAGCTGCTTCTGCGAGATTTCTGACGGTGACTGCATCATCGGATCCCTACCTTCACCAGTCTTGGGAAATACCATTACTTCGCGGATGTTTGGTTCGTCCAACAGGAGCATCATGAGTCGATCAAATCCCCACGCGATCCCTCCATGTGGAGGAGTCCCCGTCTTGAACGCATGGATCATGTGCCCAAAGTTTTGCTCTATCGTTTCTCCATCATGACCCAGTATTTCAAATACTTTCATCAGTGCATCGTACGTATGGTTACGGATCGATCCTCCCCCGATCTCGTAGCCATTGAGCACGATGTCGTACTGCGTCGTGAGGATACTTTCGAGGTCTTTTTTATCCATCAGATTACTCATATGTTCTTCGATCGGACGAGAAAATGGATTGTGCGTAAATGTCCATTCACCTTGTGCTTGCGGGTTGTCGCTCTTGTCGGTGCGTTCAAAAAATGGGAAGTCTACTATCCAACAAAATGCGAGTACGTTGGGATCGGTTTTGTCTTCACGGATGTCGGGTCGATCGTTCCCATATGTTGCCATCGCATCTTTGTATGAGATACGAGGAAATGGGATTGCTTGGATGCTCTTTTCTGGGAATAGTTTCGTTACGACATTTATCAGTATTTTTTCATTCAACGCCATGACTTCGTCGCGGTTGACGAAAGACACCTCCATATCAAGCTGTGTGAATTCTGGCTGTCTGTCTCCTCTGCCGTCTTCGTCGCGCATGCATTTGGCAAACTGAAAGTACCGCTCCACCCCCGCTGCCATGAGAAGTTGTTTGTATTGCTGAGGTGACTGGGGGAGCGCATAAAAGGTACCTGGATAGATTCGTGATGGCACCACATAGTCTCGTGCGCCTTCCGGAGTACTCTTGGTGAGGATAGGTGTTTCTACTTCGATAAATCGTTCTTCCTGGAGGGCGTTGCGCACGTATTGCACAACTTGGGCACGCTTGCGCATGTTTCGCTGCATACGCTCACTGCGCAAGTCGAGGTATCGATATTTGAGACGTGTTTCTTCCCCGACTTCTTTGGTGTCAGTGTTTATCTCAAATGGCAATGGTTCGGCAGAGTTTAAAACTTTGATTGCAGTTATCTCAAGTTCGATATCTCCATTTTGTTTGTCTGCCTGGACATTGCGTTCTGGGCGTTTGTTTACGATACCAACAATCTCTACCACTGATTCTGGACGCGCTTCTTTGACCACCTCTGCAAATTCAGTCACTCGTAGAGGCAGCAGCACTCCCTGAATCTTGCCGGTCATATCCCTGAAATCAAAAAACACCATCTTGCCCTGGTCCCTCCGGACATCGATCCATCCCTTGATCGTGATGGTCTCCCCCACCTTTGCGCTCGCATCTCCAATATATGTTCGTTCCATAGTCTCTGCATTCTACCCGAAACCCGGCAATAAAAAAAGCCCGAGGAATGCTCAGGACTTTTCAGTATAGTACTTGTTTATGCACTAACAATAATAAAAGGTCGTTGCACACCCGCACTAAATGTTTCTGCTGCTTCGAGTGCAATATTTAATCGCTTTTCAGGATCTTCACAATCTTTAGTTGCATACAGAGCGCCAAGAGCAAGATCTTCTCCACAGCCGGTTGCACAGAAATTTTCTGCATGAACTGATACTTGATAGTCACTTTGTATTTTAAAGATTTCTCCTTTCACAGCCA
Organism: Minisyncoccia bacterium; assembly: GCA_038251535.1. Taxonomy (GTDB): domain Bacteria; phylum Patescibacteriota; class Minisyncoccia; order Phycocordibacterales; family UBA9973; genus UBA4124. The sequence continues at coordinate 17,621 of JBBSBF010000004.1, forward strand.
CAATAAATGTTCCACCCGATATTCTTTCTTCTTTTTTGTGCTCATACCCCCCTTCTCGCAAACATTTTTGTAAAGCAGGAATAAACTTTCTAACCATATACCCGAATAGATCTTTTTCATCTTTCTTTTTATCTATTATTGGAAGTATTAATACATGTTGTATCAATTGCCCCATACGGTAACTCGAAGTGAATCCGAAGAGCCAAGGATTTTCGTCAGGATCATCTTTCAAAAAGACTTTGGGATCTTTACGAATTGATATTTTCAAACTATCGTTTGTAGCAGCAGAGTCTCCGCCAATATAAACTTTATTGCCTTGTTTCAAGGCGACGATGCAAGTTGTCGTATCCATAAATTTTTAAGTTTTTTCATATTATACACAAAGTTAATAAAAAGTCAAATAAAAAAAGCCCGGTATTCCGGGACTTTATGTTTATTTACTATTCCATGCATCAGCTGCTCCCGTAAGTTCGGGTTCAGTATCTCCAGTATGGGGATACATTATTTCAGAAATATCTGAAACTTTATCTCCTTTTTTATTTTGAAGATATTTTGATTCGAGCTGACTGATAACCTCTTTCTGTTCATTCTTGGTCAATAGATTAAAGTTATTGAGTATTGTACTGTTTAAAAAACTTTTTGCATCCATAAAATTTATTTATTTGTTATTTAATTAAGGAACTGATTGTGATAATAGTCTGTGTTTCATTTTTGTAACGACATGATCTCTTAGTTCAACGTCGTCAGCAATTTTCGCCCTGATATGCATAAGATACTGCAATATCTGGTCAGGTAAGTCACTGCAAAAATCTTGACAGAAATCAAAAGAGTGTATGATTGTTTCGCCATATTCTTGCATAATAGGCATATTTATTTCAAGAAATTTTTTTAATTTCTCTTTCATCATCTTTTCACCAGTCGCAATTTCATAGGCGTCAAATGCTATCTGATCAAATTTTTTGTCTAAATCACGTTGGTATATGCGTAACTTAGTACGTTCACATTCAAGTAAATAGATAACTTTATATTTTCTTATATAAAGATTCATATTTGGACAAAAATGTTCCTGCATCCTATTCCAATCAATAGAGTCCAATACAGTCGTATCAACAAAATTCCGTATAGTGTTCACTAGGTGATCATTCTCGTCTACGAGTTCATAATTGTCAGAATTTTGCAAAAATCCTAAATTTCCGAAGATGGCATTGATAATACCACTCGAAAATTCATGAAATACAAAAAACTTTGAAAATAGATTGTCTTTTAGATGAGTCTCATACCAATAAAACTCTCCGTGATTTCTAAATTTTCCATGCAATCTAAACAAATGATCTTCTTGTGGGTCACAGTAATACATAACGTCTGAAAGACAAACAATAATAACAGCGTGGCTTGGTCGTATTGCAAGCATAATTTTATACCCATGTCTCTTTAAAAATATTCCTAAAGCTATAGCACGTCCAAGACAATTGAGGCCCCTGATTTTTTTCCCCATGAAATCTATTTGTGGATAGAGGCACAGTTTTGGGGTAAAGCCAGCTGGTGAATGAAAATTCTGTGGGTGTAATAGTCTATGATATGCAACAATTAGGGATTCATCGTTTTTATAGTCCTCTCTCTTTAAACTTAGGAATGGAGAATTTTTATTATCCCATCCATTACTTTCAGTTATGAGTTTTTGGACAGCCTGCCGGAAATCATTTTGAACTTCAGTAGAAAGCGTATCAACTGTTTTTAGACAATCACCTGATCGCTTTGTTAAGAAGACGAAGCTGTTCAGAACAGCAAGTAATTTATTTTGCATTGTCCTAATTTAGTTTTAAATGAAAAAATCTAGTTAAATTATTTATTCAACAATACTATATATTATTCAATAAGTCAACCTACCCGTATCCCCCAGTAACTTAATACCAAGATGAAACTTACCTTCTGTAAGTACCGCTTCTCTCCATGGATCAGGGTTTTTAAAATTGAAATCTAAATTTTCTATATTATTTGTTCTCTAAATATCTACTCGCCTGCATTGAATAAAGCTCCGCATAACGACCATTTTCTGTCATAAGTTCTTTGTGACTTCCCAATTCTTTGAGTTCGCCGTGTTCGATGACGGCTATTTTGTCCGCATTTTTGACGGTACTGAAGCGATGTGAGATAAGCACGACCGTTTTGTCTTCCATTTTGGTCTCAAGCACTTCAAATATTTTTTCTTCGGCAACGGCATCAATCGCACTCGTTGGCTCATCAAGGACCGATATCAATGCATCACGATAAAATATACGTGCCACTGCCATGCGTTGAAATTGCCCCTTGGATAGCTCCACCCCATCTTGAAATCCTTTCCAGAGTAATTGATTATATTTTTTTGGTAATTCTTCGATGAAATCTGCTGCTCCAGAGAGCTCTGCTGATTCTTTCACTTTTTTATGATCGATAGACTTGTTAGGTTTAGAAATGGCAATCGCTTGCGTTACGGTTAAATTGTAATTTGTAAAATCTTGAAAAAGAATTCCCAAATACTCTCGCCAGACAGCAAGGTTAATATCTTTTAAATCGTATCCATCAATTTCTATTTTTCCTTTAGTGGGATCATACACTCGTGATAACAACTTGATTAGAGTTGTCTTCCCCGCACCATTCAATCCTACAATAGCTACTTTTTCACCACTTTCAATAGTGAGTGAAATGTTTTTAAGAACCAAATTTTTTGTCTCTGGGTATTTAAATGATACATTTTTAAACTCAATTTTTGGAGGCATTTTCCATTTTGGTGTCTTTGCACTAGCTGCCGATATAATCGTCGGCTTAATATCAAATATGTCAAACCAGTACTTTACATACCGTGCTTGTTCAGTTAGGCGAGCGTAATTAATAAAAAATGCTTGCGTTGTATTTAAAAATGATTGATACGAAGTAAACGCGAGAAAGAGTGCGCCAATTAGCAAATTTCCCTGTAGGGTCTCATACGTTACCAATCCAATCACACAAAAAAGGCATACCGTTTGGAATATATTTGCAGCAATGGTTACTAATGATTCTTTTTTTGATACAGAAATTACCTTTTTATCATACGTTGTCGTTACATTAACGATATCCTTCTTAAAAAATGAGGTAATATTAAACAATAAAACTTCAACAATTTTTTTAGGATCGCGAAAATAAGTCATTCTATCTTGCTCTATTCTTGACTCATCCGTATGTACCCAGGTCAAATTGAAAAGTTGTTTACCATATTTTTGTTCGATAAAATAATACGGGAGTGCACCAATAAGTGCAAATACTACGAAATAGGGGTTGATGTGATACAAGACAATACCTCCCGTTATAAATCCAGCGACACCACTTATTATTCTCGTAAACCAGTAGATTACATTGTTTAGTGACCCCAATCCCCATTTGCTTGCACGGTCACGCTTTTGTTGGAATTCTGCGCTTTCAAAAGTACCTACATCGAGTTTTGAATAAATATCGACCAGATGCAAATTTAATTTTGTGCCAAGTTTTGTTCGCAAGACAGAGTCGTACAAGGAACTCAAGTTTGACAAAATAGCTGGAACAAGGAATGAAATCCCCAAAAATATAGAATCTCGTATCAACGTCTGGGTAACACCAAGACTATTTTCTTTCATTCGTATTATCTCATTTATTATCGAGGAAAATGAAACCAACTGTGCGTACACAAATACCGCTCCGAGAATATTAACCGTTGTTAACAAAAGAAGAAGTGTTCTTTCTCTTTTCCACGCAAAAGCAAGCGTTCTTCCAATTACGCGAAATAACACACTATAGGATTCTTTTTCTGTTTTTTCCATACTTACTCCGTCAACCCCACTACCTGATACACCTGTCCCAATTTCTTCATCGCGATCTCATTTGCTTTCATAGCGCCATCGAGGAGGATGCTACGGACGAGTTCGGGATCGTCTTCGTACTTTTTACGACGCTCACGCATGGGAGTGACGAACGTAATGATGTCTGTAATGAGCATTTTCTTGGCATCGCCATAGCCGAGCCCTTTTGTATATTGTGCTTTGAGTTCCTGAGATGCATTGAAAAGTTTGTGGATCTGATACAGGATCATGTCGTCAGGATTTTTTTCTTCGTCTTTGTCTCGCGAATCAGTTGCGATAGACATGACTGCCTTGGTGATTTCATCATCCGTTCCAAAGAGTGGGATCGTGTTGTTGTAGGACTTGGACATCTTTTGTCCATCAGTGCCTGGTACTGTCGCAACATTTTCCAAAATCTTCTCCTGTGGTAATTTGAAGAGTTCGACGTATTGGTTGTTAAACTTTCCTGCGATATCGCGCGCGTACTCGACGTGTTGTTTCTGATCTTTGCCGACTGGCACAATGTCAGTATCGTAGAGCAATATATCTGCCGCCATGAGGACTGGGTAATCAAACGTTCCCATACTCACCTCACTTTTCTTCGCTTCTGCGTCTTTGAATGCATGTGCACGTTCGAGGTATGCCGTAGTCACCAGTGCATTCAATACGACCGTGAGGTTGGTGTGTGCTGGTATATCGCTTTGTCTAAAGAGTGTAACTTTGGCTGGATCAAGTCCCGCGCCGAGGTAATCAAGCACGAGGTTGTTTGTATCGACGAGTAGCGTCTCTCTATCTGGAAGTGCGTTCAGTGCGTGCAGATTTGCAATCATCACAAAGGTATCATAATCGTCTTGGAGATCGACAAACTGTTTGAGCGCGCCAAAGTAGTTGCCGATATGGATGCGACCGGTTGGCTTGATGCCTGACAAAAGACGTTGCCTTGGGGATATCTCTGTAGATAACATGGTCATATAGTACCAAAATAGTGGATTATTTAAAGGTGCGTAGCCCTAGCGAGAAATGCTACAATCTATACATTATGCCGACTCCAAAGACTACCCTCTCACATCTTCGTATTCCACCACACTCACTCGAAAGTGAGCAAGCAGTACTCGGTGCGCTCATGCTCCGGCCTACGGCTATTCACGAAGTAGTCGATCTCCTAGTGCCTGAGATGTTTTATGCAAAAAAGCACGCACTCATATTTCGCACCATCCTCGAGCTTTCCCTCAAAAACGAACCGATCGATGTTCTCTCGCTCGCCAACGCATTGAAAGAAAAGAAACAACTTCCTGAGATCGGAGGGAACGTCTACCTCAACGAACTGATGTCAAACGTCCCTTCTACGATCAACATCCGTCACTATGGCGACATCGTGTACAAAAAGTTTATTCTTCGTTCTCTCATCGATGCGTCTGAGTCCATCGCCACTCTTTCGTACGAAGAAAACGACATGGCTGTTGAAAATATTCTCGACACTGCAGAAAAAAGCATCTTTCGTGTGTCATCGAGTATGAATGTCAAAAACGCATTTGTCTCTATCAAACAGTCCCTCATGGAAACAGTCGAACAGATCGAACACCTGCGCGATCACAAGGACGAGATTCGTGGCGTTCCTACGGGCTTTTCCGATCTCGACAACCTCCTTGCCGGGCTTCAAAAGAGCGACCTTATCATTTTGGCAGCGCGTCCGAGTATGGGAAAGACGACGTTCGCGCTCGATATCGCCAGAAATGTCGCGCTCTCGGGTACCCCCGTCGGTATATTCTCGCTCGAAATGTCTGCACAGCAGCTCGTACAGCGCATGCTCTCCGCAGAGAGTCGTGTTGATGCATGGAGTATCCGTACAGGGCATGGTTTGTCCAACACACACTTTACGACGCTCCAAGAAGCTGCTTCAAGACTTCAAAAAGCTCCGATCTATATTGATGACCAGGCAGGCAACTCCATCGTCAAAATGCGTTCAGTTGCCCGACGACTCAAAAGCGAGCACGGTCTGGGACTTATCGTTGTGGACTATCTCCAGCTTATGACAACTTCCAAAAACTATGACTCAATGGTCAATCAAATCACGGAAGTATCTCACTCGCTCAAACAGCTCGCTCGTGAACTCGATGTGCCCGTACTCGCCCTCTCTCAACTCTCTCGAGCAGTCGAAAGTCGTGGCGGCAAACCACGTCTATCGGACCTTCGAGATTCAGGATCCATCGAGCAAGACGCCGATCTCGTCATGTTCCTCCACCGCGACGACCGCTACAAAGACGAGAAGGACAACATCACTGACATCTTGATTGAAAAACATCGAAATGGTGCGGTCGGATCAATCCAACTCCTCTTTGATGGCAAAACTACATCTTTTCTCGCCATGGATTCTGCACATGCAGCTACTATCGTTCCAAAAGTAACGACGTTTGATGATTTCTGAGTTAGTAAGTAGTAATTAGATAGTAGTTAGTTACGCATTACTAACTACTTCCTACTATCTACTACCTTAGTTAATATTCTGTATAATGGACAGTATTTACAATGGATAAAAATCTTCAACAATTATCAGAGCTATTTCTTAAGTTCCCTGGGATTGGTCAACGCCAGGCAACGCGGTTTGCGTACTTTGTACTGACACAATCAGAAGGGTACGTGAAGACTCTTGCTGATACACTCGTTTCAGTACGTAAACAAGCACATACCTGTAGTCGGTGTTTTCGGGTGTACGAAGGAGTGCCTGGTATGTGTGCAGTTTGTAAAGATGACCACCGGGATCGATCGGTGCTTCTCGTCGTAGAGAAAAGTCATGACGTCGATTCATTTAATAAAACAACCTATAACGGACTTTTTTTTGTGCTCGGTGGACTGATCCCCATCGTGCAAAAAAACATGATTGCTACAACAAATCTTGCACAGCTCATCAAACGCATCGAAGAAGAGAGTCAGAAACAGTACGAAGTCATCCTCGCCTTTCCACTCACCCCAAACGGAGAACATACTGATGCCGTCATCCGCGAAAACCTCGCACTCTTCCCTATCGACATATCGAGTCTCGGTCGCGGACTCTCAAGTGGCGCCGAACTCGAGTACGCCGATGCGGCGAGCTTGAATGCGTCGCTTAAAAAAAGGGAATAAAAAACAGCTAACAATATGTTAGCTGCGTAAAATTAACTGGCAAACTGGTGTCGAACTAATTCTGAATATGTTCCATCTTGTTGCATAAGCACTTCATGTGAACCGTCCTGTGTGATCTTACCATCGCTTAAGACAATGATACGATTACAATGCCTAACAGTGGCTAAACGATGTGCAATGATGATTACAGTCCTACCTTCAAGATGATTTTGTAAAATGTCCTGAATATAAGTTTCTGTAATAGCATCAAGAGAACTTGTTGCTTCATCCAGGATAATGATCTTTGCATTAATGAGTAAAGCTCGCGCAATTGCAATACGTTGTCGTTGTCCTCCGGAAAGTTTTATTCCCCGTTCTCCAACGACTGTTTCATATCCTTTCGCAAAACTCTTAATTTCATCATGAATTTTAGCTTTTTGGGCTACCTTCATAACTTCTTCAATAGTAACGTTCTCTTTTCCATAAGCAATATTTTGAAATACTGTTCGATGAAGTAATGATACATCCTGAGGAACAATTGCAATCTGTCTGCGTAATGCATCATGTGCCATATCTGCAATGTTGGTACCACCGATTTCAATAATGCCATTATTAGGATCACGAAGCTTCATAAGCATAGCAATCAAAGTCGATTTTCCAGCTCCTGTACTTCCCACAACACCAACATGTTGTCCATGCTTAATACATAGGTCTAAACCATTAAATACATTTTTACCGATCGAATAACTAAAAGTAAGATTTTTAATCACAACAGAACCATCTGCTATCTCACTATCCTCTGAAAGATCGTTCATACTCACTTCTGGAGTCTTCTCAAAAACTTCTACCATTTCGTAGGCATCGGTATTGTACTTTGTAAATCGCACAAAAGTCCTACCAACTTCCCACATAGTGTCCGAAATAATCTTCATATAAAGATATACAAGTGCAACATCAGCTGCATTCATCTTACCTTTACTCCATAGAGTGATAGCGATACCTAAACTTCCTAATTCGAGTAGTCCTGTAAAGAATCCTTGAACAGCGTTTTGGAAGTTGCTATATATCCATGATTTTTTCTGGGCTTTTGCATAGAGTTCATTTTGTTCTTTGAAATGAGCGATCTCTTTTTTTCGCTGACCAAAGATAAGTACTGTTATTGCATTACTTATAATATCTGCAGTAACTGCTGTAAGATCTGAACTTAGTTGAGCTTCTTTAGAATCAACGGGTATCCTTATCTTTGCCATTTTCATACTAATGAAAACATATACAATGGCCCATACCAATACTAAGGCTCCCAAGATTGGAGACTTTAAAAAAAGCACAACACAAATACCTACCACTTGTACAGCGGAAAACAAAAATGTATACGCAATACTATCAAACATTCCTTCAAAACTTTTTATAAAGCGATTCATCCGAGCAATAACTGCTCCAGAATGAGTATTCGCAAAAAAATAATGGGGTTGTGTAATCACAGTTTCGAGTGATTTTTGGTTTAGTGAAAAAATGGATTTGTTTTCAAACACACTCAAACACCAATCGCCTAAACGAAAGAATACTTGTGAGAGAATAATAGCACCTGCTAACAACCAAAATTCAGTGAAGGTATTATTATTTTTTTGAGTCATAAGTGCTAACAGCGAAGCCACAAACATAGGAGTTAGTACACTCCGGATAAATGTAGCAAGTGAATACGAGGAAACAGTCCCCAGTGCCCAGCGTTGATGAACTCTCGTGTGTTTCCGATATATCGAATACACTTTTCGAAAATTTTTTACCATATTAAATCGATTTATTTGTAAATAACTATTTTTAGCATTATAACATATTATTAAAATAATTCAATATTTTCAATTTTTAATTTAAAAATCCCCTATCTGGGGATTTTTATGCAATCGCGATTATCTTCACTTTCAAATACGGCTGGCGGTGACCGTTCTTTTTGAAGTAGCGACTCTTTTGTTTGTACCGAATAACCGTCACCTTTGGTGCTCTGCCTGCAACCATTACTTCCCCTGAAACGACTGCTCCAGTGATATACGGAGTACCGATCGTTGTATCAGTGCCATTATCAACAAGGAGAACTTTGTCAAAAGTAACTGCATCACCCTTGACTTGTTCTGTAGGAAATTTCTCGATTGTGATCGTATCTCCTACTGAAACCTGGTATTGTTTGCCACCGGTCATTACTACTGCAAATTCAGCAATTGCGGGAGCTTTTGTCACTGCTTTTTTCACTGGAGCTGTTTTTTGCTCGATTGAAGGGGTATTTTTTTGTGCTGTTGCAACTGCCATATAATAGAAGGGTATTATACTTATTTGTTCTATGTTTGCAAGTCCTTGTATAGCCCCCCCGTTTGCCCGAGTATTCTTCTACCTATGCACGAAGGATGGTACACTGGGATATATGATTTCCCGATATAGTGCCCATGGATTGACATGGATAGATCTTGAAAAACCCACCGAAGCAGAAACGCGGCTAATAACCGAAGAGTTCAATATCCCTTCCCTCGTGGGTCAAGAAATACTCGATAGTACGCTCCGCTCAAAAGTTGACCTATACCCAAACTTTCTCTACCTTATACTCCACTTCCCACTCCTTAACACCATCAACACAAATGGTACAGAGCAAGAAGTAGATTTCATCATCGGTAAACAATTTCTCATCACCGTTCGCTATGAACTCGTCGAGCCGGTAAGTATCTTTGCAAAGCTATTTGAGTCCAACAGTCTCACTGATCACTCAGCTACTCCTGTTCACGGAGGGTTCATTTTTATGCAAATGATCAAAGCATTTTATAAACACTCTCTCCAAGAACTTGAAGAAATGGCAACCATCCTCAAACAGATTGAAAACAATATCTTTAGTACTCAAGAAAAATCAGTCGTTCGAGATATTTCGTATGTCTCTCGCAAACTGCTCGACTTCAAACAGTCGATACGCTTTCACGGAGAAGTGCTTCATTCATATGAGACATCAAGTAAACGCCTCTTTGGAGAAACATACAGCTATTATGCTGAGGTCATCATGAGTGAGTATCGGAAAGTAAGCACCATGCTCGAGAGCAACCGAGATATGCTCGCCGAACTACAACGCACCAATAACTCCATCCTCTCGAGTAAGTCAAATGAAATAATGAAAAAGTTCACGATCATGACCTTTGTGATGTTGCCGCTGACGTTGATCACTGGCATATTTGGGATGAATACCCTAGCCGACGTCATTTTTATTAGATCTCGTGGCGATTTTTTCTTTGTGATTATATTGATGTTTGTTTTGGGTATCGTGATGTATTTATTCTTTAAGGTTCGTCGCTTACTCTAATCTATGTCACTACATCTATACAATACAAAATCTCGATCGGTTGAAGAATTTACACCGCTTCATAACAACACTGTGACGATGTACGCCTGTGGTCCCACTGTCTATGATTTCACCCATATCGGACATATACGCAAATACATCAACGACGACATATTGAAAAGAACGCTTTTGATGCTCGGTTACGATGTTACCCATGTTATGAACATTACCGATGTTGGTCACCTTACCGGAGACACCGACGAAAGTGGCGAAGATAAGCTGGAAAAAGGAGCGAAACGTGAAAACCGCTCAGTATGGGAAATCGCAAGCTTTTATAGTGACTATTTTCATCAAACGATGCGCGCAGTCAATGTGCTCCCCCCAACACACGAACCAAAGGCAACTGACCATGTACCGACCATGGTTGCCCTCATCGAGAAACTTTTGGAAAATGGCTTTGCGTATGAGACACCACATGCTATTTATTTTGACACAACAAAAGATCCCTCATACGGAATGCTTTCAGGTCAAAAACTTTCTGAAAAAGAAGTTGCGGTGCGTGATGACGTCGTCATAGATCCGGATAAGCGACATCCAGCGGACTTTTCGCTTTGGTTCAAACGAGTTGGGAAATTTGCCGATCATGTCATGTACTGGGACTCTCCTAAAGGTATACAGGGGGATGGGTTCCCTGGATGGCACATCGAGTGCTCTGCAATGAGCATGGAATATCTCGGAGAGACTATGGACATCCATACGGGAGGTATCGATCACATACCCGTTCATCACGAAAACGAGATCGCGCAGAGCGAATGCGCTACCGGAAAAGAATTTGCTCGCTTCTGGGTTCATTATGAATTCTTGACCGTGAACGGTGTAAAAATGTCTAAAAGTTTGCAAAATTTTTATACACTCGACGATATCGCCGTGCGTCAGATTGACCCTCTCGCAATGCGAATGCTCGTGATGCAAACGCACTATCGCAAGTCGATCAACTTCACCTGGGAGAGTCTCAAGTCTGCAAATCTTCTCGTCAAAAAGCTGCAACGATTTGCATCGCACCAGAGTACTGTTGGTACAGCGGTATCCTCGTATATCACGTCATTTACGGATGCGCTCTGTGAAGATCTCAACACTGCCCGAGCACTGGCCGTACTGTGGGAGCTATATAACGATACCGATATATCTGATAGAGACAAATGGACAACAATGCTCGCATTTGATGAAGTGCTTGGATTTGATCTAAAAGCAGTAACGTCGTTTATTATTTCTCCTGAAGCGACCGCACTATTGGAAGAACGTTCGATCGCCCGCAAAAACAAAGATTTTGCAACCTCTGATCGATTGCGAGTATCACTCGAAGGATTGGGTTACGAAGTCCTCGACACCGCCGAAGGTACTACGCTATATTGATACCTCCTTGGTACCGATTGCAGGCAACAATACGGTGAACGCTGAACCTTTGTTTATCCCAGCTGATTCAACGAGAACAGTGCCCTTGTGCGCAAGAACAATTTGTTTGGCGAGATAGAGACCCAATCCAGAACCTCCAGTATTTACTTTCGCACCTTCTCCACGACTAAACTTTTCAAACAGTTTAGATTTTGTTTCAGTAGATATGCCAATACCGTTGTCGATGACACGAAAAACAACAGCCGTCCCTTCCCGAACGAGAGAAATTTCAACCTTGCCACCCTTTTGAGTGTACTTTATGCTGTTGTCAGTCAAGTTCAAAAATACCTGCTTTATCTTGGTTGCATCTGCCTGCACCATAAAATTATCATACGGAGATACATTTTTTGTAAACGATATACCTTTTGTTTGTGCAGGAATTTGCATTTCATCAAACAGTCCTGAAACGATAGTCGATAGGTCAGTTGCTTGGAATTCATATTTCATACCTCCCTGCTCAATTTTTGAAACGTTCAATAGATCCTCGACGATATTGATCAACCCTTGGGCCGAGTTGTAGATGCGCTTGACTGATTCGTCGACTTTGTTATCAAGTGTGCCATATGACCCTTCGAGTAACATCGATGAGTACCCTTTGATTGCCGTGAGTGGGCTTCTGAGCTGGTGAGATGCGAGGGACAAAAACTCGGTCTTTAGTTGATCCAGACTTTTCAGTTTGTCATTAGCAATTTCGAGGTTAAGGTTGGTCTCTTCAAGACGCAGCCTGAGTTCCGACAATTTTTTGTTTAGTTTTACCACCTCCAAATTTTGTTTGTAGAGTTCTTCTGTCGCTTTTTGAAATTCTTCAACAGGAACTTCGTTTAGATTATTTGGTTTGCTCTTTTTCGTAAAAAACATATCACACGAGACTCGATGGGACCTGATCAGCAGGTAGATTCTTCACCAAATCTTTCGCAGCTTCTTTGCAAACTTCATGCGAGGCTCTTCCAAATAAACGTTCATACTGGGCAACCAGTTGATTGATGGTTGTTTTTGGATCGCCGCTAAAAGAGACAATTCCTTGTTTACTATCAGTAATATTTAACCCGCTTACCTTACCTGCTTCCACCCATGCGACTGGCCCAATAATAAATGCTTGTTCTCTGATTATTTGCAGGGAAATTTGATTGAAGATATTTGGAGTATTTTTTGTGATGTTATCCATAAAGGTTATTTTTCAACATCATTGCTTGGTAATATAAAATCCGCCGCTCCCATACTTATGGTAAACATCATGGTTAAGTATAGGAAATCAGATATATGGCCATTAAAATACGTACCATTAGTCGTGGTGAATAAGAAAATAAAATCCGCAATATAGTTGAGCAAAAATCCAAATAGTAAAATTATAATTGTTTTTTTATACCGACCACCCAAGTAATTGTATGAGAGAATATACACAAGCAGAGCAGAGAGAAGGATAACAATATCCCCTATTGGATAGAATAGATTTAAAATAAACTGTGGTATCGAAACGCCGACTTCAATTATCCCACCCTTTGCCAACACAAAAAGTAAATAGTATGACAATACAATACTAGCGAGTGCAGCGAGTGCAGCGACTATTTTTCGATTTACATTCTTAAGACCATATTTTGTCCCTGCAGCTACTGATAGCTTTATCATACTATATGTCCACAGAGGCCATATAGTTATATAAAATAGGTCAGCCAAAGAAGGGAATGGGACTTCGACCTTCGAAAAAAATAAGTAGTAGTTCCAGACGATCATTCCTCCCGCCCATCCCAGAAGTCCAAGCCCTAAAAAATTGAGCGCCTTTCCAATTGCACTACCCCACCCACCCCATTGTTTAGCTTTGTAGAAGCACAATAGACAACCAAGGATTGGTAAAAGAGTCATTCCAATAAGAAAAGGGGTAAGGACAAGATGATAGAGTGGTCCTTCATAAGAACCTAGATTTTTAGTATAGATAATAAACACAAACCAGAGAACAGCAGAAATAGTATATATTCCTACTATTAATTTTTTTAACATATTGATTTTATGTTGCTCCTTATCCATTTTTTTTAGCACTTAAAACGAGTAAACTTTTAATACCGTCTTTTTCCCATTGGGGGGACGGTATAATTTTAACATCAATAGTTTCTTTTGGGAAACCGTGTTTTCCCAAAATTGTATAAAAATCTGCCTCATTTACGTTGGCACTTGGAAAGGTACGTTTTCCAACTTTATATGATTTTGTGTCCCTTAGGGCAGAAATGATAAGCCACCCCCCTGGTTCAACTAAACCACAGAGGTTTTTCATAGCGGTTTTCCATTTCAATTTTGAATGCGTAATAGAATCGATACAATAAAAAGAAGTGACTAGAGGAAATTGGGCTTTCGTTATACCTATTGGAAGAGTATCAAAAATATTGCAAGTTAGTAACTTTTTTATTTTATTTTTAAATGATTCAATTCTTTCATTAAAATCCTTGTCTGTCTTTAGACCTTCAATATTAAGGATATGACGTATCTGATCGTCCCAATTGTGGATAGTACTTCCTTCAGCAATCCATTTTTTGATTTCCTGCAAGTTTGCTGATACATAATCTGCCAGATACACATCTTCTACATATGGAACAAAAGGAATTGCTCGATGAATAGTCGGACCGCAGCCTATATCAATCACACTTTTGAACATCCTATTTTGTTTTTTAAGAAACCTAGTAATAAATCTAAAAAGATGGACTTCATCCGAAGGTAACCGTTCTAATAGATAATAGTGTTCTAGATAGTCAACTGGTTTCCATTTTTCAAATACATTAACCATACGATGCAATTTACTTCTTCACAATCGGCGCAACAATAGTATTGTGTTTCCAATATAGGCAATCTTTTGGAGGTTTTACCTTGCAGACTTTGAAGGAAATATTTTTAAAACCGGCTTTTTTAAGCTCAGCTATATGTTTCTTTGAAAGCTTTATCGCTTCATCAGAAAAATAAGTAAAAATACCGTCGTCCTTCAACAATCTGGACGCCTCTTTAAAGAAAGGAAAAAATTGAAAAAATTCAACTTCTTTATCTAATGGACAAGAATCGAACAGAATTCCATCGAACGATTTGTTCGGAATTTTTTTTGTGGTATTTTCCCAAAAACCCTCCAATATTATGAATTTCTTAGATTTGATTTGTTTTAAAAATTTTTTCTTTGCATTGTCAATCATCATAGGATGACACTCTGCGACGGTATGATTTTTTATTTTTTTTGAATCTTCTATAAAACCAGCCGAGATACCCATTCCAAATCCAACCTCAAGTATATTTCCACCTTGTGAAGTCGCAATTTTTGCCAACTCTTTCATATAAGTGGTTTCCCAAGACTGCATAATTTGATTAACGATCTCTTTCTTTCCCTTTTTAACCACCATCACTAGTTCTTGTTTATTTAAAGTTGGAATTGTTTCCAAATACTTTTCTTTTGTTTTTTTTGTGTATAAACCTGGTTTTTGCATAAAAGGGATCAATCTGAACTTTTTTAATATTTATATGCTATTATAGTAGCGTAAGTTACTAAAAAAAACTAATATTTGTGAATACCTATTTTGTACTGTTTGTAGTGGTAAGCCTAAGTGCTGTAACAGTCTTAGGAGATTACCTGATAAAGCTTTCTGGAAGTACTTCCAATAAATATATCGACTGGAAGTTATTTGTGATTGGACTTTGTACATATCTTATCACTTCTATAGGTTGGTTTTTTATTATGAAGCATATGAAACTATCAACCATAGGTGTAGTCTACGGTATAGCGACCGCTCTGTTTTTAGTAACAATCGGTGTTTTAAAGTTTAAAGAGACATTAAATGTATATGAAATTACGGGTATTTGTTTGGGCGTAATCGCACTAATCCTTTTGAGTAGATTTGCTGGATAATATTATTCTCTAAGTTTCAAAAGCGTAAATAGTTGTGTCTCGTGAGATGCTTTGTTGAAAAAAAATTAAATAGATACTTGAAAATATAACCAGCGCTCCGATCGGATGACCTATTTTTTTGTTTTTTTCAACCAGATAACTGTCGGCTATATTTACCAACGACCATAAAATAACAGAAATCGAGCTGTACAGTACCCACATACAGTTATTATATCATAACTATTTACATAGTGCCTGTTATGTGTAATAGTAAGGAAAATATCAACTATGTACATATACGCTATATATATAATGCCTGAGTGGATTCGAATATTCGAAGCTATAATTGCTTGTATTTGTTATTTATTAATTTGCTGGATTATAATAGAATATAAAAATCAATCAGAAAAATCTATTATCAAAAATTCAAAAAAAATTAGTTTTATTTCAATTAAAAAAACACTTGATAAGTTACCAAAAATTCCCGTATTACATAAACAAGTAACACAGCGAAATTTTGGTCAAGAACTTTTGACTCTTTTGTCCAATACAAATATCAGCGCTCTTCCTCGACATCAACAAATCGTCGAAGTTAAGGTGATAATTAAAGCTTATTTAGCTTCAATAGATGATAAGGACAAATATTTTTCAAATGTGATAGATTTGACTGAAATTGTTGTCCAAATGGATCATTTCTATAAATTTAATTATAACGGACAACTTAAAAAATGGAGTTACGAAATAAGAATTTAAACTTTCACACCAGTGGAGGTTTTTTTATTCCCTTGGTTTCAATAGGGGGAATAGTTGTGTCTCACGGATTGGTTTGTCTACCATGAACGCAAAGAGTCGTTCGCCAAATCCAAATCCACACGTCGGCGGCATGCCGTGTTCGAGCATTTCGACAAACTCCCATTCAGGCATCATCGCCTCATCATCTCCTCGTTCGATCAACTGTTGTTGTAGTTCAAAACGATTTCGCTGTTCGACTGGGTCGTTGAGCTCCGAAAATCCATTTCCTACTTCACTACCTGCAAGGAGTACTTGAAACCGCTCGGTAAGTCGAGGATCGTCATCACATGATTTCGCAAGCGGTGAGACAAGCTTTGGAATGCGGACAAGAAACGCTGGTCCTGAGATAGTTTTGCGACAGTACTTCCATAGTGTGTCAGTGAGGCGCTCTTTGTTTGTTCCATCATATTTCACACCAAGTTCATCTAGTTTTGCAGTCATCGCTTCAGCAGTTGCGTCAAGGACATTGATGCCAGTTTGTTTTTGGATCTCTTCAACATAGTCGATCGTATCCCATTTTTTTGAGAGATCGATGATGTGGCCTCGAGTAGTAAAGACACCCGTGCCAAACACTTCTTGTGCAATAGTTCTATAGAGTCGTTCGACGAGCTTCATACCATCGTGATAGTTGGCGTACGCCCAATAAAACTCCATGTTGGTAAACTCTTGAAGGTGGTCAGGGCTCGATCCTTCGTTTCTATACACGCGGCCGATCTCAAATGTCTTGGGAAATCCTGCTGCCATCAGTCGCTTTTGCCATAACTCCCCTACTGAAATACGTAGAAAGACATCGAGCGCAAAATCTTTATGCATTGTCTTGAATGGATTGGCCTCTGCACCTCCGGTCGTTACTTCGAGTGTGGGTGTTTCGACTTCCATAAATCCGCTCTCTTTGAGGAAGTTGCGGGTGACTTCCCAAAACTTTGCTTTCTTTTCAAACATCTCTCTTAATTCAGGATTGGTGAGGATATCGAGATATCGTTTGCGATACCGTTCGTCATCGTCAGTGAGGCCGTGCCATTTTTCAGGAAGCGGTAATAGAGATTTGGTAAGCATGTTCCAAGCAGACACAAAGAGTGCTTGTTCACCACGCTTCGTTGTGTACGCAATCCCTGTCGCTTCGACAAAGTCTCCAATATCAGTCGTCTCGTTCCAGAGAGCATAAGCATCGGCGTCCATTTCATCGCTTTTCAAAAACAGCTGCATCGTGCTGTCAGACCCGTTGGCACCACTTCCATCAAATATGTCTGCAAACGCAAGTCCGCCTTGTCCGCGTTTACTCATGATCCGCCCTGCGAGCGTGATCGAGTCTTTGCCTGTCTCATAGAGTGTAAATCTGTCTTTAAAGACTTCGATCGTGTCAGTGCGCTTTGTCTCTGCGGGATAAGGGTTGATACCTTTCTCTTCCAACAGAGCTTTCTTTTTCAGCCGTTCGTCGCGGAGTTCTGTAATGGATGCCATAATAGTTTAGTATACCTAATTTGTCTGACTTTTACAGTAGGTTGACTCAATATGTAACCAGTGTCACAATCCTAAAAAAGCTCCCAATATGAAAAAAATATTCCTGTTTACAATGATACTGTTTCTTGTATCATGCCTTGGTAACCGTATGTTTGTGGTGCGACATGATATCCTCGCATTTCGTTTACCGCTCAAAAATCTCGATACAGATTTTTATTGGATATTGCCGGACACCTCAAAGATGCGTGTTTTTGAAAGCAATATAAAAATAGATCGCACTGATTCAACATTGAGATTTCAGCAATTCACGCTCCAGCCAAAAGCGGTCGGGAAAATACATCTTTGGTTCTACCACATTCGTCTCATGCATCCGGGTTTTATGATCGTTGATACGTGGGATCAAAAATTTATTGTACGAGAATAACTGCAATCAAAACTACCTCATGGTAGTTTTTTATTTATATCCCTTCCTTCTTCAATTCCTCAATCACTTCTTTTGCTTTCTTTGAGAGTTTGTCTGGAAGGGTGATGTTAAGCTTGATGATGAAGTTACCACGCTTGGCACCACTTGTTGGGACTCCATGATTTTTGAGTGTAATCGTATCTCCAACTCGCGTCCCCGCAGGAATCGTGATCGGGATTGAACCATCGAGTGTTTCTATCGCATACTGCGCACCGAGGAGCGCATCAGTGAGCTTGATCGGAAGCGCAGTGACGAGGTCGTAGTTGGATCGAGCGATGGTCTTGTGTGGGGTCACAGAGACGTGTACGTACAGATCTCCCGATGTGCCGCCTTGCATCGCCTCCCCCATACCGCCAAGTCGGAGTGTTTCGCCATTTTGAATACCTGAGGGAATGGTGAGTTTGATGGTGCGACTTTCATTAACGACACCTTTGCCGTGACATGTTGCACAAGGGTCTTTGGGGATCTGACCAGTGCCGTGACATTTGTCACAGACTTGATTGGTCGCGATTGACCCAAGGATTGTGCGCTGGATGTTACGGACTTGTCCCTTGCCATTACAAGTAGTACACGTCTCAAGAGTAGTACCTGGTTTCGCACCATTGCCTTTGCATGTTGTGCATGTTGAAGGTTTCTTGATGTGAATCTCACGTTCGATACCAAATATCGCATCTTTAAAATCTATGGTGATATTGGTCTGGAGATCGTTACCACGTTTTTGTCTCTGGCGACGTCCACCAAATATGTCTCCAAACATATCCCCGAGGTCAAATTCAAATCCACCTTGACCCTGAGAAAACCCAGAAAAATCAAATCCACCGAAATCCTGAGCACCGCCACCGTATCCCCCACTCATTTGTGGTCCAGCTTGTCCAAACTGATCGTACTGTGATCGCTTTTGATCATCAGAAAGTACCTGATAGGCTTCATTTACTTCCTTAAACTTTGCCTCGTCCCCAGTAGATTTGTCAGGATGGTATTTATGCGCCATCTTGTGGAAGGCTTTTTTGATATCTTCTTTTGAAGCGCTCTTTTGAACGCCCAATGTCTCGTAATAGTCTTTTGCCATGTAAAGATTTTAACATACTTGTCCCCATAAAGAAATATAGACCTCGAAGGTCTATATTATTCTAAGCAAATTTTACTAAGGTCTTTTTGGTGTTTTTTTCGCTCAAGGATATCCATGAGTGTTGATTCAATAAAATTATTGTACTTTGCAATAGTAGAAAACTGATCCAATATTATCGCCTTTTCACACAGAGGGTTACTCGTTGTATTTGTGATGTATTCACCAACACTAGAAAAAGAAACTTTGTCAAACCATGAAGGATTGAGACCACGGTGCGCTCGGTCATTGACCGATACGTATGCATGTACGTGCAACAGTTGTTCATTTGTCTCGATGAGGACTCTTTTATATTTGCCTTGAAATAATGCACCTGATCGAGAATATTTTTCGTTAAAATACTTTGTATATCCCGCACAAAGTCGTTGCATATAAAGAGATCCCCCTTTTTCGGTAAGTGGCCTAAGTATTAAGTGAAAATGATTTTTGTTCAAACAATAAGAAACAATGCTGACAATTGGGTGTCTGGCTAGATTAGACTCTTTACGTTTTTTGAGAGAAGCCATATATATACCTCCGACTGGCACTGTAGTATTGAACTCTCGCATACTCATGAGGAATCTCCGCAAATCCTGCTCATCTTCGAAAATACTTCTTTTGTCGACACCTCGGTTATAAATATGAAAATACTCACCTTCTGCTATCATTTCACTAGTATACATCCATCTCATATAAAAATATAGACCTTCGAGGTCTATATTTTTATATATTACCTGTGTCTTAGAGAGACGGTCTTGCCTTCTTTTTTGCGCTTCTTTTTAGCGGCGATTTTGCGTTTCTTGTTCATAAGTGAGAATACTATAGCATATGTTGGAAATAAAAAAAGCTCCGAAAAAATTCAGAGCTTTAAATGAGGTGTTGGAATTTTAATATGAGATTGTTTTCATAAATCCTACAAACTTTTCATCATCAAGTAAAATTTGAACATTATTTTTTTGCAGTTCATTACTTAGAAAATAAAATTCATTTTTTGTTGCGATAAAAACATTGAAGACTCCAGGATTATTATGCCAGACTTTAACAACGGCATTATCAAGTGACAAAGGGTACGAGTAGTATTTTTTAGCTTCTTCGTCTGGTATAATTTCAAACTTTGAATCTTGATAGATCTTTAAAACAGACCTTGTCGGTGCATTTTTCATTTTTTGTGCACTCACAGTTATTATTGAAATTAAAAGACTGCAGATTAATAAGATTAATTTATTCATATTTTTATTTTTAATTGAAAAGATCAGATTTATTCCTATATAATAACACATATTATACGGTAAGTCAATACATCAAAAAGCCCTATTTCTAGGGCTTTTTGAGAGATTTTTATTGGGATTTGTCTTATTCCTTAGGAGCTTCTGGTTCACCTGATTGCTCTGAACTTGTCGAATGAGTTGTATCAGTCGCTTCTGCATCTTTTGGAATCTCTTCGCTTTGTGGTTCTGCAGTAGTCGAAGTACTTTTGGCCATGTGTTCCCCTATCTTTTGAAGCTCGGTCGAGAGCGCGTGTATCGCTGTTTCAATAGCTCCCTTGTCTGTGCCGTCTTTTGCAGTCTTGAGTTCTGCAACTTTTGCCGTAACCGCACTCTTGATTTCTTCAGGGATTTTGTCCGCGTATTCGGTGAGGGACTTTTCGGCAGTGAATATATTCATTTCCGCTGAGTTTTTGACATCTACCAAGCCCTTCTTTTCTTCATCGTCCTTTGCATGGATCTCTGCGTCCTTTTTCATCTTTTCGATGTCGTCAGGAGTAAGTCCGCTTGATGATTCGATACGGATCGACTGCTCTTTGCCGGACGCCTTGTCCTTGGCCTTCACTGCGAGGATACCGTTTGAGTCGACATCAAAGGTAACTTCTACCTGTGGCATTCCGCGTGGTGCTGGTGGGATGCCGTCGAGGATAAAGCGTCCAAGGGATTTGTTGTCAGACGCCATTGGACGCTCTCCTTGAGTAATGTGGATCTCTACTGATGTTTGGTTGTCAGCAGCAGTCGAGAATATTTGAGATTTGGATGAAGGGATCGTCGTGTTGCGTTCAACAAGTTTAGTTGCGACACCCCCCATAGTCTCGATACCAAGTGATAGCGGAATCACATCGAGTAAGAGCACATCGCGTACATCTCCTTGGAGCACTCCACCTTGCACTGCTGCACCAAGAGCGACGACTTCGTCAGGGTTGATAGAACGATTTGGTTCTTTGCCAAAAAGCTTTTTTACTTCCTCAACAATACGCGGCATACGAGTCTGTCCGCCGACGAGGATAACTTCGTTGATTTCAGAAATCTTGAACGGACTTGCCTCTACTGCACGTTTGGTGATCTCGATAGATCGAGTGATGAATTCATCTGCGATGCTTTCGAGTTGTGCACGAGTCATCTTGAGCAGCAAGTGTTGAGGCCCTGCATCAGTACTCGTGATGAACGGAATATTGATTTCTGTTTCAAGGGTAGTTGAGAGCTCGATCTTTGCTTTTTCGGCTGCTTCGTCGAGACGCTGACGAGCAAGTGGGTCCTTGAGTACGTCGACTCCTGACTGTTTTTTGAATTCCTCTGCGATCCAGTTCATGATCTTGAGATCGATGTCACGTCCTCCGAGGAGCGAGTCGCCGTCAGTTGATTTGACTTCAATGGACTGCTGGTCGTCTACATCAGACACCTCGAGGATCGATATATCAAAGGTTCCACCTCCGTAGTCATAGACTGCAATCTTTTCGTTTTTCTTGCTGTTAAATCCATATGCAAGCGCTGCAGCAGTCGGTTCGTTGATGATGCGCTTCACATCGAGTCCTGCGATCGCACCGGCATCTTTGGTCGCCTTTCGTTGTGCATCGTTAAAGTACGCAGGGACGGTAATGATAGCCTCGGTAACTTTTTCACCAAGCTTTGCCTCAACGTCTGCCTTGATCTTTTGCAAAATCATAGCTGAGATTTCTTCCGGTCGATAGTCCTTATCGCCAAGTTTTACGAGCACGCCACCATCAGTGCCGTTTGAGACCTTGAATGCTGAGCTCTTGATGACCTTGTCCAGACCTTCATCACTTGCTTTGTGACCCATAAATCGCTTAATACCATAGATCGTGTTTTCAGGGTTAGTCACTGACTGTCGCTTGGCTAGTAGTCCGACGAGCCGGTCCCCATTTTTGCCCACTGCGACGATAGACGGAGTCGTGCGTGCTCCTTCGATGTTTTCGATGATTTTTGGCTGTCCACCTTCGATGATGGCGACAGCTGAGTTTGTAGTTCCGAGGTCGATTCCTATGATTTTTGCCATATGTTAATTATTGTTTAAATACTTTAATAATAAAATTTATAAGGGTAAGTTCAGAAATACAGAATGATTGATATGCAGAATTACTTGCATTTCGCGATCACGAAATACTTGTATAAAATATAGTATAGTGATATCGTTTTTATATGTCAAGAAAAATTGCAGAAAAAATTGGAGATAAAGTAGACTATTCCAAAAAAATCATCAAATTGCTCGCCGACAAGCCTGCAGTATCGATTGAACGGATTATGGAGTCTATGTCCTCACCCCACTCCGCAAAGGCTACAAGGGGCGCAGCACGCTCTCTCAAAGGATTGCATGACTCAGGACTCATCGAACGACATCATTCGGGCCAGCAGGCCTATGCGCGCCTCACCAGCGACGGTCGCAAAAAAGCTCTTTCTATCAAACTCGACGCCAAAGACACCCTCGTTGACCCCACTTGGGATGGTAAATGGCGCATCATACTCCTTGACCTACCCGAAGAACGAAAAGCTGAACGTGAAGGGCTCAGATATTTATTAAAAAAGGCTGGGTTTGTGTGTCTCAAAAATTCGGTTTGGATATCGATGCATCCGTTCGAGCACTTCTTTGCAAGTATAAAAAAAGACCTCGGCTTGACGACCGAGATCATGATATTTGTTACCACTACGTTGGATAAAAATACTGAAGAAGAGTTTTTGAAGTTGGCGAAATAAATAAGCTAGAATTAACAGGTTCTAAAAATAAACTTTTGCAGGATAAATATTATACAAATAAAAGAAAATTTCCTGATGCATATAACTGTTACCATACCTCAATCTTATATTATCATCACCGTACTTCTTAATAATTAAATATATATTTGGCCTACTAAATGGTTTTAACGAATTGATACTCTCTGTTCTTTTCCAATCAGGAAAAGCCTGACTGTCTCCGGGTGGAATCTCTGTGATATGTTCAGTTCCTCCTATCATAATAAAACCTAGAGCAATATAGGTAAGTTTAGTACTATACTGAGCACCACCTTTCCCTGCCCCCCAACCTGTTTTATCAGCATTTAGCGTGATAGAAATAGGTAAAAATATTACAATAATTAAGAGAGTGAAAAGGATAATTTTCTTCTTTTTGTTCATATATTTTATATTTTTGTTTTAAAAACTATCACCCTCGCTGGACGCAATATTGAATCGCCCAATTTATACCCTTGCTGCAAGACGTTTGCGGTTGTGTGATCGAGGTTTGAATCAGCAGTCTCTGCCTCAGAGACTGCTTCGTGAAGCATCGGATCAAAGGTATCTCCTACTTTGCCAAAAGCCTCCAAATCATGTTCCCCGAGAGCTGTCATAAGCTGGCTGTAGATATACTCGACGCCAGTGCGCCAGTTGGTATCAACTTTCTCCCACGCTTCTTTATTGGACATCGCCATCGAAAATGAATCAACGACTGGAAGCAGGTCTTCGACGAAACGCTGTGCAAAGTGGTCTCGGAATCGTTTCTTGTCTTCATCAGTCGTCTTTTGGAGATTGGCATAATCAGCCCGAGCTCGCTGCCAACCATCCAGATATTCAGTCTTTTCTTTTTCCACAGCCTTGATTTTTTCTTGAAGTTTTTTGAGTTTTGCTGTACTTCCTCCTTCAAAACCTTCTTCATCTACTGGCTCCACCTCTCCATCAAACACGACATCCTCAGTATGTATTTCATCATCGACATCGTGAACAAAGTTGTTTTCATCATCTTTCATATCCGTGCATTATACCCGCCCGTTTACATTTTTCAAGGTAAGCATTCAGGCAAGCAGAAAATTTGACAATAAAAAAGCCCTCATGGAAATACATGACGGCTCTTCAGTTTATACAAGTATGTATGAGTCAAACTCGTATATAAAATCAGGATGGCGTTCCCTAAGGTACAGATTACATTCACCATTATTATTTCTCCGCAACTCCAATTGATATCGAGTCTCATCATTGCTGCCTGCAAGTAGTATAAAGATACTCTCCTCTATATCAAGTACACTTTGTTGTGCAAAGTAGAGTGCGTAATCTAACGATTCCCAAACCTTAAAAAGTTTTAATTGCTTTTGTTTTGCTTCACACTCCAGTAAATCTTGATAGGTTATCGGTCTATCCTTTAAGATAAATTGGTGCAAATAAGCAGTCGTTGCTTTTCTACCCTGCGCCTTAATATGTCCCAAAATGCTTCTGATTTTTGAATCAAAATATCCAAATTGATAATCAATAAGATCACAATAGTTGTAACAGTCGAATGTACTTTGTAATTCCTTTGCCGTGCAACTGATTCCTGTATTTTTTATATTCGGTGAAGGAACATTTTTTTGTGTCATAAGTTGTGGTTTTCCAATAAATTACTTGATATTTAGACTCCTGTCAATAATACAAAAACTCCCTTTCGGGAGCGTTTGAATGTTATCGTTTTGACCACTGCGGTGCCTTGCGAGCTTTTTTGAGACCGAATTTGCGTCTTTCTTTGGAACGTGGATCACGCTTGAGAAATCCTGCTGCCTTGAGTTTAGTCTTGTCTCCCTCATCTTCTACGACGAGTCCTCGAGCGATACCGTGTCGCACTGCTTCTGCTTGACCGTGAATACCTCCACCCATTACGCGTACCGTTACTGCATACTCAGTGCCCTTTTCAGTGTTTGCAAAAGGATCAGTAACGATCTTCTGGAGTTCTGCAGTAGGAAAATATGTCGCAAGCTCTTGATCGTTGATTAGATAACTTGCCTTTGTCGCAGGAGTAATGCGTACTCGCGCAGTTGCAGTTTTGCGTCGTCCGATGGTTTCTATGTATCTTTTCTTTGTCTTATCCATAATTAAAATGATTATTCGGTAATCGTGAGGTGCTTCATCATCTCTCGTTTGAGCTTGTTGTCTGGAAGCATTCCCTTCACTGCGATTGCAATGATTTCACCATGACCTTTTCGCCCTATCAGGTTTGACATTGTTTCAAGCTTGAGCCCACCTGGGTACCCTGAGTAGCTCTTGTATGTTTTTTCCAAAAGTTTTGCCGCACTCGTTTTGATCTTTGAAGCATTGGTTATCGTAACCGTGTTTGTAGAGATAGTATTGCGAGAAAAAGAAGTTTCGTTTTTGCCCATGAGAATACTCGCTACTTCTGTAGCAATACGTCCCACTGATTTATTTGTTGCATCGATTGTGTAGTTCATAAAAAATTTAAAGCAGTTCAATCACCGCCATTGGTGAGCCATCGCTCTTGCGAGAAACTAACTTCGTAATGCGAGTATACCCACCTGGACGCTCACTGTATTTTGGAGCGATATCATCGATCAGTTTACTCACGACGAACTCGTTGTTGTACAACCCTGCAAGCAAGTTACGTCGGTGTGCCAACGTAGGAGTTTTTGCCTTGGTAATCATTTTTTCAACAGTTGGTCGGATCTCCTTTGCCTTTGCTTCCGTCGTCAAAATACGGCCATGGGTAATCAACGAAGTAGCCAAGCCCTTCACCAGTGCAGTACGGGCATTTTTTTCTCGACCAAATTTTCTCACATTGTTATGATGGCGCATGATAGTCTGTTATACCCTATTATTCCTTTAAAGACAAGTCAAATGCTGCCAAAGCCTCTTTGATTTCAGTAATGCCTTTTTCTCCAATACCGTCAATCTCCAAAAGATCGTTCACGTGCTTTCGCGCAATGCCGCCGATGGTACGAATATTTGCAGCAGAGAGTGCGTTGAGTGTTCGTGTAGAGAGCCCGATTGAATCAATACGATTTTTCAATACGTCAGTAACATCGATATCATTTTCATCGTCTTCTTTTGATTGACCAGTAGCCTCTTCTACCATTGCCGGCATCTTTTTGACGGTTATCCGAGATTGAACCTCTTTGACGATTTCTTCAGAACTAACCTCTATCATCGCTGCCAACTGTTCAATCATGGTATGTACTGACTGCTCAAGTGCAGCTCTCGGAGTGATACTTCCATCTGTTTCGATTGTCATACGGAGGCGGTTGAAGTTTGTTTTATCTCCAACACGCATTTCCTCAACATCGTAACTCACGCGACGAATAGGAGAAAAAATAGCATCCAAGAAAATGGTACCGATGTCTGCCTTTTGCTTGTGGTGCTGTTCGCGAGGAACAAACCCAAGACCACGTTCGATGGTAAGCTCTAGTGAAAAGCTGGTCTTTGTGGTTATTTCACAAATATATTGATTTGGATTGACGACTGAGGCTGCACCTTTTGCTTGTATGTCAGCTGCAGTGACTATTTTTGGACCCTTTACATTGAGCGTAACTTTTTGCGGTTCGTCAGTGGTTAGAGAAAATCTAACATTTTTAAGGTTGAGCAAGATAGTGATAACGTCTTCTTTGATACCATCGATCGTTGAAAACTCATGGCTGACTCCCTCTATTTTAACTGCAGTAATAGCGTTTCCAGGGAGCGAAGAAAGGATGATGCGTCGCAAACTATTGCCCAGTGTGTACCCATATCCTGGAACCAAACCTTCGATTTCAAATATTCCTTTGTGCCCCTCTTCAAGGGTTGCTTTTGGTTTTGATGGGAGAATGATGTGTTGTTCGCTCATATAAAAATATACTGTACCATTAATTTGTAAAACTTCCTAACCTGTGTTCTAACGTCGCCGGCTATCGACTGTAGAACTCAAGCACCGTGTCTAACTGCAAGAACTGTTCGTCATTTTTTGGTTTCCCGGCTATCTCTGCCTGGAGAGATTCTGGGGTAAACTTTAGCCACTGTGGCCAAGTATATGTCTTCATTTTAGGACCCATATCTTGGAAAATAACACTCTTGCGTGATCCTTCACGCACCGCAATCACATCTCCAACTCGAACTTCGAGTGAAGGGATCGTGACCTTGGTACCGTTGACGGTAAAGTGACCGTGAGAAACTAGTTGTCGAGCGAAACGTCGAGTAGGAGCAAATCCCAATCGATATACAACGTTGTCGAGACGTGTTTCAAGTAGTTCGTACAGTTTGTCAGTTACCGTCATCCCTTTGACATGTGTCGCCTTTTCTACATAGGTACCAAGCTGACGCTCTGAAACTCCGTAAGAAAATCTCACTTTTTGCTTTTCGATCAACTGTCGTCCATAGTCAGAGAGCTGCTTTGGACGCTTGCCAGTACTACGAGTTTTTTTAGTTTCTGATTGTGTGTACTTTTGTGTTTGACACTTTTCAAACACTCCTGAACCCAACCGTCGACACATTTTGTATTTTGCTCCAATTTTCATATATGTTTATACTCTTCGTGGCTTTTTAGCCTTTGGTCCATTATGCGGTACTGGTGTACGGTCTTTTATCGACAAAAGTTCGATACCGCTACTAATAAATGCTCTCACTAACGGCTCTCTCCCCGAACCAACTCCTTTGATAACGACAGTGACCTCTTTAATGCCGGCAACAGTAGCTTTTTCAGAAAGCATTTCTCCTACTTTTGATGCAGCAAACGGTGTTCCCTTTTTTGCGCCTTTAAAGCCGAGAGATCCACTTGAAGACCAAAAAAGTACGTTGCCTTTTAGGTCACTTACCACCGCCTTGGTGTTGTTGAACGTAGCTTCGATCGATAGCTTTGCAGAGGTTACCTTTTTCTTTGTAGTACGCGCAACTGCACGACCTCGCTTTTCTGCGTCGATCAACTGTCCTTCTTGAGTTGCAATTCGTTTTTTTCCCATAAATTATTATGTCTTACTCTCCTTACGACGACCACTACCCATCGTGTTTCTGATATTACCTCGCACGGTACGAGAGTTCGTCTTTGTGCGCTGTCCATTGACTGGCAAACGACGCATATGTCGCAGGCCACGATAACTTTTAATGTCTTTGAGACGCTTTACATTTGATGCAATCTCTCGCTTGAGGTTTCCCTCTATAACTCGCTCTTCGATCAACTTTCTAATATCGTTTTCTTGATCAATAGAAATATCTGTTGGTTTGGTAGCAGTATCTACGCCGACAGTGTTGAGGATACGAGTTGCTGTAGTTCTCCCAATACCAAAAAGTGTGGTGAGTCCAACATCAAGTCTTTTTTCATTGGGGATAGTAATTCCTAAAATACGCATATTAATTATTGTTTTTGTTTGTGTTTTGGGTTATCGCAAATAACGTGCAAGTGTCGGTTGCGTTTTACGATTTTGCATTTAGCGCACATTTTTTTGACCGTTGATCTGATTTTCATATTGATATGATTTGCGTACCCTCGTTTGTAGCGGGGAGAGTATACACCAGTTATGTTCTCCTGACAATACGTCCCTTACCCCCGTAGGGGTCGAGCACTACCTCTACCGTATCTCCAATAAGAACTTTGATCCGATGGAGTCGCATTTTGCCAGCAAGATACGCAACAATTACTTCACCATTTTCAAGTGTTACTCGAAACATCGTGTTAGGAAGTGCTTCTGATACCGTCGCTTTAACTGACTCTGCTGTTGTTGCCATGTGATACGAATAGTAATACTACTATAGCTTTATTGTGCGGTCAACCATTTTCCCCCTATTGTATGTCGATTTTGATGCGAGAAGGACTTTGCGGGAAAAATGGTGCCCAAAATGGGTAAAAATGGTACTCAGCACTACTAATCTCAGGGATCTCTGAAAAAATTGATTCAAAGCCTTTTTTAGACTTTCCGACTAAGGATTGCCTGATTGTTTCGATTGGAGCCTTGGTGATGATGGTTCCCGTACCTGAAATTTTAACGAGTATCGTATCGGGAGTATTTTTAGGATCGCTCGGGAGTTGACTAACGGGTATAACGGTCAAATCATTGATCGTAGGGATACTTACTCGCGCATACGTATGATCACTTAGTACTCGATTTGCAATTGCGCTTTCGAGCATTTCTCGTGAGATCAGATAGGTAACCATCGTACCCTTTATACTTGCGGGAAACTTAACGCTGGCACCTTTTAGGGTGATCGAGTCACTACTAATCGTTGCTGCCTGAAGATCAGGAAAGGCAAGCAACGTATCAGGGATCTGTGCTCGTGTTTCTCGCTTCAATCGCTCTAACAACTGCGCCTGAAGTGTCGCTATGACATCTGCCTGATCAGCTGTTGAGACACTGTGCGCTACGCCGTCTTCTCCACCAGTCACCTGCCCTGCGGATTGGGCATAAAATTGCTTTGCCTTAGTTCCCGTCCATCCTGATACGACAAAACTAGTACCACTCGTGTTGTAGGTCGGTCCAATACTAGTAGCAACGATCGCAGTTGCGGTCGAAGTGCCAGCCGTTTTGACCTTGTTTTGAATCGTATATCCTGGTACTACTGCATTCTCCAAAGTGGTGTATGTTTTACCATCCGCAGCAGTAAGTTTTGTTTTTGCTTTAACTGTTTGAGCCTTGGTACTGTATTCGTTAAAAAACACGACCTTCCCTTTTGCATAGCTCGTACTTGGCTCTACCTGAGAACCATACACCTGTCGTGAGACTTCGGCTGGCACAATCATTGTTTGAAACGATAGTCTACCCGTAGTACCCGCAGTTTCTTGATCCAGCTCGAACTCTGCTCCATCGAGAGTGAATGGTATCTGTCGCTGTGTGACTACCACGGTTGCTCTCACCACTTTCATCCCCGCTATATATAAAAAAGCCAAAAAGAGTGGTACAAGACTGATGATAATGATTTTTTTGAAAACAAACGTTGGTTTTCGAGGACTTTTTTGACGGTGAATAACAACTGGCTCTATCTCAATTTCTCGGAGTGGTGTACCTTTTTCCCTATCTTCTTTGCGGATTACATCATAGAGCTTCATATACCCGCATTATATTATAAAAACTCCTTTACAAAAAGCGCTGTAATTCCTACCCCAACGTCGATCGCAGAAACGTCGTTCGTATCCATAGCTGTACCGAGATATGTCTCGTCAAAAAAACGAATCACGGTCGCTTGCGGCGAGCAGCGATGGGCGATCATCGGGTCGCTTTCCACGATATTTTTCAATATCGTTTCAAAACGTTTATCGATACAGATAATGATTGTCGGGGGTAAGCAAAATCCATATTCGTTATTATCCAAGAGTTGTTGTAAGGCGATTTGCCACCGGTTTGTAAAAATAGTAATTGCTTTTTCGATCTCTGTGCTTTCTCCTGGAGAAAGTTTACCGAGACGATACGACTCAAACAGTGCAATTGCCTCAGTTGCTTGAGATTTGCCGTTTAAGACGAGCGTTCGATAGAGACTGTACGATCCCGATGGAAATGAACGCTGATACAATATCGTACGATGTTTGAGTATGGCAATATCGGTTACTTCTTCGCTCATGTGCATGAGTACGCAGTCATTTTCAATTACTCCCGTGTTTTGTGCAACAATGCCCATGGTCAAAAGCCGTGTCGAAAATTGTATCCGACGAGTACCATACGTGCGCTTGAACGTGTCGGAAAAAAGCGCGAGCACGTTTTTTGGTGCAATCGTTACCACTAACGCGAGCTCTACCGTAGTGGCTTTTTTGCCAATAGGAGTGTTAGTGCTATATCCATTGAGTTTTGTCTCAGAGAGTTGTTTTTCGATAACTACTGATTCTTTGCCATACACTCCATAGGAAGTATTTTCTTCTGAAAGCAACCCCATGATCTCTTGGTCGACAAGGGAGTCTAGTAACTTTTTGGTACACGTAAAGGGCGTATCTTTTTGATAATGAATAGTCTTTACTTTTGTGCTGTACCACGGCGAATCAAGCACAACTTGAATCAAAAAAGGATGGTGAACATCTGCCTTCCCTACGCGAACAATGACATCTTCTAAATAATGAACCGTGTTTTCAACAAACCGATCCATTTTGATGTCTTCTTGGAGTGGGGCTGCCGTGCGAACGCTCGCAAGTACGGTCATTTTTTTTGCACTTTCGTGCGGCAGGAGTATATGCGCCCCGCCAACCGAACCCGAGCTGATGTCGTACACCGCAAATACTCCTGTATGAGGTCGTGCCATAACATAAGTATACCAAGGAAATATCCAAAATGTACATTAGAGCAGTGTCGCTTTGATACGACGAACACCTGCCGACGATGCTTCTTCTTTTTGAATTTTAAATATTCCAAGCTTTCCGGTATGCGTCACGTGCGGACCACCACAAAACTCCTGGGAAAATACCTCATCTTGTTCATCATGAATCATATACACCGATACGATATCTGGATACGTCGTGCCAAACTCCATTTCTGCCCCCAGTTTCTCTGCTTCCTCTTTTGGCATGTCCTTTTTAGTGACCGTTAGGTCTTGTTTGATTTTTTGATTTACCAAATCTTCTACCTTTTGTTTTTCTTCGTGGGTAAGTTTACGGTCGAAGTTGAAATCAATGCGCAAGCGTTCGTCGGTGATATTGGATCCTTTTTGATGAATATCAGGACTCACGACTTCTTGGAGCGCCTTGAGGAGCAAGTGATGCGCAGTATGCAGCTTCGTCGTTATATCAGAAGTATTTGCAAGCCCACCTTTAAACTTATGTTCGCTGCCTGAGCGCGAGAGATCTTGGTGCGCTTTCATTTCTTGATCAAACTTTGCCCGATCAATCGTAATTCCTTTTTCTTTAGCTAATTCTTCAGTTATCTCTATTGGAAATCCGTACGTTGTCGCGAGAATAAATGGATCAGTTCCTTTTTCAAATTCTTTTAGACCTGCATCGAGCGTTTTTGTAAATTTATTTTCTTCTGTATTAATTATCACTTCAATTTCGAGTTTCATAACTTCGGGATATTGTTCTTTGTACATTTCACCAAAAAGTACCGATGACGTTCCAAGAAAATGTTCCGGCAGCCCCAACTTTTTTGCCTGCATAACCGCACGACGGATAAGTCGACGCAAAATATAACCCTGATCTTTATTCCCTGGTACAATCCCATCTGAAATAAGAAACAAAGCAGTTCGCGTATGATCTGCGATAATACGGGCAGCGCGTTCATCATACCTTTCTGCAGTATCTTTTATTTTAGCCATCACCGGAGCAAAGAGATCGGTCTCATACGCATTTTGTTTTGAATTAATTGCAGCAACAAGACGTTCAAATCCTGAACCAGTATCTACATTTTTTTGTGCAAGTTTTCCAACAACTATGCCCTCTTTTTTTACATATTCCATAAAAACATTGTTCCATATTTCTACAACCTCCTGCCTCTCATCTGCTTTCAAATACTCTTCTTTTGTCATATCTCCTAGTCCTCTTTCAGTTACATCATAAAATATTTCTGTATCTGGACCGCATGGACCATTATCTCCAGCATCCCACCAGTTTGGCTCTTTTTTACCATTCCATCCCAAGAAATAAATTCTATGTTCAGGAATATATTTTTTCCAGATCTCAAACGACTCTTCATCGCGAGGTGCATCTGCATTGCCTCCAAACACCGTCACATAGAGTCTAAGAGGATCAAGACCAAATCCTTCTTCTTTTGAAGTTAGTAGTTCATAGCTCCATTTTATGGATTCTTCTTTAAAATAGTCTCCTAATGACCAGTTTCCGAGCATTTCAAAAAATGTATTATGGGTATTGTCCCCTATTTCATCTATATCTCCTGTGCGAACACATTTCTGACATGACACAAGCCGTTTACCGAGTCGGTGTGGCTCACCGAGAAGGTATGGCACTAGAGGTTGCATGCCTGCAGTAGTAAAAAGTACTGATGGATCATTATTTGGTACCAAACTTGCACTGGGCAAAATCGCATGTCCGCGTTTAGCGAAAAAGTCCAAGAATCGTTGTCTTATTTCTGATGAAGTCATACTTATTTTTTGTACTGCGTCTTAAGCCATTTGGCATATGTATCCGTCATAGCTTTGTACCCTTTCTTACTATCTGCAATCTTTTTTTTGCCATGAACAAGCTCGATCGTTGCGTTGATTTCGTCTCCTTTCAAAGGTTTTTGCCTGACTGTTTTTTGGCGCTCAATTCTCTCTTTTGCTTTCTTTTGCACTTGCGATAACGACATAGTGATATTTCTTAGATAAGCATTTGAGGAAAGTTTTTTACCTGTTGCAATCTTTACTACTTCAGGAAATGGTTTGATTGAACCAAACTTCCAGACTTTTTGCATTTCTTTACCGATATGTGGATTGTCTACGATATATCCATATTTCTCGAAAAAATATTCTCGCCACTGTGAAAGTGCGAGTGTTGCCAATCCATATCCTTGATATGAACAAGAACTTTCCCACGAATAAATATGTGGTACATCGAGCGGATACGTCGACTCAACACTTCGATCAAAGTACTTTTTATAATTCTTTTTGGCAATTGCGACCACCATCTCTTTGGTAAGATTTTTGGATTCATAAATTTCACGTTCAAAGTTACACACCATCATAATACCCATAAGATCCAGAGGGCGCAGTGGATGTAATGCCTTTAATTGCCGCATATAGAGATCAAATGGATACTGTTCACCTTCAGCATTTTTTGCATAGAGGGTGCGCCACTCAATACTCGAATTCACTGTATCAAGAAACATGCTCTGCGTTTCATCCCAAGCAGTCGATGCTGGTGGGTATTCTACATTCATACAGACATCTCTATTGTCAGTATTGAGCAAATGCGCTGCATGTCCCCCTTCATGAAAAAGGGTGTGCAGACCACTAGCAGCTTGTCCGGGAATTCCAGGAACAAGTGTGCAAGTAAATTGTGCAGTCGCAGGTTTCCGAAGAACTCCATCATAGTGGACTGGGTCTGGCCAATGACAAAAACCGTTGTTGTATTTGCCTTCTCTATCAAGCAAATCGAGCACTATAGTACCTCCACGAAAACTAATACCGAGACGAGAAAACGTCTCTATCCATGTCGGTATTGCTAGTTCAAATGGAAAGTATGGGTCTGCCTCTTTTACAAATGAGCCCGACATCATATAGCCAAAGTTCCATGGCTTTCGAAGACCAGATTTTTCCTTTTCTAAATCACGAATATTTTTAAATCCATATTTAGTCTTTTCGTAAATTGTATCCCAGAGTGAAAAAAGTTCTTTTTTTGTCATTCGTTCTTCAAGTGCCAATTTGTAAGCATAAAAATCTTCATACCCAAGTGCTTTTGCGTACTTATTTTTCTTCTGTACAAGATCAACATATTCATCAACACACAGTACTGAAAGAGATTCAGTTGCATCAAAGCATGCCTTACGGATCTTTTCATCATCGTGAGTATTACGAAGGCTGCGCATACCATTTCGAGACAATGGCACAAACTTATTTGTATAGGGATCGATGTACCCTTCTTTTTTAGTAGATTGTTTTGTTTCTATCTTTGTTTGAAGTTCAGTGATTTCTTTACGAAGCGAAATGAGTTCTGGTGGAGTTTGGTAACGGCTAAAAAAATCTTTCCAGTATGATAGTCGTGTTTTCGTAGTACCTTTTGCAGATATCAGAAACTGCTCAACAGCAGCTGAAAGTGTCGTGTTAGTACGAAAATCTTCACGAGCAACCTCCGCTTTATCTTTTTTGTCAGCAAGAGATTTGTCACCCATATACACTTTCCAAAATAAGTACTCGAAATCTTTATGAACGTTAAGATATTCATTATTGAGATAGTCCAATAATTGCTTAGCAGATTTCCACGTTTTTGCTTTCATATCCCGCATCATACCAAATATTCAAAAAAGCCCGAAATGGGCTTTTTGGCTACGTATTCAAATTTGTATGCAAAACTTTAGAGTGGGGAGTTTTCTTCATCCTTCCCGAGGTGCATTTTGCGAACTTGTTTTTCGATCAACCACAGCACCACAAAGGTAAAAAGGGAGAGTACTGTTGCGATGATTGCCAGTCGATAGAGGCCAAAACCAGACGCCATCCCGATCCCTGCTGCAACCCACATACCACTTGCAGTGGTGATACCACTGACCCGTTGTCCGTTGTTAAATATCGCTCCGACTCCGAGAAATCCTGCGGCGGCGATGATCTGTGCTGCGATATGATAGTCGTACCCTATCGAAGACGGGATTTGTTCAGTGATCATTTTTGAAATGATAATGAAGAGTGCGGAGCCCATCGAGATCAGTGTGTACGTGCGCATCCCCGCAGTCTTGTGAGCAATAAATCGCTCGAGTCCGAGTACCATACCGAGCACCATCGCGAGTAGTAATGTTGTCACGACAGAATCACCAAATATATGTTGCATAAAACCAGTATACGAGTATTAGGATACTTTATCAATGATTCCCCCACCGATCACCGTGTTTCCATCGTAGAGAACGAGGGATTGTCCCACTGCGATCACGCCATTATCATCAAGTGCTATTGTGAGGTCTTTCCTCACAACTGACGAAATGTGTTCCCCGTGGTAGCGGATCTGTGCTGTATATTTCTGACCAACACTTGGTTCAACGAGCCAGTTCACCTCACTCAACGTGATGATTTGTGGCAGTGTTTGAGACATGCGTGTTGGCTCGTGTGAGACGATGAGATGGTTTTTCTGTATGTCTTTGCCTACCACATAGTACGGCGTCCGCTCAGTTGAAAGTTCGGAGATCGTAAATCCATGCCGTTCTCCAAGAGTATAAAAAACAACTCCATCGTGTCTACCGATCACTACACCTTTTTCAGTCACTACATCTCCAGGTTTTTCTTTGATGTAGTGTGAGAGAAATTCACGCATGTCGACTGCTCCGAGGAAACAGATACCCTGACTATCTTTTTTAGTCGCAGTAAACAGACCGGCATTTTCTGCAATAGTCCGTACTTCAGATTTTTTCAAGTGCCCGATAGGAAATTGAATATGCGACAACTCATCGTTTCGAATCATCCATAAAAAATACGTTTGATCTTTAACCTGATCTGCTGCCTGCTGTAGTGTTTGACCATCTGTCTGCACATAATGCCCCGTCGCGATAGCGTCAGCACCTAGGGATTTGGCATACTCCCACATAACACCAAATTTGATTACTCGGTTACAGAGCACGTCGGGGTTTGGGGTACGCCCGGCACGGTATTCTAGAATCATATAATCAGCAACTCCATCTTTGTATGCTTGCTCTGCGTCGAGGAAGTAAAAAGGGATATCAAGCGCTGCACAAACTCGCATCGCATCTCGTTTCTCTTCTACCCATGTACACGAAAGCCACTCTGGAGACCATGTTGTGACAAATACGCCATGCACATCATAGCCTTGTTTTTTCAAGAGATATGCAGCGACTGACGAGTCCACTCCGCCTGATATGCCGACAAAAATTTTCTGCTTTATATTAGTCTTCTTTTGCACAAAATGATACTACCATATAATAAAAAAAGCCTTCCATAATGAAAGGCTTTTAAAAAAGTACAACATACTAACTATCTACAGAAGGCTTAAATGCTCTACCCCGAATACTTCCAGTATGTTTTGCCATAAGCTCAGTACATTTTTTATTGTATTCTTGAGCAGTATCCAAATCGATATTGGTAAAAAACCGATACCAAGACTCTTCAACTTCCATTGGCACGAACAAATGATTCTTGTATGCAACGAAATAGGTTTGCCATTCCTGTGACGTAATGAACTTTCCGGCTAAGCTAGCGAGGTACACTGCATGCGGGTAGCTCTCAAAGAGCTTGCTTGCAGGAGATCCGAAGTTTAGCCAGTAAATATCCGTTTCGCAAATATCCAATTGCTTGCCTAAGGTTTGTATTGTCCATTCCAGAAATTCGATACTTCGTTCGCATGATTCTTTTGTTTCTCCTGGTGAACCGAAGATTAGAGAATAATGTAAATGGGCACCGCTTTCTTTGATACGTTTTACTGCCTCATGGTTTTCGTTTACCCTAGAGCCTGGCGTGATAGAAGATTTCACAATCCCTTTTTTCAATGAATTATCATCTCCTGAATCCATGCCCACATTAACGAGCAGTCGATCATTTACTACCGAAAGCCATTTTTCAATTTGTTGTGGCATTTTAGTAATCCCTTGTGCTCTTCCATAAATAGTCATTGCGTTGAACTTGATATTCTCTTGTTGTAACGCATTAATAACTGGAGACATTTCAAATACTGAGTCAGTTACATTGAACACCATATCGATGCCGAATTTTTTATAAACTTCAACATTCTCAATAAGATACTCACGGCTTGGTATTCTAATATCCGCAACTCCTGCAATAGTACAGTAACTACATACATCTGCTCCTTGTGTTCTGGTACACCCTTGTGCAAACAACGACATAGCATTTTTTACCGTTTCAGGATTGGCGTGTTTATGCCCAAACTGCGAACGATAATTGCTCCATACCTCGTCCCAATAGGATTGCGGGTATAGATCGAGCTTTGGCACGATGAATACATCGTGCGGGTCAAACTTTCCCATACTGTTTTGTTGTTTACGCTCATTCATTTCAGAAACCAGAAAATCGTGCTCATTTGAACGCTGGATCACACCTGGTCTTGTTTCAATACCAAAAATAATCAATTGGTCCAAAGACACAGAACTGATCTGTCTGAAAAATGAACGAACGGCGACAACACTGTTTGTTGTGAATACTGCGTCAATGGGTTTATCAGCTATTGAAAGCAGCTGATTCACTCTGAATATTGCGGAATCATTTCCGGCAATACAGTATCTTGCTCCAAGCACTTTTGCTCTGCGAGCAAGTTCAACACCTCGTTCGATACCAGTAACAACAAGACTAAATCCTACAATGTCGCCTGGTTGAATAAGAGCCGAAAGGTTTACATGACCTTGCACGAGTTCATCCCATAGTACAACTTCATAATTTTCTTCATGCGCGGCTGTACCAACGAACAATAATCCAAGATGCGGCCAGACACGGTACTGACGATCGCTTTCTTTTGTCTTGTTGAGAA
The DNA here is from genome assembly GCA_038251535.1 of Minisyncoccia bacterium. Lineage (GTDB taxonomy): Bacteria > Patescibacteriota > Minisyncoccia > Phycocordibacterales > UBA9973 > UBA4124. The sequence continues at coordinate 56,000 of JBBSBF010000004.1, forward strand.
TCGTTTCCTCAACATTGATTAAAACAAAACGGCGTCGCTGGTCTTTCTTCATGAAGCCAATAGGAAACATACTTGCAACGAATGAACGTTTATCGTCCGTAAAAAGTTCCTGCCGAAAAGAAAAGTTCATCTTTTTCTCTGCCGGAATCTTGATAGGCGTAAGTACCTTTTTTCGCTCACTTAATGAAAGCGTAGTCATCCAATTATCCCAGGGCGTGGTATAAGAATAGGCCTGACCCTTACTATCGTAAGCAAGAAGACTCTCATCCCATCCATATACAGGAACAGTCATAACATCCACTTTTATAAGGCTTAGTGCCAAAAGCGAAATGAGTAAGTATTTCATTTTTACCTCCTTTTTATTGTGAAAGATTTTAATTACAATACAATTTATTAAATCATACGTCAATCCAACCCTATATACAGATCTCTATTTCAAATTCATCAACTTCTTGAACACTTCGTACGTCGCATATGCATCAGCAAATGCACTGTGTGCTCGCTTATTTTCAATTCCAAACTTTTCAGAGAGTGCTCGTAGCGACAGTTTGCTCACATCATCGTTTGTCCGCAACATACCAAATGCAAGCGCAATGGTGTCGAGTTTGTGAAAGTGAAGTTTGTCTTCAACTCCATAGCGCTTTAAGTTGGTTTCGATAAATCCATAATCAAACGTCAGGTTATGTGCAACAAATATCGCACCCGATGTTATCCGTGCAAACTGCTTCATAGCTTCCGCTATATCAACGGCAAAAACCCAGTCAGCCGCATCATACCCATTGACTCGAAGCGCGACTGCATCTGCATTTTCAATATGTTGAGGGCTGATCTTTATATCCAATGTATCAGTGACCGTCAGTACGTCATCTTTCAACTTTGCTACTACTACCCCGAGCTCTATGATCTCATGATCATCTCGATCGAGTCCGGTCGTTTCTATATCAACAAAGGCAAGTGGTTGCTGGAGTATCATGGGTTAGTTGTATGTTAAAAGTAACATGTTGTAAAGATTAGCGTAAGTACTTTTTGATGTTCTGTTGATGTTCAGTATATGTTTTCGCATAGTGTATCTGTCCCGCACTGTCATGGAGATAAAATAAATACGGAGAATCCTGTGGATTGATCGCAGCCTCGATCGAGGCAACGCCTGGGTTGCCGATAGGGGTTGGTGGGAGGCCTTTGTGGATATAGGTGTTGTACGGAGAGTTGAGTGCAAGATCTGCTTTAGTCAGGTCTTTGCTTTCTTTGCCTATGCTATAGAGAAATGGTGCATCTACCTGGAGCGCGAGCCCCGTGTCGATTCTCTTCCACAAGATACCTGCGATGACTGCTCGATCATCATCGCCGTGCGCTTCTTTTTCAACGATAGATGCCATGATGATCAGCTCTTGTTTTGTTCGTGATGAACTTGCAATCGCAGTTTGCAGTGGAGCTATTTTTTGTTCAAAATTTTTCTTCAAGGTAACGACAATAACGTCAGGTGTTACGGAGGGGAAAAATCCATACGTATCTGGAAACAGATACCCTTCATCGGCTTTGGCAATCGTCAAAAACAACGTACTGTCAAATCCTTCAAATGTTTGCGCGAGTCGAGCCGCCATCTGTTTGTTGGTAAATCCTTCGGGAAAGGTAACTTTTTTTCTATCTATCCCAAACTGCTTTCCCGATATCCGAAGTGCAATCCCGACGAGCGATACTGGTTTTTCAAAATAATACTCCCCCTGGCTAATCTTCTTTTCACTTCCGAGTGCAATCATAGCAATTTCAAACAGTCGTTCTGAACCAATGAGATGATCTCGTTTTAGTTCACTTGAAATAGAAAACAGTGTCTGTCCTGACTCTATGGTGAG
>JBBSBF010000005.1:0-34724 GCA_038251535.1 Minisyncoccia bacterium
CCTCCGCGCGGGCGAGTCCGAATTCCAAAAAACATTAGCCGAATTTTTGCGAATCCTTTTCCCCAGAAAATATGTTTCGCAAAAATTCGTCCATTTTATAGACTTTCAAAATAGGTTCTGATTTGGTAATATAAACGCACCACAAAGTGGCGCGCCCAGAGAAAGCAAACTACTTTGCTTTCGTCAGGATGAGAACACCGGAGCGTTGCACGAAGTGCCGCGAGGTGGTGCCCAGACCGAAGACGGATGTCTGAGAGTCGAGGGAGAATTCCTGCTGGGCGCACAAAGAATAAAAACCACAACTGCTTGTGGTTTTTATTCTTTGTGCGAGCCGGAGCGCTGATTTTGTTTGAGTGAAGCGAAAGGCAAAAACCGCGAGACGGGGTCGCAACATTTCTTCGTCAGAAGAAATAGTTGTGACCACACGAAATTTTCGCAAGGACTGTCCTTGCGGAAAATCTGTATTCTCTATAAATCAACTCTTACCCCGCCAATCCTATCACCACATAAATCACGACCGCACCAAGTATCGTTGCGATCGTCGTCCACTTTGTCGGGTGTGAGTGATAACTCTCTGGTATGAGATCACTTGCTCCGATGTAGAGGAAAAATCCACAAAAGAGCGCGAGGATGATGCCGAGTGTTGCGGCAGGCACGGTGAAAAAAAGTGTTGCAGCCAACCCAACGGCTGGAGCAATAGCGTCCACCATGAGCCATCTCATTGCTTGTGCTCTCGTCCCACCATCTTTCATGATGGCAGTTACGGTGTTGATCCCATCAGAAAAATCATGAGCAAGCACTGCAACGGCAACAACAACACCCACTGCAGTCGAAACTTGAAACGCAAGTCCGATACCAACACCATCAAGCAAACTGTGTAACGACAAACTGCTCGCCCGAACAGAACCTCGATTGACTACACTAGCGTTGATTACTACTTCTGCATCGTGATGATGATCCTGATTATGGTCATGTTCGTGTTCGTGTTCGTGAATGTCATGCTTTGTATGAAACAAGCGATCAATGATCATATAGAGCACAAATCCAAGCGCGACGATACTTGTTGTTTTCATCAGAGGATCGCTCGCGCCGAGCTCAAGTGCTTCGGGCAACAAATCAAAAAACGCAACTCCAAGCACTGCCCCTGCACTAAATCCAAGGATAAAATGCGACTGATCTTTATATCGAAGCGCAAAGACTCCTCCCCCAAATGTTGCGGCTGCCGCTATAACTGCAAAAATACTGAGTGTAATAATCATAGACTTCTAGTATAGCGCACTCATCATGTAACGAGGGAGGTACTTGCAAAATTTGCTGTTGCAGGATACCGTATACGTATGAAGAAAAAAATAAATTGGACAATCCTCGTCATCGCAATCCTTGTTATCGGAGGGTTGATTTCTCTCCTCGTCGTCGAAGCGAGAAAGCCGGGCAAATATGACGGCCTCGCACAATGTATCGCTGATAGTGGAACAAAGTTTTATGGTGCATTTTGGTGTCCTCACTGCCAGGCGACAAAGGCAATGTTTGGCAAATCTGCAAAACTCCTTCCATATGTCGAATGTTCCCAACCAAGCGGCAAAGGACAACTCCCCGTCTGTGACGCAATCGGTATTAAAGGCTATCCAACATGGATATTCCCTGACGGATCACAGCTAACCGGCGAACAAACGATTCAAGCCCTTGCAGCAAAAACAAACTGCTCGATCGACCAATAACCCCCGATATGTTTTCAACTCTCATTGCTATCGGCACGATAGCGCTTCAACTCTTCATCATCATCCTCGCCATAGGGCTCGCGATGCGTGCACCCTTTGTCGCATCTATCGCTCGATACAGCACAACCCTCTTGCGACTACTCTTTGCGGGAAGTATCATTGTTAGCTTGATCTATCAGTACGGATTTGGATATGAGCCGTGTCTTCTCTGTTGGTATCAACGCATCGCCATATTTGCAGTCGGTATCATCGCCTGGACTACATCGCTACAAAAGAGTGCTCTGTTGCGGACTCAGACAGTCGTGCTTTCTCTCCTTGGGCTTGCAGTCGCAATATTTCATAACATTATCGACTTATTCCCGACTGGGCTTGATGTCTGTGGTGCTACCGGCCCATCATGTCTCGCGCGGTACGTATATGAATTTGGCTATATCACGATACCTATGATGTCTCTGACGATACTCCTTATAGCCATACTGCTCGCAATGGCTGCAAAACGTTATCCCCAAGCAGTAGTTGTTGCATCTCTAGATTAAGGCTATAATTACTTCAGAGGATCTTTCGCACCCACGTGCACTTTTACTGACAACGTAGTCAGTATGTTCATTATTAAAGAAAGTTCCTTAAAAACATTAATAAACAAAAACGCCCCTAGCGTTTCAAAAAATAAAGGCCTCCATTTTTTTCTCCGGAGGCCTTTTCTTATTGCTGTGCTACAAAAAATTATTGACTGAGTAGTACCTTTTCGATCATCGCCTCAAGTGGCGCTCCACTCTCCCACGCTCGCATGTGTGCCGAAAGCATATTTTTATACAGTGCGACATATCTTTCCTTATCTTTTGGATTTTTTGCAATCAAGTCTTGAAGCTTCCAGTACAGTATCCCGATGATCGCTTCGATAGGTTGTGCAACAAGTGCTGTTCTGTACGCGATCCAACGACTTTTTTTGTCTGGGTTAGTCAAAGCCTTTGTAACAGCAAATATATCATTTGTTTTTTTTGCTGTTTTTTTTATCTCTGATCGATGGACAACTGCTCCAGATTTTTGAAACACAGTGATAAGTCCTGCGGGAAGTGTCATCTCTTCAAACAAAAACAGTGTGGGGCTCGCCATGAGCTTTTTTAGAAACAGGGCATTCGCTGCCTCTGGTTCATCTGAAAGTCCAAACGAAATGTGTACGACAGGTGCAACACTGACAAAAAGCGAGGGGTAGATGTATTGTTCAAGTTCTGCAATCGGCGTATCTTGATGTCTCAACACTTCGCTTTGCGCATAGGTCGTCAACGTCTTCGTAACATGAGCCGATCGAAATGCCTTGTCGTCAGCTACAATTAAAATAATCATTAGAGTATTTTGGGGACGCGTGTCTGATAGTTTTTATACTCACCGTCGTAGGTCCGGTCGAGTATCGCCTCGTATCGTTGGAAAAAAATATTTGAAATAAAATATCCCGCAACCGTAATCATAAAAAATATCAATGACCCGCTAACGATCGTATACCCACCAACGAGTAGTACGATGCCGAGTTGTGTTGGGTTTCGCATGTATCGATATGGTCCTCGAAAGAAATACGCCTGCTTTTGTTGTGGGTTGAGATGATGATGTCTCGAGGTGTTTTGTGCCCATACGATCAACAACGATCCGATAACAAAAAATATCCCCGCGAGCATACCCTTGTGTGCTATATCTATCGTAAAGCCAATCAGTGTATCGAAAAACAATCCTGCAATACTTGCAATCAGGTACACGAGATATGAATGCGCAAGGGTTGTTTGAATTGAATGGTCTGACATAGTAGGTATAGTATACCGTTATTTTAGTTCATCAAGTCGATGCCCTACTCCCACACTGACCTTGAGTGGAACCGTTGGGATCGTGATATTGATCGCACTTCGACTAAACACACTTGTCATCGCACTCATGATGATTTCTTGGGCTTGGTCTTTGAACTCTTGCCGTACTTCATACACGAGCTCATCGTGAACCTGTAGCGTGAGGTGCACGTCTTCATGAATGCCTGCTTTTTTTAGATCAGCGTCGATCAGTATAATAGCTATTTTTACAATGTCGGCATTGGACCCCTGGATCGGTGCGTTGACTGCCATACGTTCTGCAAATGCCCGCAAGAACGCTGCTCCTGAAGAAATGCCCGGGAAATACCGACGTCGACCGAACATCGTCTCTGTATACCCATGTTCTCGTGCAAACGTCTTTGTTTGTTCAATATAGTTTGCAATCGTTGGAAATGTTGCAAAATAGTTTTCATAGTACGAAACTGCCTCGGCACGAGTAGAGTCGAGGTTTTTTTGCAGCGCACTGATCCCCATACCGTAGAGAATACCAAAGTTGATTACCTTGGCTTTTCTACGCATGTCGTTCGTCACCTCTTCGAGCGCTACACTAAACATTTCAGCGGCAACCCGAGCATGGATGTCTTGATCTTTTTCAAACGTATCAATCAGCTGACTATCCTTTGAAAGCATGGCGAGTACTCTCAGTTCGATCTGTGAATAATCACAGCCAATAAACACGTGTCCGGGTCGCGCGATAAATCCATGTCTGATTTCTTTACCACCGTCTCCTTTGATCGGGATGTTTTGTAGGTTTGGATCGGTCGAAGAAAACCTCCCTGTCGTTGTACCGTTTTGCAAAAACGTACTGTGGACGCATCCGTCCTTTTGTACGTGACCAAGCAACGCTTCAACATAGGTGGTGAGGAGTTTTTGTATTTCACGGTACTCCAAGAGTTTTGCAATGATGGGGTGCGCATCGACAAGGGACTCGAGCGCCTCTGCGTTGGTCGTGTATGCACCACTGGCCTTCACCTTGCCCTTAGGTTTGAGTCCAAGTGTACCGAACAGTAACTGGGAGAGTTGTTTTGGTGAGTTGAGATTTATCGTTACGTTTGTTGCTTTTGCAATATCTTTTTCTATCTCTAAAAGTCGATGTTTCATTTTTTCTTTTACTTTCAAAAAGTATGGTTCGTCGATCATAATCCCCCAGGTATTCATGGCGGTGATCATTGGTATGAGCGGTTTCTCGACTAGTTCAAAAAGGTCCAAAAGGTTTTTTTTCTTCAGCTCTTGTTGGATGGATTCATACGCTTCTGCCAACGTAGTCTTTCGGGTACGTTCGAGTATCGCTTCATACGAAGGGTTGGTATTTTCAGAATACAAAAGCCACAACCCAATCGATGCGAGACGCAACATATCGGGATCAATATCTTCGGTTGGTTTTGGTTCTTCAAATGAAAATAGTTTTCGTATACGTGGTAGTAAACTCCGAAATTCATACTCGGCGATTTTTGCCAGCACGGTCTCCTGATCAACCAGTGATCGGTATGGTACGGCGGGTAATACAAACTTGACGGGAGCATCGCGACGAATCGTCGCAAGTGTTTTTGAAAAAAGTGCATCATCTTTGTGCTCTCTCAATATAGAAATGACACGATCGGTCAATCCTGCTTTTTTTAATTTTTCTGGCAATTGTTTTTTCTCGAGCGCCGTATACAAATTTTCAATCGAACCAACTGCTTGGATAATCGTAGTCGCTGTTTTTTCTCCGATACCAGGAACCCCAATGATGTTGTCAGACGGGTCGCCGCGGAGTCCTTTGTAATCAACGAGCTGTAGAGGTTTAAATCCATATCGTGCAACCACCGCGTCTTCGTCATAGAGAATGGTATCGGTCACTCCTTTTTTCAAGGTGAACACTTGTATCGCCGTGCCTTCAACGAGTTGCAGCGTATCCATATCTCCTGACGCGATGATGATCTGGAGAGATTTGTCGGTGCGAAACTGTTCGACCAGTGTCCCTATAACATCGTCTGCCTCAAATCCTTCGGCGTCGAGACACTCAATACCAAACGCCGCAAACAGCTCGCGCGAACTTTGCAGCTGTGCGACGAGATCATCATCTGCTTTTGCTCTCCCCTTTTTGTACGCGTCATAGGCGATGTGTCGAAATGTAGGCTTGGGTAAATCATACGCTGCGACAATATAGTCTGGCTTCAGTTCTTCGACGATGCGGATGAGCATAGATGCGATCCCATACAGCGCACCTGTTGGAGTCCCGCTACTGTTGGTAAAGTTTGGAAGCGCGTGGTACGCACGATGAATGATCGCATGTGCATCGAGGATGACGAGTGTTTTCTTTTGTGAGTCTTTTTTGGTTTTCATATGATGGATCGTATGCGGCGAGTATGGTCGTGGTGGTCAATCTCATAACGTACGGTTGTTTGTGGCAATAGAGACTCGACACGCTCGGGCCATTCGACAACGATCAGCGTATCTTTTTGGGCGAGCATGGCGTCCCACCCTAGTACGGTAAGTTCGTTTGGTTCTTCAATCCTATACGCATCAATATGGATCAAAGTTTTAAACCGCTCATCGCTAGTGTGATAAAACTTCGCTATGACAAACGTTGGGCTCGTAATCGTTTCTGTTACCCCAAGCTCGGCTCCGAGAGATTTCGTAATAGTAGTTTTGCCAGCACCCAAATCCCCTGAAAGCCCAATGACAGTAGCGCTCCCTTCCTCTGGCGTGAGCGACTCGAGAATCGCGCCTGCGATAGTAGTAGTTTCTGATTCTTCAAACGATTGATCCATAGGGTGATTTTAACACAAAACCTCCCCACCGTTTGGTGGGGAGGTTTTGGTAATACGAGTGTATTATTTGTGGTTAGTTCGCATCATTTTTTTTGTACAAATGACGAGCGAGAACTATGAGGGCGAGAATAACAAGTATAAGGAGCAACCATCCGATGAGCGTACTTGGGAGGAATGATCCAAACCCAAACACACTTGCACCGAGAAGGTTAGGACAATCATTAGAAACCGTGATCAATGAATACGCGATTGCGTCTTCTTGTCCATGAGTCTTGGTGTTGGTATATACCACTGTTGCAGTTGCAACGGTGAGGTTGCCGCTGATTGCAGTGTTGTTAACCTGTGCATGAACGGTAATGATACCTTGTTCTCCTGGTTTAACACTTCCGAGATCAATAGTCATTGTTCGATCAACTACTTCGTAGCGTCCACGTGAGCTCGTAAGGTAGGTGACTTCTTTTGGAAGATTGAACTGGAGTACTGATTTTTCAAGTGTTTGACTTGAGATGTTTCGATACGTGATCGTATAGTCGATCTGACCATTGATACACATTCGATCAAAGTTGCTCTCAACAGAAAGTTCGAGGAGAGAGGCTGCGCTCCGGGCAACCACTACATTCCGCACAGTCGTAGACCGTACAACAACTTGTGGAGATGGAGATGTAGTTTTTGTCGTTTGGAATCGTACCGTGTCTCCGTATGCAATACCATTTTGGTTTTGCACTACAGCTCGGTAAAAGTATACGCCACCAGGAACGAGGTTTGAAACGATATCACTATAATACTGTGAACTGTTTCCACTCGTGACTGATTGCGAATTTGTTCGACTACCAAATGAGCCGCTCACTCCCCATTCAAACCATGCAGTAGTACTGCTGTTTGTTGTGTTGGGAACTGCGATACCGTTGAGGCGAGCTTGAGTATTACTCAAAACTGCAGCAACTGTCGTAATCGCCTGTGGAGCACTTGATGTTTGTGCATTGGTAACGTAGATTGTTTCAGTATCAGTCTTGGTCGTACCATTGTTACAGTACACACGAAGTGTGTAACTAGTCGTCGAGTACGGACTAACACTTACTGAACCACCTTTGTTTCGGTTGCCCGAAAGTCCACTGATCGTAACGTAGTTCACGTCTCCGGAAGTGTTCCATTGAAGTGTACTTGAGTTACCACGATCAATAGTCGAAGGGCTCGCTGAGAAATCATCAACAGAACACGTAGTGTTGTTGTTTGTATCAACAGAAACGGTTACAGAGTCAGTGTCTCCAAGTGTACCGTCGTCTTTATACGCACGAAGCGTATAGGTCGTTGTACTGTTTGGATATTCACTTTTACTCCCATCAGCACTGAGGTTACCCGATGCTGAACTGAGTGTGACGTGATCACAGCCAGTTGTTGTCCAACGAAGATTACTTGAATCCCCTTTTTGAATCGATGTCGGAGAAGCGTTAAAACTATCAATAGAACATTCGTTATCGTATACAGGATTTGGAGCTGTCACCATGACAGTAAGAAATCGTTGCCCACCAATGTTTCCATTTTCGTCATACACAGTGAGGGTATATTCGGTACTCTTGAAGATTGCACCAGTAGAGATACTTCCGTATGGAGGACGATCTCCAGGATAATCAGCAGGAACAATAGATGCAGTGTCACAATTGTCTGAATCCCAGTGAAGGACAGTACCTCCTCCTGATTGAATTGTTGTTTGTGCTGCAGTAAAGCTTGTAGGCTTACATACTCCAGCGCTCGTTCCTCCACCAGCACTGTTTGAAACAGTAATAGTAACTGATCGAGAGGTTCCCACACCACCATTATCGGTGTGTCCGGTAGCAACAAATGTAGTCGTCTGGGTCAATGGACCAGTACCGACACTCCCTGAAGGAGGTCGATTGTCTGGATTTGCTGAAGGGTTGATTGATATAGTATCACAACCACTTGAGGTCCAACTTACAGTTGTACTTCCCCCTGACGCAACACTTGATTGCGCGGCATTAAAACTCGTCACTGTACATGAGCCACTCGCAAGAGTCGTCGAAACAGACACTGCAAAAGCCAGTACTAGGGCGGTCGTTATTGAAATAATTATTTTTTTCATATATTTTTCTTTCGATTTAATAATATTGAGTGATTGTATTATAACATATTATATTATAAAAGTCAATTACTCTTCAGTACTCCATGCACATGGGGGAACGTGAAGTACTAAAGAATAAAAGGATGGTGGTTTATCACCATCCTTTAGTTTTTTACAAAAACAAACTAATATCCACCGCTTTGTATCGGCTCAAGATTGTAGCCACCGCTTCCATAACTATTCCCTCTATACTCAGGCAGTATGCCCGAAAGAGAAGATGTGTTGAAGCGTCGATTACTTCCGCCGTTGGTAATAATCTGCTGAGGTGGGTTAAGGTCGGTATTGTTGTATACCCGACCAGTATTGTACGGGCGATTATAATTACCGTAATCAGAATTCCCGGAAACTTGTTGATTTCCGAATATGCGGATATTTTGAGTGGCGGGAAAAAACGCTTGCTTCACTTGAGCGATACCTGTAAGGCCTTGCCCTATAGCACTCACCCACTGAGCACCGTTCGCTTTTTCCCGAATGATCATTTCCTGTGGACCGTTATACCCACCCCCACCACCGTGTCCTGGTTGAAACGCAATAGGAGTTGCTCCAATACTGGAGTTTGTGTTTGTGTTCATGTTTTCGTTGTGATTTATATTTTCGGTTTTAATCGTTAAATATAAATTTGAACCAGAGGCTTGGTGGATGACCGTATCAGTATGATACTCCTTTTTTGGTGCAGGTTGCGGTGGTGCAGGAGGAATAAATTGCCCTCTCGCAAAATTTCCGCAGTAGCTTGAGATCAACACTTTGTCTCCGTAGAGACCAAGCATTTCACCGGTCCTGGGTTGCCAGTTTGGATCCCAGTCCGTAGACTTATAATCCATCGTGAGCATACCCATTTGGATACTTCCGGTAAATTGTTCTGCCGGACACCATTTCATGCCGTCTATAACAGCACTTACAGAACCTGGGTAATCATTACCCAAAACTGCTTCAAAATGAGCAGCCATGCGTTCATCGATGTATGGATCCTGGAAATAAGCTTTATTTCCATTAGCAGCTTCTTTTAAAACCGCAATGAAGTCAGGGAGATTATTTCCAGTAAACACCCCTTTGTATTGGGGCTTCAGAAATGAGTGATGGGTTGGATCGGTGGGATTAGCTTTTGTATTGAATGCAGTTCCTAATATTAGGAACGCAATGATATAAAGGAACTTTTTCATTCATATAAAATTTAAATAGTTTAAAATAATGTGAATTTCTTTTTCTTCATACTAGCATATATAACTAGTATTGTCAAGCACCTTCATAGACCCCATAGTAGGAGTCAAAAAGGTCCTGATTTCCTGCCTTTCTCCCACTCCTTACTACTATCTACCCCCTGACTACGCTATACTGTAGACACTATGGTTCACTTTGACGAAGAGCAACAACAAAAACGCTACAACGAACTCCGTAATGAAGAAGAAGAAAGTCTGGTAGCCATCCTCGCACGAGATCGATACGGAATTGATCACGTCGATCTTTCTGGAATGCCGATTGATAACGATGCGATACGTCTCATCACCGAAGACCAAGCCCGCGCGCTCGATGTCGCACCGTACAAACTCATCGGCAAAAAAGTGTACCTCGCCGTTCGCTCTCCGCTCGCAAAAGGTGCTATCGAAGCAAGGACATTGCTCGAGGCAGCGGGCTACGAAGTAATATTTGTCATGGCAAGTGAAAAAAGTATCCAAAAGGTTTGGGGTCGCTACATTGATTTATCTTTTGCCACCCGCTCACGCGCAGGCGGACTCGACATATCGCCAGAAATCCTTGTACAGCTTAGCGAAAAGATCAAAACGATCCCTGATGCAGTGAAAGAAATCGATACTGCGGTGACTGATGATGACAGTGAGCACCATCTCTCGCGCATCCTCGAAATCATTGTCGGGTGCGGCATCGGTCTGTCTGCTTCTGATATACACATCGAGCCCCTCGTTGATACGATCGAACTACGGTTTCGTCTCGATGGCGTACTTCATGTCATCACCCACTTTAACGCGGCGACATTCAAACAACTCAACACTCGTATCAAACTCCTTTCAGGACTCAAACTCACGATCGTTGCCACTCCTCAAGACGGAAGGTTTAGTGCATTTCTCGGAACTGCAGTTGATACCACTGACAAAGTCCCTGAGATCAACTTCCGTACATCGATGATCCCGGGAGCGTACGGTGAATCCATCGTGCTCCGTATCCTAAACCCTCACTCGATCCAAGTCTCTCTCGACGAACTCGGTATTTCCCCACAACTGTTAGAAATATTTCTGCACGAAATCAAAAAGCCAAACGGCCTGGTACTCCTCACTGGTCCAACAGGGAGCGGAAAAACAACGACGCTCTACGCATTTCTCCAAAAGCTCTACTCCCCTGAGACCAAAACCATCACGATCGAAGACCCGATCGAGTACCACCTTGCTGGGATCACACAAACGCAAGTCGATCACAAACGCGGATATACATTTGTTGCGGGACTTCGTTCAGCACTCAGACAAGACCCCGACATTATCATGGTCGGAGAAATCCGAGACCCAGAAACTGCAAAAACTGCAGTAGAAAGTGCACTCACCGGACACATGGTGTTCTCAACGCTCCACACCAACAACGCGTCCGGCGTCATACCCCGACTGATCGATCTCGATGTGAATCCCAAGATATTGGTCTCAGCACTCTCACTCTCGATCGCACAACGACTCGTCCGTACACTCTGTCCAGACTGCAAATACGAGCGCCCCATAACTGACGAAGAAAAAACACTCTTTACGACAATCTGGGACCATGCCACTGCGACAGGCAAAAAAATGGAGGACTATGGAGTCACTCGTGATGTATCGACACTCTGGAGCGTGAAAGGCTGCACGACGTGTAACCAGACTGGCTACAAAGGACGAACCGGTATATTTGAAGCGATACAGACAACTGAAGCGATCGAGAAAATCATCATCGACAGCCCGAGCGAGCGCGACATCAAACACGTTGCCGATACCCAAGGCACCCTCGATATGCGCGAAGATGGACTCGTGAAGATACTGCAAGGCAAAACTGATTTGAACGAAGTACGGTCAGTGGTCGACCTGACAGAAGCGTAATACGTTCTCCCGCAAAGCACGAAGTGCGACGTAGGATGAGGAAATGGAGAGTGTGGTGGATTTGGACGAACAAAAATAAAAATCAGCTAGAACTAGCTGATTTTTTAGATTTGGAGAGATAATATATCCGTATGCAAATACTTGCAAACGTGGATAATGCCCCCATAAATATGGTTATATAACAAGCTTTACTAAACCAAGATTTTGGTATATTCCATCCTAGCACTATTAAAATAGTGAAAATTGTTAAGCTGCTAAATTCCATAGCAATATGTTTGAAACATTTTTTATTTACATACAAAAATTTGAATATCTTTTCCATTTATATTTTTTTAAATGATCAAATTTGTTACAAAAAAAGCAGTAATCTCTAAACAGTCCTTGTGAATATAAATAAACGCAAGTAAAGAATAGTTGTAGGATAGTCCCAGTCGAAACCAAGACGTCCTGCGCGTAGACCTAGAACCAGGGGCTGACTGCTTAGAGATTGCTGCCTTCTTGATGTAATATAGATATATACTTTTCTGATGAGAGTATAGCATACTTACCAAATATGTCAAGCACACCCCTACAAACCAAAAAAAGTAGTTCCGTTGGCGAAGTTTCTACAGAGACTGGCCAGTTTAGCGACACCGTGCTGCGACCCGCTTTCTTTGATGACTATATCGGTCAGTCACATATCAAACGAAACCTCTCGATACTCATCGGAGCCGCCAAATCTCGCGGGCACTCCCCTGAACACATCCTCTTTTATGGTCCACCAGGACTCGGCAAGACGACGCTCGCGCACGTCATCGCTCGCGAGGTCGGTGCAAACATTCGTGTCACTTCAGGTCCTGCCATCGAGCGGATCGGAGACCTTGCAGCGATACTCACCAACCTAAAGCCTGGCGACATGCTCTTCATCGACGAGATCCATCGACTAAACAAAACGATCGAAGAAGTACTCTACCCTGTGATGGAAACAGGCAAGATGGATATCATGATCGGCAAAGGACCATCTGCCCGCACCGTACAGCTCGACCTTCCGCCGTTCACGCTCGTTGGTGCAACGACGAGATTTGGTATGCTCTCTGCCCCGCTTCGCTCTCGTTTTTCAGGGGGTGCGTTTCGACTTGAGTTTTACTCCGACACAGAGATCGGCACGATCCTCGAACGCTCTGCACGGATACTCGACATCACACTCCCTCAGTCAATGCTCACAGCAATCGCAGGGCGATCTCGTCAAACTCCACGTATAGCCAACTACCTTCTGCGACGTGTGCGGGATTACGCACAGATGCACGGGTGTGATATCGATGAAACGTCAGTACGCGAAGCATTTACACTCCTGGGGCTCGATGAAAACGGTCTCTCTGCAAACGACATCCTTATATTGCGAACCCTGAAAGAGAAGTTTAATGGCGGACCAACCGGAGTCAAAAACCTCGCCGCAGCCACAGGCGAAGACGAAGGTACGATCGAAGACGTTATAGAACCATATCTCATCCAGCTTGGATTGATCGAGCGTACCTCACGTGGACGAGTATTGTCAGAAAAAGGAAAAGAGTATCTAAGTGAAAAAAAATAATACGTTTCAAATACCTTGCGCAAGACGACTGGTCTGAGCAGAGCAAAAATCCAGCAGGATTTTATGCGAGTATTTGAAACGTATTATTTTTTTGAATGTGATATTATCGAATCATGTCTACCATTCTCGCCATTGATCCAGGATACGACCGAGTCGGTGTCGCGATCGTTGAAGCCGGACGGCCATCGCAACTACTGTATTCTGTTTGTATCGAAACCAATAAAAAAGATCTCCAGGAAAAGCGTTTGTGTCAAATCTATGGCGAAGTAGTTACGTTGATCGAAAAGTGGCATCCAACACACCTAGCACTTGAGACACTGTTCTTTTCGGTCAACAAAAAAACGGCGATCAAGGTCGCGGAAGCTCGCGGTGTGATCGTCCTTCTCGCAGGCATGCACGCGCTCCCACTCATCGAACTCTCACCCCAAGAAGTGAAGCAAGGTATCACCGGAGTTGGTAATGCTGATAAAAAACAAGTGCAAAAAATGGTAGAGTTCACACTCAAGATCGATATTTCAAACAAAATAGATGATGAGTTGGACGCAATTGCGCTCGGATTTGTCGCAGCAGAAACGTTGCGGGTCAATGCGTTGTACTAGTTGGTTGATTTCCACTGTAGGATTTTTTGCATAACGCTTGCCAAGTAAAATATATTTTGATACAACTATGTGCATATAAAGTAATTGTAAAATATTTTGCCATTTATGGATGATGATCAACCAATACCCGAAGTCGATGTCGACCTCACCAAAAACGATATAACTCCCGAAATACTTGTCGAAGACGAGCTGTTGGAAGTAGAAGTCGTTGATGTGATTGAGCTCCTCGCCGATGAGCCCTCAGAGGATGAGCTAAAGGATGAAAGTGAAGAAGAGTATGAGATAGCTCAACTCATGGATCCATACGGTATTAACGACTATTAGCCATATAAAAACCTCCATTGTCTGGAGGTTTTTATATGGCTAATTTTTCTTTACGAGACTCTGTTCTTTACACCTTGCACACAAGCATCCTTTTGGTTTTATATACTCACCCCAGTACTCCTTACCATAGTCGTAACAGAGTTCTTCTCCTGCTTCGATCTTGCGTTTCGTATATATAAAGACGCGTCCATGCACAGTGTCTGGTTCACAGTTAGCACGACATGAGTGGTTGATATACCGAGCAGTATTGGTACGAGTGGTGCCATCGATGTGGCGATTGGCAGATGTTTCAAATAAATATCTGCCTCCGCGCTTGTTTGCCTCTCTTGCAGAAATGACATCCCCGATATACTCGATGACACAATCTCCTTTTTTCATCGGAACCTTTGCAAACAACCCAAGCCCGTTAATACCTCGTTTGACGGCGAGATCATGAGGGTATGTGTAGACAGGAGTTGTTTTTGGATTTATTTTTTTGGCCATAGAAAGGAAAAGTATACACTATTTTTGTTGCCATTTTGCATAGATACCCGTGGTAAGTACTTTTTCAGAGCCTCCTTGTAGAATACCAATATCTCCATACGAAACATCTCCACCAGATAACCCTTGCCGCAATATTTCTCCAAAAGTTCGCGCGCTATATCCCGACGCGTATCCGTTGAGTATGACCGACTTTGCGTTTGGCGAAAGTAGTTTTGGTAAAAGAGAAACTAGTTCGGTGAGGGATTCTTCTATTTTCCAAACCTCCCCTTTTGGTCCACGACCAAACGCCGGTGGGTCCATCACGATGACCTCAAACTGTTCGTTTCGATTGATCAATCGTTTGACGTAGCGCATCGTGTCCTCACAGATGATTTTGATTGCATCGGCTTCCAATCCTGAGTTAATAGTATTTTCTTTCAACGTTTCAATAGTTGCCTTTGATGCGTCGACGTGTGTCACTGACATGCCAGCGATAGCACCTGCCACACTGAGAGCGCCCGTATACCCAAACAAATTTAACATTCGTATGCCCCTATTTTTTTCCCCTAGTACCATAAGCTCCTCCCATTGCTCTCTATGTTCAGGAAATATTCCTATGTGTTTAAATCCTTTAAAAGACAGGGTACATACTAGTTTTTGCCATTGTATATACCAGTGCGGTGGTGTTCCTTGGCTTATTTTCCAACGTTCACCAGCGTCTGCCCAGAGAAATTGCGCTTGTGCATCTGCCCATACGGCGGGCAAACTCTTACTCCACAAACACTGTGGGTCTGGTCGATCTATGAGGATATCTGCAAATCGTTCCAACTTCCTCCCTTCTCCCGAGTCGATGAGTTGATATTGGTCCCAACCACTAGTTGTAATATCAATTCTTTTCATTTTTTTTCGCTATCGTTTCCATTCCTTCAAGCAAGGTCGGGTAGGTAAAGATAAACCCTTTGTCCAAGATTCGTTGTGGCGAGACTTTTTGGCTTTTTGTCAGTTCATCTGCGAGTTCTCCAAACAGGATGCGCTTCATAAATAATGGCGTCGAACCGATAACCCTGCGTCGAAAAACTTTCCCAAATGTTTCCATAAATGTTTTGTGTGTTACGGCCTCTGGGGCAACTGCATGTACGGGTCCTTGGAGTGTAGATGTTTGTAGTGCAAAAAGATATGCGTTCACAATGTCTTCTTCGTGAATCCATGGTTGCCAAAAATCTTTCTTTGAAAGTTTGGAAATAAATCCAAACCGAGCAGCTCTCCGCAAGGAAGCAATCATTCCTCCTCGCCCCACCACAGGCGCTGTGCGGATACATACCACCCTCACACCAAATGCTTCGGCTTTCATCGCCTCCGCTTCCCAGAGAGCGACGACATCTGCGAGAAACCCCTCGCCTTTTGGAGATTTTTCAGTAAGTTCTTGGTCTCCTCTATCGCCATAAAACCCAACCGCCGATGCATTGATCAAAATAGTCGGTCGATTTGTCGCTGTGTGCATACTCTCTACGATGTGTCTCGTACTAATGATGCGACTATCCCGGATGAGGTTTTTATATTTTTCGTTCCATTTTTTTGAAATGGTTACTCCGGCGAGGTTGATCACTGCGTCTGTTTGCTCAAGAACGTTGAATGGAAGTTGCTGTTCAGTAATATCACACTGGATAAAATACAATCGCTCGTGGGTAAATCTGGGCGCAATGATATCTACCACAATCACCGTATCGCCGAGCGCGAGAAGTTTTTGCGAAAGCTGTGTGCCGATAAATCCAGACCCTCCGGTTAGTACTATGTTCATACAAATATGGTATCACGGTATTCAACCAAGATCGCGGTACACAATACTTCCAACCTCTCGTCACCTTTCCCGAACGTGAGCCTTGGTATCATGGCTGTGCCATATATCTGGAGGACTGTACCCAGACCTCCTTCCGAGTTTTGCATTTATTACCAAGTGCGCTAGGATAAGCCCGTATGGATATCATCGAAAAATTACTCCTCTCTCTATTAAACTTCGCGCTCTTTGTTGCGCTTTCTATTGTTTTTTTGCCCTCATTTCTCATCGTCACCTATCTCCAAAAACCTTGGGCTGATTTGATGAAAAAGACACTCAATTTCTAAACGATCTTGATAAAACGATTTTTACCGATTTTATAGGTACCTGATGTTATACTTTTTATCTCTTCAAAACTAAGTGGGGTTTTAGTATCAAAATTAGTAATCGCTCCCGCATCAGCCAATCTGCGCAGTTCACTCTTTGACACTACAATCTTTTCATCAATCAATACAATCTCGAGTGTGCGACCGTTTCCATTCACTTCAGGAATTACATCACTGGCTTCATTTTTCTGGAAAAGTTGTACAAATCCTTCTTGTGCCTTTTTTGCTTCATCTTCATTGTGATACATAATTACAATTTCATATGCGAGTCGCATTTTAATATCACGAGGATTTTCTCCATTTTTTAATTCCTTTTCAATCTTTTTTATTTCTTCTAAAGATAGGTATGTACAGTCAATAAAGCACTGTATAACAGCTTCATCAGGAATTCTCATTATTTTTTCATACATTGAAAACGGTTCTTCATCAAGTCCAACTCCAGTGCCTAAGCTTTTACTCATCAATTTTTCTCCAGTAATTGGATTTTCTAAGAGCGTTGTTGAGATTACAAATTTTTCCCTTCCTTGATAGGCTTTTACCAATGTTCTACCTGCTAGCATGTTGAATGTCTGGTCGGTACCACCAATTTCAATATCTGCATCGAGGGCGACAGAATCATATCCCTGCATAAGTGGGTATAAAAATTCGTGTAAATATACTTGAGCAAAATCTGGAGATGGAAATATATGATCTTTATCCAGAGGAGCCATATTCTTACAAAATTGACACATGAATTTATTCCCGGTCAGTGTCGTAGAATTAAATGTTTCTAGGGATCCAAAATTGATTGGCGACTTATTTATATTTCCACAAATTTCACACTTAACTTCCCACCTTGTTCTCTTTTGGAACGTATCTCTTTCGATCATTTGCTGCACCGTAAAATTTGACGCTAGTTCAACTACTTGCTGAAAGCTTAATTTAGACAACCATTCAGAATTAAATCGAAATTCAATGGGATTTTTCATATCATTAAAATTAAGTATTTTGCCAATCTGTTCTTTGAATGTTTTTAAATTTTCTAAAACGTCTTCTTTGGTGAGTTTTTTCCTCAGTGCCGTCTTGTCGCTCGGATCTCCAATCATTGCGGTAAAATCCCCGATTAAAACGACTACCTTGTGTCCAAGCTCGTGGAAGCGTTTGAGGATGATGTAGTTAGTCGAATGCCCTAAATGCACGTACGTCGCTGTTGGGTCGATGCCCATATAAATACTTAGCTGTTTTCCCGAATTGAGAGCCTCAACAACAGCCTCTTTTGTGGGGTAAATCTTGCTAATAGACCTTGTGAGGACTTCTTCTATTTTTTCAGCTTTTTCCATATTGTAGTGTGATTGTAGCATTTTTGGTCTATTTCGACATTTAGCAATATAAAAACTCCTTATACATATTCAATGTATAAGGAGTCGAACGCTGCCAGGATACCCCATCATGTATCCAATCAGAAAGACAATGATGTACCGCCAGTGCTTTCTAACGAAAGCGGTGATGTGTTTTTGGGATAAGGTTAGATACTTTTTATGATCCTTTATAAGAAGTGAAAAAGCCAAGCCAATAATCCATAGAAATACTGATACTTGCACTATAACCCCTAAAATGGAATCGAGCATACCGTTGGGCATAATGTATAATTTTAGATGAACAATATGATATTATTATATATAATATTTCAATATTTGTCAAGTATGCGCACAAATAGTTTTAAATTAAAAAGCCGCAATGTTGCGGCTTTGGGTTATTTCTTTCTGGCTTTCACAACAAAAAATGTTGGGTATACGCCACCACTCAATTGCTCTGAGGCAGGGAAATCAGTTCCCTCTTCATAGTTCAACATTTCAAAATTTGTGTAAAACTCCCTGTTGAAGTAGTCACTTATAGTATGAGATGGTTCTTTAAGAACAATCTTTCCACTAAAAATGTTTGAGGTTACGATTTTCCGCTCATAATAATCAGCATCGCGGCCATAATCGCGCATCTTTTGTAACTGCTGTATCAATGGGTGTTTTGAGAGAAATAATAACATCCCTCCTGGTTTCATCACCCGCGCAGCTTCACTCAAAATTTGCTTTACATTAGGAGAAGTTTGCAAAGCCCACTTTGATATAACAATATCAAACATGTTTTCTTCAAACGGCAAATGCTCTCCTTTCGCTTTAACAAATGTTCCTGCTGGGTTCGTTGTTGATGCTTTTGCAATAAACTCTGCGCTTGGATCGATCCCATATATCACTGCTTTCTTGTCTGCAAAATACTTAAGATCAGCGCCATCACCACAGCCAATATCTAAAAGCTTTTTGTTTTCTATTTCAAAATCGATTTGGTTATAGAAAATTGTATTACTTTTGTAGTCTTGATCAATGTTGTCAGAGTACAGAGCATGAAAGCTGTTGTATTGCGTAGCTATATTCTTTTTCATTTTTATAAGTTTTAGGTTTTATAATTTATGTGTCCGGCCGGATCACACAAATCACTAAAACTTTTTTTAAAGAACTAGTCCGATTTTGAAACCACAACCGACTTCAGCGAAGTCGTTATGATCTCAAAAAGGGAGGCAGATACATAGAGTCTATGGATCTGCCGAGTCTTTTGTATATCGATAGCAATACTTTTGTGAGGCGCTATCAGAATCCTCATTCATATTTTATTTCGGAACTAATCGAAACTTTCTGTTGCCAACCGGCTCACCTTTTTACCACTTGCTAAGAAGTAGAAGAGTGAGTATGAAACCGGTCCGTTACGGAGCAAGAAAAATGAATTCACCACACCCAGAACGTACATCCTTACCAGCTGCTACAAAGCGGATGATCCTGTTTTGAACACCATGCTCTATAAGATACGTCCGAAATCTTTCGATATCTTCTCGTTTCCCATAGTCATAACCGTCAAAATCAGTCTCATTTGGCTCGGTAAGTTGGACAGTTAAATATTTTTCAGTGCCTTTCAAAAGCTCTGCCAATTGCTCTGCATCTTGAAAAGAATCGTTAAACTCTTTGTAGATGAGATAATTGACATACACTTTCGAACCGGACTTCTCTGCGAAATAAATGCCTGAGTCAAGCACTGACCGAATACTGAACTTTTTGGCGATTGGGAGAATTTCTCGTCGCTTAATGTCGTTCGGCGCATGGATCGATAACCAGAGCATTTTGACAGGAATTGCCTTGTCTGCAAATTTGTAAATCCGATCAGGATTTCCAACGGTTGCAAAACTCAGTTTTCCTTCATATCCTTTCACATTTAATGCAAGTAGGGTTTTTTCAAAATACTCTTCATTATCGAGTGGCTCACCAATCCCCATAAAGACAACGTGATCAAGTATTTTCACACCAAACCTTTCGGCGATATGATCTACTTGTCCAACAATTTCTTCAACTTTGAGATGCCGCCTGAATCCAAGTCTTCCCGATACACACATTTTGCAACCAAACTTGCAACCTGCTTGCGTAGAAACGCACGCATGGTATTCAACTGTTCCATCGTGACGAAGAATTTTGAATCCGGCTGCCCGAATTTGATATCCATCGTCAAGCGTGAAAGTAACAGGAATGTCTGCTTGTGGCTGAAAAGTGGTATTGGTTTCCTTATCCCAATATTTCTCATCAATATGAGTAAATGATCCGGTTTCGATAGTATCTTTGATTGACATAATTTAATTTTTATAAATGAACTAATGTAATTTCTGTCCATATCATACTAAATGTTTGACAAATAGTCTTAAGAATGGCATAAAATAGTATTATAGTAAACTTTTGGTTTACTTATACTATACTCTTTGTATGCTTCTTAGTTCAAAACCTGACACCAAAGAAACCATCATTTCCCTCCTCGCCGCAGGAGCGACTGACTCTACTGACCTCCAAAAAGCTGTCTCGGAAAAGCAAAAGGTTACCAAACAAGGCTTTTATAAGGCTCTTCGGGAGCTCGTACAGACTGAAGTGGTCGTCAAAAACAAGCAGCTCCTTATCCTCAACAACGTTTGGGTCAATCGCCTCCATGACTTTATCGCCTCTGTCGATACTTCGTATAGCACACAGTCAGTTGATTCATTTTTAAGCCTCGAAGAAGGAGAAAGTATGGTGTACCACTTCAAGACTATCCCCTCTCTCGACGCACTATGGATGCACTACTTCTTCATTGTTGCTAAGAAACACCCAGAAGAACCTATTGTTTTTTATAATGCACACGAGTTTTGGTCGCTGTTTCGCTTTGAAGTCGAAAACTTTATGTACAAATGGATTAAGGATAACCATCGTGCTACCTACCTCGTCGTCGGCAGTAATACTGATCTTGATCGAGACACCACCAAATACATTCGAGACTTTGGATTTGAACTCACATATGAAACAAAACCATCTTTTAACAAAAACTACTTTACGACCGTGATTGGAGACTATATCTTGGATACGATTCTCGATATGAACACGGCAAATGCGATCGATCTTTTGTATAAAAACAATATGGTATGGAATGACGGCGTGTCAGCACAGCTCTCGGCGATTCTCTCGCACCTGAAGCGCTCAAAAGTCGTCATCGAGCGCAATCACAAAAAGGCTGAAATGCTTCGCAAAAAGCTCATGAAATACTTCGTATTCTATACTTCGACTCCGCTCACCACAAGCAAATAGTGCTATGATATCTACTATGCCTCCAATGAAACAAAAGAAGTATGGAAAGAACAAACCGCACCGTGTACGCGTGTGGAAAAAGGTTGTTTTTGTGTTATTCGCATTATTTTTCATTGGCTTTGGTGCTGGACTTATATGGGCGAGCACTATCAAACTCCCTGATATCTCGACGTTTCAAGCGCGCAAAATCTCCAACTCATCAAAAATCACTGACCGTACTGGTGAAGTAGTTCTCTATGATATCAACCAAGGAGTACGTCGTTCAGAGATTTCCTCCGAAGCTATGGGAGATAATATCAAACATGCTGTTATCTCTATCGAGGATGCTCATTTTTATACTCACAGCGGTATTCGTCCAACTTCAATCTTGCGCGCAATATTTGTAAACCTTACCAAGGGAAGCTTTTCTCAAGGTGGTTCTACTCTTACCCAACAGATCATAAAAAATACTCTTTTAAATACCGACAAAACAGTTGTTCGTAAATTTAAAGAGTGGGTGTTGGCATTGAAACTAGAGCGTCAGTTTACCAAAGAACAAATCCTGCAGATATACTTAAACGATGCACCGTTTGGGAGTACTATTTATGGAGTAGAAGAGGCATCAAAGGCGTTTTATAATATCTCTGCAAAAGACCTCACTATTGCACAGTCAGCCTACCTCGCCGCAATGATACCAGCACCGAGTTACTACTCACCATTTGGTCAGCATAAAGATAAACTCAATGAACGAAAAAACCTTGTACTGTCAAAGATGAAGCAGTATGGATATATCACTGATGATCAATACCAGTCTGCACTAAACGAAAAAGTTGCCTTTAATGTTTCTGCTTCAAACAGTATAAAAGCTCCTCATTTCACCTTTTATATACTTGATTACCTTGAACAAAAATACGGAAAAGATGTGATGGAAAGCGGTGGATATACGATAAAAACAACCCTTGATTTTGATATGCAAAAAAAGGCTGAGGCGGCGATAGCGCAATTTGCTGACTCCAATCTAAAAAAGTTTAATGCATCAAACGAAGCGCTTGTTGCTATCGATCCAACAACCGGACAAATACTTTCAATGGTTGGTTCAAAAGATTACTTCAACAAAGATATTGATGGCGCATACAACATTGCGACCGCTGAGCGTCAACCGGGGTCGTCATTCAAACCGTTTGTATATTCAACGGCATTTGCAGAAGGATACACCCCTGAAACAATACTTTTTGATGTACCGACTGAATTTTCAACAAACTGTACTGCCGCTCTCCAACCTCTCCCTGGATTTACTGATAAAGATTGCTATCACCCGTCAAACTTCGACAACAAATTTAAAGGTCCCATATCACTCCGTAGCGCCATTGCTGAGTCGAGAAATATACCAGCAGTTAAACTGCTCTACCTTACTGGTATTGATCAAGTCATCGCGAACGCTCACGCGCTTGGTATCACTACCCTTCAAAACAGAAGTGAGTTTGGTCTTTCGTTGGTGCTCGGAGGTGGAGAAGTCACTCTCCTTGATATGACGAGTGCATATGGAGTGTTTGCCAACAGTGGACTTCGAAATCCAACCGTTGGTATTTTAGAAATCAAAGACCATGATGGAAAAGTCATCGAACAATATACCCCAGACACGAGTCAGGTTATGGATAAAAATGTTGTCCTCACACTCAATGATGTGTTGAGTGATCCAGTCGCACGTACCCCTACTTTTGGTAGTTCTATCACTATCCCAAACGTTGCGGTTAAAACAGGTACGACGAACAATGATCGTGATGCGTGGATATTGGGCTACACCCCAACCCTTGCTGTTGGGGTATGGTCAGGGAACAATAACAACGCTGCGATGCATAGTGGAGGATCTGCGGTCTCTGGACCTATTTGGAAGGCATTTATGGAAGACGTACTAAAAGACAAACCGGCACCGGCGTTCGAAAAACCTATTCCAGACCCAGACCAAAGTACTCTAAAGCCAATACTACGTGGAATATGGGCAGGCAATACTGTTGTTGATATTGATAAGGTTACTGGACTGCGTGCAACTGATGAAACTCCTCCAGAATCTCGAGTTGAGAAAATAATTACTGATGTAGAAAGTATATTGTATTGGGTCAATAAAAAAGACCCTCGAGGACCTATCCCGACAAACCCTGCAAGTGATCCTGAATTTCACCTATGGAACCCTGCCGTGCAGTCGTGGTGGTTTAACAACCAATCTCGATATCCAGTTACTACAGTAAACGATATTCCTGGTGGATACGACACCCTTCATTCGACTGATAATAAACCAGTTATTACGCTTTCAGGATTACCTTCTGAGATTAATTCAGATGGGACTGCTACTATTTCTATATCTACCGAAGGGCAGTACCCGCTTACTTCAGTTGATTTATTTATCAACAATAATTTCCTGACCAACCTTTCTGCACCATTTCGATTTATTTTTACTCCGTCACAGTATGGATTTAAACCAGGTACCTACACCATCAAAGCAGTAGGAACAAATAATATTTATTCTAAAAATAGCACCGAAACCACTTTTATTATTAAATAATATTTGTAACGGTTATATTTTTTTCTTGAAGCGCAGTTATTATTTTTTGCTTTTTTAAAATAATTGCCATTTTAATAGTTGGCGCTGTTTTAAGTGTGAGGACAGTTTGTTTAAAAGAAATAATTTCATCTACATGTAGCGTAACATTGGTTATATTTTTTATAACAGTAATGATGTCACCTTTATAATCTTGTTGTGAATTTATTTTTTGTTGTAAGTCTCTGAGGATTGAGTTAAAAAATGACATATGCTTTTATTACCGATTGGTTGGCATTAAAAGGTATAGAAATTGCTGATCGTGCACGTCTCGTATAACGATCGGCTTTGTCGCTATCGTGAATGATATTGATACACTATCTCCAGTCATGGACTGGAGGACATCAAGGAGGTATTTGAGATTACACACAACCTCTATATCATTCCCCTCTATCACTGAGTCTATAGTCGATATCGAGGAACCAACATCGCTGTTTTTTGAGGAAATAGTGAGTTGTTTTTGACTCGGACTCACTGTACAGACGACTTGAAAAAATTTATCAGCAAATATAGTTGATAACTTTAATATTTGTAACAATTCTTGTTTCATTACTACAACTTTTGTTTCTTCTTCTTTGGGGATAATGAGGTGGTATGGTGGAAATCCTCCATCTATAAGCCGAGAGGTAAAATAAACATGTGGCCCAGTAATCGACATTTGATTTCTTGTATAAGAAATTTTTACTTCCCCAACACATGTTTCAAGTACGCGCAGTACATCAGTTATGTTTTTATACGGGATCAATATTTTTGAAATATCAGGAATATTTTTTATTTTTACTTTCTTTTCTGCTAGTCGAAATGAGTCTGTTGCAACAAATGTCAGTAGTCCTTGATCACTATAAAGATATATACTCGAAATTTCTGGTTTTATTTCAGTTGTCGCTGCGGCAAAATACACTGAACGAATAGATTCTTGTAGTATTTGGCTTTTTATTTCAAACTCTTCTCCTTCTACTATAGGGAGTTTTGGGAAATCTTCAGGAGGGAGAGATTTGATTACCGTGGTGGTTTTTTTTGAAATTAATTTGAGGTTATCATGTTCCAACTCTAGGGTTATATCAGATTTATCTTGTAGGTTTGAACATACGTTTGTTACGATATCGCCCTTTACTACCACGACACCTTCTACTTCAACTACTGCCGGTATTGTAAACTCTATACCTACGGCTAGATTGGTCGCACGGATAGAAATACTGTTATGTTCGGCAGTTATAAGGATCGCATTGAGTATTGGTAATGTAAGATTTTTACCAGTCATACGATCAGCAAGAGCGACGGCGTTTTTTAATTTTTCTACTGAGCAGTGTACTTTCATATAAATTAAATAAGGTTAATATAGGATGTTAATAGTGAATAACTTTATTATATTCACGTCTGTATACCTATTTTGTTTTTGTGTAAAAGAAAATAGATGGGATAACTCCATAAAACTTTTTTACACCATTTTGTTTTACTATTGTTGTACATATTTTTTCCTTACGTTATCCACGTTATTTAAACATGATACGGATATCTTCTAACTGTTTCATTAGTTGTGGGTTACTAATTAACTCATTTTTAATTTTTTCATATGAGTGAATAACGGTCGTGTGATCTTTTCCACCAAGTTTTGCACCTATTGATGGATACGATTCATTAAAATCTTCACGCAACATAAACATAATAATCTGGCGGGCGTGAACTATCTCCTTTCTTCTGGTTTTTTCATAGATCACCCGCTCATCGAGGTTGTAATACTCAGATACCCTCTTGACGACGGTATCGATAGATATTATTTTTTTAGGTTTTACACTATTTTTAATCAAAAGCTTAACTTCTGAGAGTGAAATACTCTTATGTTTTACTTCTGCGTGCATGGAAATGATATTGAGTACCCCTTCAAGCTCTCGGATACTACTCGTGACCACTGAGGCGACATAGAGGAGTACTTCTTCATCTAAAACAAACTGGAAATAACTACTTTTTTCACGAACAATCGCGAGACGACTCTCAAGATCGGGTTCTTGAATATCGATCGTCATACCAGCATTAAATCGAGTTTTGAGGCGATCTTCGAGTCCAATAATATGGTTTGGGTGTTTATCAGAAGAGAAGATAATATTTTTATTTTGTTCATATAGTGTATTGAATAAGTGAAAAAGCTCAGTTTGAGTTCCTTCCTTTCCAGAAACAAATTGAATATCATCGATAATCAATACATCGTATTTTCGGTATTTTTCACGAAACGCAATTGGTTTATTATTTTGGACTGAGCTTACATACTCATGACCAAATTTTTCTGCACTTGTATATAAAACTTTTTTTTCGGGAAACAACTCTTTCAACTTATTCCCTACTGCTTGGATAAGGTGTGTTTTACCAAGACCACTCGCACTATAGAAAAAAAGTGGATTATACGCGTTTTGAGGGTGTTTAATGACTGCTTGAGCTGCAGCATACGCCAACTCATTGAAAGGTCCAACGATAAAACTATCAAAGGTATAGCGTGGATTGAGGTTGTCATCCCTATTTATATAGGTATTTTGGAGGGGTAGTTCTGTTTTATGATTTTCAAGGGTGTGTTTTGGTTGGGAAATAGGTTGAGAAACTGATCGAATAATAAATTCAATCCCTCGTATATAATCAAGCTGCGTTACAATAGTTTTTAAAATAAGCTTTTGGTATTTAGTCACCATCCATTCTTTGACGAATTCGTTTGGTACGGCGATATAAATAATACCATCCTCTTCCTTTACACAAGACGTGTTTTTAAACCAGGTGGTAAAGTTTGCATTTGTTACCTGCGGCTCTATTTCTTGTAGGCAAGTTTCCCATAGTTGTGTCATGTTTGCCTCCATCCATCTATCATACAGCATAGATCATATTTTAGTAATTATGTGTATAACCTGTGTATAGTGTTAATTCTACTATATAAAATAAACCTTGATTAGTTGATTTGATTTGTGTATAGTGGTCTTACTTTATGTCTCAAACATATCAGCCAAATAAAAGAAAACGAGCAAAAAGCCACGGATTTCTCGTCCGGAGCGCTAGTGTTGGTGGTCGTAAGGTGCTCAAAGCACGCCGCCACAAAGGGAGAGCAAAAATAAGCGTCTAAGGCCATGACCGCAGCAGCCAAGCGACTCTCTCGTCGTGAATTTACAAATATCCTTGAAAATAAGGATATTTTGGTCGTTTATAACAAATTGGGGACGCTTAAATACCTACCTTCAGCCCAAAAGGCAATATCTATCGTCACCAGTAGTAAGCACGAAAAAAAGGCAGTAGTGCGCAATAAACTTCGCCGAAGGGTATATACACTCTTTCATACTTCCCCTATTAATATCTGTGGTGTTTTATATACCTCAAAACTAAGCTTTACTCTCAGTTATACTGAAGTACAGTCACTTTTTTATGAATTACTCAAAAAAACTCAGAAAAATCCCAAATAGTATAGCAATAGCATGTATGTGGGTGTATCGAGCCGTACTCTCTCCAAGTGTTGGAATACTGCGATTTTTCCCCTTTTATCCCAAACCAAGCTGTATATTTTACCCCACTTGTTCAGAGTATGGGGTTGAATGTTTCAAAAAATACTCATTTCTCACTGCTTTTAGAAAAACATCCAATCGCATTGGTCGTTGTCATCCAGGAAATGAACCAGGAGTTGATAATCCATAAGATAAAATTGCCATTTTTGGTATTATAAGTACAATACAAGATCATGCAGGGGCTATGGAATACAGTAATATATAATCCGATCTATAACGCGCTTATATTTATCGCGCAACATGTGGCCTTTAAAGATGTTGGACTCGCGGTTATTATACTCACTATCGTCATTCGATTTATATTGATGCCACTTTCTAAAAAAAGTATTGTGGGTCAGTATAAAATGCGCATTCTTGAACCAAAGATTGCCGCTATCAAGGCGCAAGGATTATCAAAAGAAGATGAAGCAAAAGAAACCTTTGCACTCTATAAGAGCGAAAAAATAAACCCTTTTTCTGGGTGTTTGTATTTGATCATTCAATTGCCGATTCTTTTTGCGCTCTATTTCACTTTTATTCACGGAGTAGACCAACCACAACATCTCTATTCATTTTTAAATACTGATGGTCTACAAAAGACGTTGTTGGGATTGATTGATATCACCAAGCCGTACCTCCCTCTTGCCATTCTCGCAGGTGTTACCCAAGGAGTTCAGGCATTCCTCGCCCCAAAACCAACCACCTCTACTGGAGACCAAAAAGGATTTCAAAATCAATTCGCCAAAAGTATGTCCGTTCAGACGAGATATGTGTTACCAGTTATTATTATCGTTATCGCGTCCCGACTCGCTTCTGCAGTTGCACTGTACTGGGTAGTCGCAAATCTATTTTCTATATTTCAAGAACTCTATTTCCGTAAAAAAATCGCTGCCGGGAAAGCTTAGTAAGACATCTTCCAAAGTAGTCCAGTTGGTTTATCGATAAAATACAATGCGTTGAGAGATTCATCTACAGCAAGGTTTGTCATATCAAACGATCTTTTGCTGTTGTTATACAACGTATCGTAAAGAGTAGTGCTCGTATAGATACGATAGAGTTGATCAGAAAAAGTAACCGTGCCTTTGTACCAATCATCAGGATACAGAGCTTTTGACACCGTGGTGTTGCCCGCACAGATCAAATCTTCAGTTTTGAGCCACGTACATTTCTCAGGAAGGATTGCAAGATTTAATGTTTGAACCACACTTGTTTTAGTGTTTAATAGGCGTGTAACAAAACCACCAGGACTCTGTTGTGAGTACAACACGTAGGTACCACTTGGACTTACTGATGTCGTTAGACCATTGATATCTCCGAGTACTCGACGCAACTTCTTTTCGGTCGTATCAACTTTATAGAGGTATCCAGGTACTTGTGCACTCGGCTTGGTTTGTACATATAAACTTTTTTGTGTTGGCCATGAAATCAGCCATTCAGTAAAGGGGGTTTTGATTACGTCTGTACTTTTGGTATTACTCGCCGTAGTCGAGCGTATAACGGCTCCTGTGCTATCTCCTATGACCTGTGCCACTGACGCACCGTCGGGAGAAATGGCCAGAGTAGAGATATTGTCAGTAAAGTACACTCCTTGTTTTTGTGTTCTTGTACCATCGGTGTTGAGTGGAGGCACTGGTACGGTATAGGTCGCGATTGTTCGCTGATCAGTTCGCAAGAAACGAAGTATCGCAGTGTTGAAGGTATCTGCAAAGTATGCCTCGTACACATTGGGAATGTATACGTTACTGACTTGGAGTGGTATCCCCCCATCTTCTATTTCATACACATACCCAGTGCTCCGAGCAACATAGTGTAAAAAATGTTTGGTGACGGTCTGTACGGTAGGTTTTGATTTAGGAATGTTTGGGTCTGCGGGGGTAATGATACTGACTAGTTTTGTATACGCAGCAAATCCTGCAACAGGGTGAGGGCTCAGTTGTGTGAACTGTGATGTAACACCGTTACCAGAAGATGTAGGAGGTGGGGTTGTAGGGAGTACTCCATCAATAGGGATTGTTGGGTCAGTACTATAACCCAATGGGAAAAATGCACTAAAATCAGTTATCGTCGGAACTCCTGGTTGTGGCTGGTGTGTTTTGTTGTACCAATACCAAGCCAATCCACTGATGACGATAAGACTAGATATAACAATGAGAACTTTTCGCATGTATGTATTGTACTATAACTAAGTTTAAATTCTTCGTATGTATGCAATTTTATCAACCAATTGTGTAATTGGGGTAATCCCAATTGCTTTACCAACAGGATGACCATTTCCGCCGTGGGAATCCATCACTTGTCCGTTACCAATATAAATAAGAATATGACCATATCTATCTCCATGATCACCCGGCTTCCATCCAACTAAGTCCCCTGGCTTTAAAACTACTCCATTTATTGTCGTATCTGTTACAGAATTTATTTTTTCAGCCTTAGTATTACTAAATATATCAGATGTTCCACTGTTTGTATAATCAGAAGGAGTTGTATACCCAGCACAGTTTAGTACTGTGTTTACATATGCCGAGCAGTCGAGGTGTGAAGTACCGTCAGTTTGAACAGAAGGATCTTTACCTCCATATGTGTATGTGACTTTTCCTACCCAACTTTGAGCAATTAAGGCAATACTTGAGCTTTTTCCACTTTTTGAACATTGGACACCATTTGGAATTTTCCCATTAGTTACAAAAGTAGTTGGGGAATTTGTGTCTCCATCCACCCCAACATTCACATTATCAATATTGATTCTATTATCCACCAGTTTCGGGTTTATCGTGTTGAGAATAACGTAGGACGATAGTGCCAAGAGTAATCCGAGGAGTGCGCTCATAAACCCACTCTTTGCATTTGCTTTGAGAAACGGCACGTCGGTGACCATATACTGGTATCCTTCAAACATGAGTCGCAATACCAACACAACGGCGGTCAGTCCGATCAAGGTTTTGAAAGCAAAGTTTAAAAATCCGTTGACATCACAGACTGCGTTTGGACCCACTGCGCCAGACGCTTTTTGCTGTGCACAGAGTTCAGGATCCATGAGTACAGAAAGTCCTGGCCATGGGGCAAGGAGTCGATATGTTTTCGAATCAATTTGTGCCTGTTGAGAAGCAGCAGTGTCGACAACAAACCCACCTCTCGTGCTGTAAGTGGTGGTATCAACATGTGTTTTGTTTCCCACTGTTACCACCTGCTTGAAATGATACACGGTACTCGGAGATAATGTTCCCGTGACGAAATAATACGTTCCATCAGGGTTGATTCCGATTGATGAAGTATCTTTGGTATTTTTTATCGATGGGATCAACGCCGCGCCATTTGCATTCGTATCGGTATTTGATGAAAAATCGCTACTAGAAATATACAGTACTGCTTTGTATGCATTACTATCAGGATTGATCAGTGCATTCTTGGTCATGTCGAGCTGTCCCTTAAATACAAAAATGTTATCAATAGAGGTTTCTTGTGGTACAAGTGGCCACGTGAGCGTTATATCAACAAGCTCACCGCTTTTAAATACCAACACATCTGTTACCGGCTCGTCGATTCCTTTTGCTATACCATCAATTTTGGAAGCTCTGAGATAGTACGTGTTGTTGGGGTTGAGCCCGCTGAGGCTCCATGAGACAGTCCCTCCCAGACTTTTTTTGACCAACGTAGCAGTGTCTCCAATAGATACAGTATTTTGTTTGTTCTGTAGTGCGAGTGCTGCAAATGGAGCAGTCAGTATTTCCAGACGGTATTGGTCACTATTTTCTGGGACACCAGTCATCGTCGCAGTGAGTGCGGTGTCGGTGATAGTGGCACTGAATGGGTAGCTCGTAGCGTGAGCTTGACTCGTGGTGAGTAGTAATAATCCAATACAGAGGATGAGTAACTTTCGCATGGTTATATTGTACTATATTACGATAAAATTTCGTCTAATTAAACAAGAGCATAAAAGTTTTCTGAAGGCTTTGGAGACTATAGGCTACAGTAGATAACGCCAATTGGATAGTGCTTTTTCCTGATTGTGCGGGATGTGAGATGCCGATCTCGTTTTTGCGTGTTGGAGAAACGGCTGCGCCATCGATAGTCGTATCAATCTGTAGATCACTTTGAATATCGCGAGGAATAGAAAAATAATACGGTTCAAAGTGCAGCACCACTCCAGGGTTGTTGAGAGTGAAGCTGTTGGCGTACCCATTGGCATAATCGATATACCCCTCTTTGTTTTGATAGGTGATCACCATAGGATCAGTAGGACTGAGGTGTATGTCTCCAGTTCCGCCATACGAACCCGCGCTCGCAGTAACACTAACGGACTCTGTTGCGTTTAGTGCACTTTGTTTAAAATAAATACTAGATTTTCCATAACCAGATGCGTCAGGGAGTGCTGAGCCGTTGCGCGACCAAGCAAAACTAATACCTTTCGGAGCGCTTGCTGCAGGGATCGCACTTACATGAACGATCCCTCCTACTGGTGCCAGGGCCTTACCTTTGTAAAAAGGTGGCGCATAGGCATCAACTGCCTCCCAGAGCAGGTCGAGACTTGCAGGGTGAAGCACGATGCTCGCAGTACCAGACTGCAATCCAATACCAGTGACTTGTACCGTTACCGTACTACTACTCCCTGCGGCAGGAGCAACGACTGATACGCTCGTATTCCCAACACCGTTTGAAACAGTCCGTCCGTTGTAGGTCCACGTTAGTGTTGCCTGTGTGAGGTCAACACCGAAACTGCCCGCACGAAGTAACACTGTTTGTCCTGGGGTTGGGTTTAGCGGTATCGTGTCGATTGATATATCGGCTGGAATTTCTTGGGCAAAGAGCGGTGTCCCGAGCAGGCAGACGCTCATTGCGAGTAATGCTAAGAGAAAAAAACGTCTCATATACAGACTAGTATACCACCCCTATTGAGGATTTTGTTCACTAAATTCTTTTTTGGCTGCACGAATTGAAATAATTTGAGAAGGATCAGAGGTAATGATCTGGTCTTCGGTGTATGACGCGATGATTTTGATTGCGACATGTTTAAGTCCGGCAAAAAATATCCCTTCCCCTACGCCACTTTCGAGCAATAGATACTTTTCTTCATCGGTTAGGTTAAAGGTAGTTTGCAAGACATCGATCGTCGACGGAGATTGTTTTAAAAGGATTTGAATCGAAGAGTTGGTAACAATTGGGATTCCGTACGGACTTTTCATAAAGTCGCCAACGTCTTGGGTGATGGTACAAAGTCCGAGATAGTACTTACGGCCACGTTTGGCGATCGAATACAGAAACGAAGCAGTGTCTTCTGATTTCATCATCCACCACGCCTCATCAACAACGAGAAGTCTTTTTTTGAGCTCCTTTCTGACAGCATTCCAGATGAAATGCGTCACGATGTACATCGCCGCTGGTTTGAGGTCGTCCTCCATATCTCGCACTGAAAAAACAACAAATTTTTTGTTGATGTCGACATTGGTCGGCTGGTTGATAAAGGTAGCCCATGACCCATGAGTGTACTTGGTCAATCGCTGCAAAATGCTTTCAGTCCCTTCCATACCAGAAAGCACAGGCTCAAAGTCAGAGAGTAGTGGCGGTTCGATGGCTGAAAAATCACTATCTGCGGTGATGTCTTTGAGACTGTACGTTTCAGTGATAGCACGGTCGATGATCGAGTCTTCTTCGGGGCTTAGTCCACCAAGCATGATACGAAAGAGACCGACGAGGTTGATGATGTTTGAACGAAGCACATCTGCGGGTGATTCATCGACGCGCGCAATAGGAAGATCAAATGGGTTGATGTGGTTGTCAGAAGAGAGGGAGATGTTGAAATATCGTCCACCGATTGCCTCAGCCAAGTATTCATACTCACGTTCTGGGTCGATAACGATGACGTCAGTATCAAACATAAGTGTGCGGATGATCTCAAGTTTGGTCGCGTAGCTTTTTCCGGCACCAGATTTGGCAAAGATAATAGAGTTATAGTTTTCGAGACTAAATCGATCAAAAATGACCAATGAAGAGTTGTGGCGGTTGACGCCGTACAGGATCCCCTCTTCGCTCGTGAGGTCAAACGATACAAATGGAAACATGCTCGATATTGGTTCTGAGTTTAGTTTCTGAACAATATTGAGTTTGTCGGTGCCGAGCGGGGTGACTGTTTTAAAACCGTCTTCTTCTTGAAAAAGCGATGGTTTGATGTAAATCATCTTGCTCTCAAGCATGCTCTTGATTTCACTTTCAGTTCGAAAGAGATCGTTTTCGTTATCGGCGTAGATACTGATATAAAATCCGATATTAAACATCTTTTCCTGAGCTTGGGTGAGGCTGTCGCGTAGTTCCTCGAGATCTTGGTAGGCAGTATCGAGCATTGGATCTCGAACAACACCTTTTTGTTGTCGAACGATGATCTGACTTTCTACCTCGGCGATCTTTTTTTGAAAATGTTTCAACAACTCTGATGTTTCTATAGGGTTGATATAGATAGCGACGTCAAATATCTTGTCGAGGTTGATGATCGGGGTGAACCAGTTGTCGGTAAGGTATCGTGGGTATGAAATAACAAAAAACGTCCGAACGGTTTTGTCGCCGATACGCATGGATTTTGGGGTGATTTCTATTGCTGACGGTGCTATTTTGTCAGCGAGTTCCATAGTTGCCCATTCGTAGACTTCGGATGGGAGTATTGGGAGGGATTTATCTTTTTTATCTTTAGATCCAAAGAGTGACATAACAATAGTATAGCAGTTAAACGGTATTTAGCTTGATTTCTGCGAAGCAGAAGTAGTGCTATCCCCCGGATTGAACGTTTTGTATAATAATTCGATCACTTCTTCGGTGCCGAGCTGTGCCACACGAAGTCCTACACGTGAAAGTCCTTGTTCGACGACACTTACTCGCTCCTCGAGTTGTGTGCGTTCTTCTTCAAAGTCGGTGACACTTTGGGTAGATACGTCTTTTTTGCTAAATGTTGAAAGGATTTTTGCAAGACCCTTTTGTTGGTTTAAAATAGGTGGAATATACGGGATCACGACAAAGAATGACTTGCGCATGATGTTGACCTGATCGGTAAACCCCTGGATGAACTGGATGTACTCTCTCGTTTGTACTTGGAGTAGCGGCTCTACCTGTTCTTTGAGGCGGTTTTGAAGCGTGAGGATATATGGTCGGATATCGTACCTCCTCGACTGGATAACGATTTGGATTGGAAAATCAAGGGTGTTGAGGAAATTTTGAAATTGGGAGAGTGTTGCACGCTGTTCGTCATATGATTTGAGAGAAAGGTTGATCGAAGAGACGAGCACAACCATACACAACGATCCGTCTTTCATCACAACGATACCGTCGCGGACTTCTTTGACGGGGACAAATTGTTGTGCGGGAGTGCCGATGGTAGCCATAGAAATA
>JBBSBF010000006.1:0-31104 GCA_038251535.1 Minisyncoccia bacterium
ACGTATGAAAAAGAAATTACAAGGCGGTTTCACCCTCATCGAATTGTTGGTGGTCATCGCGATTATCGGAATACTCGCATCAGTGGTGCTCGCGTCTCTCAACACTGCTCGAAACAAAGGAGCTGATGCAGCGATCAAATCACAGCTTGCAAATGCTCGAGCGCAGGCACAATTGTTTTATGATGAACAAAACCCAACTACATTTGATGGAGTGTGTGCTGACACGACAACGGGTATAAACAAACTTGTCACCGCAGCTGCAACATCAGCTGGAATTGCAACTGTAGATATAGATACATTAGATAGTGCAGCAGGTGTTGCTGTATGTAATGATATTGCAGACGATGGCTCTGGCAACAGCGCATGGGCTGCAGAGATACCACTCAAATCTACTGTTGGTGACTATTTCTGTGTTGACAGTAGCGGTGCGTCTCAAGTGAATACGGCCCCAGGTCTCGTAAATCCTTCAAATCCTGGTACGGACACAAGCTGTTCATAGCATTAACGAGAAGATCTAAAAAACACCCACAACTTGGGTGTTTTTTAGTTTTGTATGGAGTTGATGCGTGATACAATATATATATGGTTTTGCTACCGCTCATCATATTTGCGTTTGGGTTGTTGATAGGGAGCTTTTTGAATGTCGTGATATTGCGACTCAACACGGGGCGATCGGTAGTAGTGGGCAGGTCTGCATGTGCGACGTGTGCTCGGACACTGCATTGGTATGAGCTCGTTCCAGTTTTTTCTTTTCTGGGACTTGGCGGCAAATGTCACACGTGCAAACAATCAATCTCTTTTCAATATCCACTTGTTGAGTTACTTACGGGGATATACTTTGTACTGGCGTATTCGCGGCTCGTTATCGGAGGAGGGTTTACTGCGCTTTCGTGGCTGAGCTTTGTATTTGCCCTCGTCGTTGGAGCGCTCCTCTTGATCATCGCCGTGTATGATTTGCGCCATCAGATCATCCCAGATATGATCGTGTATCCATTCATACTCATTGCGCTCGCGTCGGTGTTATATCGAGCGCTCACAGTACCGACGTACTCATTTGCTGCCGCACTTGTCGGTGGAGTATTTGTTGCACTACCATTTTTTCTCATATGGTTTTTTTCAAAAGGAAGGGCGATGGGATTTGGAGACGTTAAACTCGCACTTGGTATAGGATGGCTTGTCGGACTAAGTGCCGGGTTTGCCGTGTTCGTCCTTTCGTTTTGGATCGGGGGCATTGTTGGATTGTTCTTGTTGGCCTTATCCCGCAAGTACAAAATGAAGAGCGAGGTGCCATTTGGACCTTTTTTAATCATTGCACTCTGTATTGTGGGGCTCTGGGGTGTTACACTGAGTACATTGTTTCCAATATGGCTATAAAAAACTTACACATAGAACCCAGTAGTGACTCTTTGCAAAGCTTGGATGTTTCCAAGCGCACTAAAAGTGCATTGCAACGATCTACGAGCGGGCAAAGGGGTGTGACGTTGATCGAAATGCTCGTCGTCGTCGCGATCATCGCAGTTGTTTCGAGTGTATTGTTGTTCAACTACTCTAATTTTTCTACCAATGTCTCAGTGCGCAACCTGACCCAAGAAATAGCGCTTTCAGTTCGCAAATCCCAAACATACGCAACCTCTGTTCGTACACTCGATAGTACAAATCTCTCGAGCAAAACGTTTCCAGGGTTCGGTATTGCCTTTAGTGCGTATGGAAACGCTGCCGCAGGCCCAACTGTGCCGAGCCCTTCACAGTTTGTGCTCTTTGCAGACACCAATGTAACTCCAGGTAACAGTGGGGCAGGAGTGTATGACGACAATGGGGTGTGTGGTAACCCTATGCCGGGGAGCGAGTGTGTCGAAGTATTTACGATCAACAGTGCCGATCGTATTACTCAGATATGTACTGGTCCATCTGGTACTGCGCCGTGTTATGACTCAACAAACAATGCCACGCTGTACGCCACTTTTCGTCGACCGAGTCCCGACGCCGTACTGTGTATGAAGGTAAATGGGATACTCGACTGTTCGATTGGTTCCGCAACACTCGAATTAAAATCAGCAAAAAACCTAATTCGTCACGTACAAATATTTAATACTGGTCAAATCAGTGTGCAGTAACTATGAAGCATCAAATTTTACAACCCACAGACCAAAAAGGATTTACACTCATTGAGTTGATGGTTTCGCTTGCACTATTTATCATTGTCGTACTAGCACTCGTTGGTTCATTACTTACCGTCAACGATGCATCTCGTCGTGTGCAAGCGATGCGTACGGTGATGGATAACCTCAACTTTGGTATCGAGTCAATGAGTCGAACGATACGAACAGGGACTGACATTTCTTGTGCATTAAGGGGGAGTCCACAGCGAGATTGTCCAATTTCTCAATATGGTACCAGTTCATCAAATACAAGTCTTTCTCTCTACAGCACGCTCGGGCAGCATCAACTGATCGAGTATCGAAAAATAAAATTGTCAAATAACAAGGGCCAAATACAAAAACAGATCACAGATCTCGTCTTTGATCCGGTAAACAATGTATACGTTCCATCAGGTACCGCAAAGGGTTGGATACCTATCACTGCCCCTGAGATTGATATCCAAAACTTCTCGTTTTTTGTCGAAGGAGCGCAGTTTGCAAATGATACTATACAGCCAAATGTTATGATTAAGTTTGACGGCGTCGCGACGATTGTCGGTGGACAAACGATACCATTTGCAGTGCAGACGTATTTGTCTCAGCGAACACCAGAATGATGTACAGCATGATATATGAATAAATTTTTTAAAAAAAACAAAAATAACCAAGTGTCTACGCAAGCAGGATTTACGCTTGTTGAGACGCTGGTAGCGATATTTATTTTGGCGCTTACTGTTGGTGCACTGTTGACATTGACGGCGAGTGGGTATTTCTCTATCAGATATGCCAAAAACGACATCACTGCCGCAAACCTCCTCCAAGAGTCATTGGAGTATATTCGGAACTCTCGCGATAGTGCATCCCAAAAAGGGACTCCGTGGACAACGTGGATCCAGCAATACACTGCTGCAAAGTGCGATACTACTGGCTGTGTGATCAATCCATATGACGCTACTGCCGCAAATAAAATCATACAGTGTCCGGTAACAGGTTGTTTTAATGTTCGGTATTTCACCAACGGATTTTATGGATACAACAATTTCGACGATAGTCTTATTTCAAATGCCTTTGGAAATCCAAGTTCTGTGCAAACATCGTTTGTCCGTACTATCACGATACAGCAACTGAATCCAAACGGTACTGACCCGCAGCTCGTCGTGACTGCAAAGATGGACTGGCTCAACGGGACGCATCCTAAACACGCCATTCAGTCCATCGTCCTTACTAACTGGAATTTACCATAATGAAAAACACTACTTCACCGACAAATATTTCTCAAAAAGGGTTTGCCATGCTCTACACAGTGCTTTTGGTGACGTTGATTCTTTCGATTGCGATCGGTATTTCAAACATCACACTCAAACAGGCAATCCTTTCAAACCTCGCCAAAGACTCGAGTATTGCGTTTTATCAAGCAGATGCAGCGGTCGAGTGTGGACTATATGAAGACACGCTTTCACCAAAACTAGTACCACTCGGAGCTTCTACAGGAGCACCGTTTATTTGCGGTACCATATCAATGAGGGTAAACCCAGACCCTTCTGTCACCTATCAAGACCATGTCCAGTACGACTCTTTCAACGTAGGAGCAGCGCTTCCGTGTTTCTCAATCACGTTTGACAAGACCAATGCCTCGTACTCGAGAGTAGAAGGAGGCGGATATAACATCTGCGGAGCGAGTACTCGTCAAGTAGAACGAACACTTGAAGTAAAATACTAATACGGTAAAGTAGTACTATGAATGCAGCTACAAAAAGGATGGAAAAACTCCGTACAGAGATACTTTTGCATGCCAAGGCCTACTATGAGCTCGACGCACCGACGGTCAGTGATGCAGTATATGACTCACTTGTCCGTGAGCTACAGGCGCTCGACAGAGAGCATCCGGAGCTCGCCGACCCTAACTTTGTCATCTATCGTGTCGGCGGCAAGCCGCTCGATGCCTTTGTCAAAACAACCCATCGGACTCGCATGCTCTCACTCAACGACGCATTTTCATTTGAAGAAATAGAGGCGTGGGAAAAGCGGATAACCAAACTCCTTGGAGACACATCGTTTCATTATTTTTGCGAACTCAAACTCGATGGACTGGCAGTGTCGTTGTTGTATGAAAAGGGAGTACTCGTCCGAGCAGGAACGAGAGGTGACGGATCAGTAGGGGAAGACGTGACAGAAAACGTTCGAACCATATCCACTATCCCGCTTCAACTGACAGAACCTATCACCATCGAAGTGCGAGGTGAGATCGTGATGAGTAAGAGAACGCTCGCTGATCTGAACAAACGATATGCAAAGGAAGGTAAGGCACTTCTCGCAAACACGAGAAATGCGGCAGCGGGTTCTTTGCGACAGCTTGATTCACGCATGACGTACGAGCGAAATTTAGAATTTTTTGCTTGGGATGCTATCTCTCCTGAACCTATAGTGCTACATAGTGATATCCATGCAAAACTACGAACGCTTGGGTTTGTTGTCGCAGCACATGAGGCCATCGCCAAAAATCTTGATGCAGTCAAGGGAACGATTCAAAAAATAGAACGCATTCGCGAAAACTATGGGTATGGCACTGATGGAGTCGTCATCCAGGTGGATGAACGTGCGCTCCATGAAAAGCTCGGCATAGTAGGCAAGGCGCCCCGTTACGCGATCGCATACAAGTACGCTGCAGAACAAGCGACGACGGTGGTCACCGATATCACGGTCAACGTTGGTCGTACGGGGGTTCTTACCCCACTCGCACATTTTGTACCGACGAGTGTTGCGGGTTCTACCGTATCAAAGGCAACGCTCCACAATATCGATCAGATACGGAGACTCGATGTGCGGATCGGAGATAGTGTCGTCATCCAGAAAGCGGGCGACGTCATACCTGAAGTCGTAGAAGTCATCACCAATCTGCGCACCGGCAAAGAAAAAAAGTTTGTCATGCCTACACACTGTCCGGTTTGCAAGACACCGATCGTGCAAAAAGAAGGAGTGAACAAAGAGGTGAGTGTTGCGTACTTTTGTGTAAACCAAAACTGTCCAGCAAAAAAGACTCGAAACATCGTCCACTTCGTCGCAACGCTCGGTATCTATGAAATAGGTCCAAAGATTGTCGAACGCCTTCAAGACGAGGGGCTTATCTC
The DNA here is from genome assembly GCA_038251535.1 of Minisyncoccia bacterium. Taxonomy (GTDB): domain Bacteria; phylum Patescibacteriota; class Minisyncoccia; order Phycocordibacterales; family UBA9973; genus UBA4124. Next base: position 5,267 of record JBBSBF010000006.1, read on the forward strand.
AGATGGTGCAGACATTTTTGCACTCACTGAAGCAGACCTCTCAGGGCTCGAGCGGTTTGGAGAAAAAAGCGCACAAAACATCATTCGTGCGATCGATGTTGTGCGAACACCAAGACTCGCTCTATTTATCGCGAGCCTCGGCATTTCAAATGTGGGAAGCGAAACTTCCCTCGATCTCGCCACACACTTTGGTACGTTTGAGAAGTTTTGGAATGCGGATGCGAGCGCGTTTGATGCGATCGTCAATATCGGTCCAGGGGTCACAAAGTCACTTACGGACTTTCGTGCAAACAAGGACAATCAGCGGTTCGTCGAGAAACTTTTTATAAACAATGTGAAGCCAAAAGCAGCAGAAAAGAAAAAGTCAGGAGTATGTACCGACAAAATATTTGTACTCACTGGTACACTCCCGACACTCTCGCGCGATGATGCCAAAAAGATGATTCAATCTGCAGGAGGCAAAGTTTCCGGTTCAGTCTCCAAAAACACCTCCTACGTACTCGCGGGGGACAATCCAGGCAGCAAGTACGATGAAGCAGAGAAACTCGGCGTACCTGTTATCGACGAAAACGAGTTTTTGAAGATACTGAAGTAAAACTTTATGTGTGAGGTCCTTCCTCACACATATTCCTTGAATTGTTATTCTGCATAGGTAATCCAAATCATTAACTCTTTCATAAGAGATTGTTGATCGGGAAAGTATGTTGGAAATTGATCAGGATCGAGAATCTTTTGATGTTGGCGTTTCTCCCCGGCATAATCTCCATAGCTTGAATAAGGGTACGAATCTAGAAATGCAACCGCTTTAGTTTTCTTGGCAAACCCATGTTCTCGCCATGTTGGGTCAAGAAGTTTTAACGCATTGAGATGGATATATGAAAATAAATATTTTAAATAGCGGTCATCGGCAACATGCTGTGCTTTGAATTTTCCTTCAAATAAAGAACCGGTTCGGGAGTACTTTTCATTAAAGTACATCGAGTACCCAGTGGAAAGTTTTTGCATAAACTTGCTGACGTCGCCATGTTCAGGAACCCGTACGAGTAGATGAAAATGGTTTGGCATCAACGTGTAAGCGCCGATAGCGACTAGAAGCTTTCCGCGATCCCATGAAAATATGTCGTTCATTCGTCGAATATTAAAATGATTGAATCTATTAGACGCGTTTGCGACGAACAGCAAATCTATAAATCGATTGTAATCGCTTTTGTCACGAAAGATTTTTTGCTTACTGTTTCCTCGGTTATAAATATGATAATACTCACCGTGAGCAAATGATACTTTTCGTTGTGCCATTCTTTCAGTATATTGTGTGAGGCAAGACCTCACAACTGGGAGTGTGAATAACTTAGGGTGAAAATAATCGACGAAAACGAGTTTTTGAAGATAGTGAAAGGTTTGCTATAGTATTTCGATGAACAAAGACACCGTACAGTATCTGGCAGATCTCGCCAGGCTTTCTATCTCTGAAGATGAGCAGTTGACGATCGCTCATGATCTCGAGAGCATTATTGGGCTGGTCGATCAAATCCAAAAAATTACCATAGATAAAAACAATGCTGTTGTAACTGACACCAACGTATTTCGAGATGATGTCGTGGCACCATTGAGGGCAGTACATGACCTCGTCGACGCAACCCCGCTTCATCAGGATGGGTATGTGAAAGTACCCAAGGTGCTTGAGTAATATATGAAAGACACTATTGAGATACTACACAAAAAAATACTATCGGGTGAAATCATGATTAAAGATGTGGTGGGTGAATACGTCGCTCGAGCAAAGGCAGATACGTTCAATATTTTTAGAGAAGTGTTTACCGATATCGATGCACAGATAGCGCATGCAGAAAGTCTCTTGAAAGAAGGGAAGGCGACACCGATGACCGGTATTCCCGTTGCGATCAAAGACAACATTTTGTTTGCGGGACATGCTGCGGGTGCGGCATCCAAGATACTCGAAGGATATGTCGCAAGTTATGATGCTACCGCAGTATCACAGCTCAAGGTGGCAGGAGCGATCATTATCGGGCGAACAAACATGGATGAGTTTGCCATGGGTTCGAGTACTGAAAACTCCGCATACGGTGTGGTGCAAAATCCTCTCGATCCTACTCGTGTTTCGGGGGGATCATCGGGAGGAAGTGCTGCGGCTATTGCAGCAGAGCTTGCAGTAGTGACCCTCGGTAGTGATACGGGCGGATCGATCAGACAGCCAGCTGCGTTTTGTGGGGCAGTTGGATTATTCCCAACCTATGGTTCGGTGAGTCGTCATGGACTGATGGCGCTCGGGTCGTCACTTGACTGCATCGGGCCATTTGCGCATACCGTTACTGATGCAGAAACCCTGTACAACACTATCGCTACGCGTGATCCTCTCGACAGTACGTCGGTAGAACAAAGACAGGTTTCGAAGATCAAAAAGCGCCTCGCCATTCCAAAAGGAATCTTTGCAAACGGTGGTTGCGACAAAGACATACAAGAAAACTTTGCATCAATGGTAGAAAAACTAAAAATGGAAGGATACACAGTAGAAGAAGTCGAGCTTGCGCACTTTGCGGACTCGCTTGCTGTCTACTATATCTTGATGCCAGCTGAGGCTTCATCAAACCTCGCTCGGTTTGACGGTATCAGATATGCTACAAGAGTCGGGACAGGATCTATCGGTGAATTGTACAAACAAACACGCGGAACGCTTTTTGGCAAAGAAGCTCGTCGGCGCATCCTACTCGGGACGTATGTACTCTCTCATGGGTACTACGATGCCTACTACAACAAAGCAGTCGCATTGCGAAGCGTGATACGCACAGAAATCGAAACAGTACTCAAAACCTATGACGCCATTATCACTCCGACGACTCCGACGACCGCTTTCAAGATCGGAGAGAAGGCGAGTGATCCAGTCGCGATGTATCTGTCGGACTTGTTTACCGTGCCGGCAAATATCGCACAACATCCAGCACTTTCAGTGCCGAGTGGAGTTGATGCAAGTGGGCTTCCGATCGGGTTTCAGCTTATCGGGGAACGTTTTGGTGAAAGTACACTTTTTGCTATCGGCAAGACTATAGAAACATTGCGATAAATTGTGCGATAATAGATAAGTGCAAAACAGTATTCCACAACCTGTATTTCTCAATGTTGAGTTTATCTTCTCTTGGCTCTGGAACAGAGTGCAGCTCGTATTTTCTACCAACTTTCTCGGACTCCTTGAGTTTATCGCTGCGATCTTGGTGATCATAGGGATCACGATCATTTTGTATAGCTTGGTCAGACTCAACGAAATGAGACAAGAAGACGCGAAAAAGGCGGCAAAAGAGAAAAACAGCGAGAAAAACAGCGGAAAAAATTCTGCCACAAAAAACGGTACTTCGACATCTACGGATGGCATTCAGTTTCCTGGAGCTATCAATGAAGGCGTAGAATACAATGAGACATGGGAAAATATCCGCAGTAAACTCCTCTCAGATAGTCCCAGTGATTGGCGTCTTGCCATCATCGAAGCTGATATTTATCTCGATCGGTTGCTCGATGCAAAGGGATACACGGGAGATACGATGGGCGACAAGTTAAAAAATCTTACGACGGAGCGATTTCCAAGTCTACAAATCGCGTGGGAGGCGCACAAAGTCCGCAATCGTATCGCTCACGATGGCGCAGCATTTACACTCACAATGCCCGAAGCTCGTCGAGTACTGTCATATTTTGAGATCGTCTATCGGGATCTTGGCGCGATAGAATAATACATAGTTGTCGCGGTATATGGTTGCGGGGCCCGGAATCGAACCGGGGTCTTAAGGTTATGAGCCTTACGAGATGCCTCTTCTCTACCCCGCGATGAAATACAGTTAGATGTTCACTATACAAAATGTGACCATTTTGTGCAAGGAAAGTTGAATTTGATTGACAATATGCTATATTCTCTAGGCTGATCTTGTCGACGTAAGCCTACGCTTGCACCGACGTCGTTCGGCGACAAAGCGAGCGAGCTCTCTAGTACTCCTCACTTGTCGACGTAGCTCAGTTGGTTAGAGCATGGCACTCATAAAGCCAAGGTCGGTGGTTCAATTCCACCCGTCGACACTATATATTTTTTTAATTTTTATACTACCGATCATGCTAAAAAAAGGATTGCTATAGGCTTAGTTTCAGTACATATGATTCTTTGAAAATATACGAAATTATGTATAATAGAAAAGCTTTTGGAAAGCTTCTTTTAGAGAGAAAAAAGCAAGTATTTGATACATATATACATTTGCGGGCGTAGCTCAGCTGGTTAGAGCGCTCCCCTGTCACGGGAGAGGTCGCCGGTTCGAGTCCGGTCGCTCGCGCAAAAGAAAAACACCTATGTTGTATAGGTGTTTTTCTGTGGGTGTACTGGGCGGGGAACTGGTATACTTTTTCCATGAATGACTTAGTTAAAAAGATTGCTGTACAGGTATATGGAAGTGAACCTTTACATATAGAACAAATCAAAGGTAAAGGAAAGAACAATCTAGTTTTTAAAATTGGGTTAACTGATCGGAATTTAATTCTCAGATTAAGCAGTTTTGAGGGAGCTTTTGAACTTTATAAAAAAGAAAAGTCGTGTGCTGAGGTAGTTGAAAAATGTGGTATTTTGACTCCTAAAATTTTTGAAACGGGTGAGATGAATGGATATGCCTACTCCTTTCAAGAGTTTATTGAAGGTGTTCAAGGTATGGAAAAGCCTGAGGAATTTTCTAAAATCTGGAGTACTCTCGGTCAGTATGCAAGTGTAATCAACAAAATCTCTGCTCCAGAATTTGCTGTAAATTACAAAGAAGTAACCTCCGACCTCTTTGCCGATGATTATTTTATAAAAAGACATATCTTTTCTAAAGACGTATCTGATAAAATCCGACACCGATTAGAAGAGACTACAAGTTGGGATTTTTCTCCGAGTCTTTGTCATGGTAACTTACATCCAAGTAATGTTATTTTGAGTGAAAAAGGAATATATCTAATTGATTGGGAGACAGCCTCTGGAAACAAAACTCCTGAAGCGGAACTATCGGAAATCTATACATGGAACACTGGCAAAGAAAACATAGCTCATTTTCTAACTGGGTATGGATTAGATGATAAAGGGGTGGTAGACATGATGCGAGATATTCAAACTCTTATTCTCTTAAGGCTAATAGTTGTAATCGTAAGGAAAATTAATAAAAGTCAAAATGAAGAATGGAAACAAGACAAGTATATTCAAGAAACTGCACTAATGATCGCTAGTATCGATGATTACGCAGTAGATATTTTATTTACTAAGAACTTGGTATGACCATTCTTATTCTCTAAACTTAAAAACGACTGCGTCACTTTAGTTCTCACTTCGTCCCCCAGCGTGTGCTAGATCAAAAATACCCAGGTTTATTCCTGGGTATTTTTGTATTTTAGTGCGATAAGGAGCACGGCATCTGCATGTCGTGCATCGGGATCTTGGACACCGGAAGTATGTCCGAAGGACAACTGAGGTGGTGCCCAGACAAATTCAGAATGAATTTAGTCGCGGGCAAGTCCCGCCGTTCGCGCAAATCGGGACGAAGGAGGTCAAAAGCCTCTTTTCGTCCTTTGTGGGTAGGTATTTTTTCTGTTTCAAATGCATTATGTCTAAATTATGGAAAAGTATAGAATTCTTGGATAAAATTTACACCAGTAGCTTAGCTATTTATGTAAATAAAAAGAAGCCGGAATAATTTCCAGCTTCTGATAATTAGATAACTTTTTGACCAACATTTCGGATGTCTTCAATTTTTTTACGAAGATTGATTAGTCCATACCGATGTCTCCCCAATGCAGTGTTGATAGATATTCCTCCGCCAATGTAATCGACAATTTCCTTAAAACTAAAGTTTTGAAAATTCCGAAGATTTATTACCTCACGCTGTTCTTCTGGTAGAGAATCCATTAGTTCCTGAATATCATATTCAGTTTCACTTAAAATCATATGATCTTCTGGACTAATTTCGCTGCCTGCTACGTATGTGAAAAAATCATGACCACTTCCATCAACTTCATTAACTGTTGCATGGTACGTCGTAGGATGTCTCCGATTTTTCCTTATAAAGTCAATCGCAATATTGTGTGCGATTCTCGTTATCCAAGCCCGGAATACATTTTGTTCGTCGTATTCACCTTTCTGAAGAGTTGTAATTGCTTTTATGAACGCCTCCTGAAGAATATCCTCAGTTAGCATCGAATCTTTTAGTATAGGGAAAATTACTGAACTCAAATAACTTTGATGGCGTTCGACAATAGTACCAAACGCAGCAGGGTTTCCTGCTATAAATATTGAAATCAGTGTCTTGTCATCGAAGGATTGAAGGTTTTTGCTCATATTAAAATTTTTAATGGGTTAGAAAATAGATTACTATTGACTAATTTCAATTTACATGTACTATAGCACAAAACTTAAAAAATGAAAACAGGCATCCCTACAGACATCAACTTGTATCATCCTATCGAGTTTTTAGAGCTCGACAAATTTTCAAGGGCATTTCTAGATGCCGGACTTGAATATATAAAAGGGGGTATAAGAAACCAGCTCCTTGTTGGTCATATTGTTCACTTTGTTCAAGACAGAGGTATCGATTCTATTGAGTCGTTACCACGATTTAAAAAAGAGTACCTCTCTGATTTACTCTCAAAAGCAAAATTAAAAGGTATTGACCTTAAAAAAGCTCAGGAAGGATCCTTTAATCTAAACTGGGGTAGAATGAAACAATTAAGTCATCACAATCAGATTTATGCTCCGGGGGATTCATTTGATCAGGCTTCAAATATTTATTCTTCTTCAAATTACAAGATGTTTCGTTTTCTTGAATTTAATAGAGATATAGATATTAAGCATGTAAGATCACTTATGGAATCGATGAAGCGTAACGGGATACTTTCTTATCCGCTCATGATTCTGACTGATTGTGTTGACGGTATTCCTACTTATTGGATCATAGACGGCCAGCACAGATTTGAGGCAATGAAACGCCTTGGAATTCCAATTTGGTTTACTTTGTATCAAAAACAAAGTTCACAACCGATAACGTTGTACGACTTAGTTCGTTTGGTTGCAGATGTTAATAATACTTCTAAAGCATGGGGAATCCTTCAGTACCTAAAAGCATGGAAAAGTCTCAAGGTAAGGGAGTATGTTAAGTTAGATGAACAACATCAATTAACAGGACTCCCGGTTACTCTTTTGCTCCAGGCCTATTCTGGTCTTGCTAGAGGTAGGGCAACAAAATTATTTGTTCAGGGTGCATATAAAATGGAAGATGAGAAAAGAGGAAATGATTATGTTTCTCATCTAAAGATTTTACGCCCGCTTATTCCTAGAAGTTCATCTGTATACACCCATATGCTTGAGTTTTTAAGGAATTCTGAAAGCTATAGCAATACCCAGATGCAAAGAGCCTTACGAAAAGCTGATCTAAGATTTTTTATGAGTGAAAATGATGAAGAAGTAATGAGTAATTTGAAGCTAATTTACGAAAATGCTGCGTAAATCATGCCCCCATCAAACGGGGGCATTTTTTTATCTAACAAAATGGATTGTTGCATAGCTTAGCCCCAAGGCAATTTTAGCCTTGCCCGGGGCTCTTGTTATCGTCATAACCAGTCAGAAACAAGTAATTTAGGCAAAGTAATATCAAACTAGCATGGATTACACGTGAGCTATTTTGCTGATATCGGGTATATAAATATGTCCTGTTAGTCCCCAATCGCAGTTCTCACTTTGTCCACTAGTCCACGCAATACAAACATAGTCTGGATTGAGAATACTTTTCTGTCATCAGATAGTCGCTAGTACGTTGGTTTCGATGTGTATAAAAAATTCCCGCACCGTGTGCGGGAACAATACATGTAATCTTTTTCAATCATCTTTGATGTAGCGCTCTAGTGCCGTTTGGGGGGATTGATTGTGGGCTGCTCCTCCAGTCTGGTAGTAGGACGCAGTTGCATTTCCCAAATAATTTCTATAAATGATAATATCTTTTAAGATATCATTTTTCTTGCTGTACCTTGTTGCAGAAATAGAATCTTTTAATTTTGTATAATGAGTAATGCCATGCTTTTTAAACTGGCGTTCCCAATATTCGATGATGTCTTCTTTTGTACTACCGCGCTCTGTTTTCAGTCTATCGGACAACTTTTTAAAGATCCAAAAGACTAGTCCAAGAATCAACAAAAAACTAAAAATACAGATCATAATGATCTTTGTATAAGGTATTTCATTTTGTAAGGGCATGAGGTATGTTTTTCTTTGATAATACAAATATACCGGTAGTTGTCAACGCCACCGTAGTGTTGCAATCCTGCTATACTGATACTCTATGTTCAAATATATGTTGTACTCGTTCGTGCTCGCGCTTTCACTTGGAGCAATAGTCGCCCATGCAACAGACACGCCGTGGTGGCGACTGACGACATTTCAACATACTGTTGATACGTTGGACCCTCATGCAGTTGATGCGCTCAAGGTCCCGGTACTTATCGGGATTGCGCCAGGAGGTTTCAAAGATACTTACGGAGTCGTCTACTCAAATGGAAGTGTTCACCAGGGTGAAGACATCTTTGCTCCACGAGGAGCGTACGTCGTGTCTCCGACTGATGCAGTCGTCACTCGCATTGATACGCGTGGTGCAGGAGGGATTGCAGTCTATACGGCAAATCCAGGAAACGAGACGTTCTACTATGCGCATATGACCGCGGTCGGCCCCATGGTTACAGTGGGGGCGAAGCTTGCACCAGGGGATCTCATCGGGTACGTGGGCAACACGGGAGATGCCGAAGGATCATCGACGCATCTGCACTTTCAGATATTTTCGATGGATGGACCGATCAACCCCTATCCGCGACTGACGAGTCAGTTTACGGATGATGAGCGCATCTATGCCCTCGCTCGCATTATCGATCACTCGGGGGATCGCGTGCTTGCGGCACAGAGTATCGTGCGGTTGTACGGAGATTTTCTCAAGCAGTCACATACAACGACACTTCCGGTAGAGATCGCTACCGCTCTCAACCCACAGACACAATTCCCGGTTTCGATTCCGACTCCGCCCCCTCCAGTACCAACCCAAGCTCCGGTCCCAACTCCTGTGGAAACTCCCGTCGTGCTTGGAGTAACGACGACTGCTCCAGGGGTACCGTCATCCAGTAGTGGTGTTTCAAGCAATGCATCGATTGCGCAAAATTTGCGCGCGGGGATGCGCAACGATAATGTGAAGGTACTCCAGCAGTATCTGATTGACAAAAAGACTGGTCAGTACGCGACGATCCTCAGTACGTATGGCGCGACAGGGTACTACGGCATACTGACGACGTCGGCAGTGCGTGAGTTTCAACAAGCAAGTAACATCAGTCCCGCATCAGGATACTGCGGACCACTCACTCGGGCGTATATGGCGAATCACTAAGGCAATAAAAAACCCCGCTTGTATGCGGGGTTGCGTTTCGTAAAGTATTAGATCCAACCTTTTAGAAGGTATATTATACGGGCAGCAATCTCTCTAAATATGAACTTTTTAAAACTACGAGTCCATTCTTGAGTTGAGTGTTGATCATACGGTACATCGTACGTATTTGGGATTAAAGTCTTGAAACCAAATTTTTTTGCAGTCATTTCTACGCGCCAAACATGATCGGGATGAGCAACGATAATTGCAGTAATACCTCCTCTGGTAGGTACATTTTTTTTACAGATAGCATATGCTTGCCGCAATACTTCATAGGTGTCTAAATATTTTTCAGGATCCTGGTGTTTTGATATTGTGACTTCTCTATCAAAGCCAGAAATACAACTCGCTATTTCCCATTGTAGGATAGAGGGTAAAGCAAATTTTGAAGATAGTGATTGCGCTACCTTTGCGAGTGCGACATTACTTTTACCGGCAGTATTGTCAGGGCCTATGCCAAACGAAAGTCCGATGATTACATGAGCATTTTGAAATTCAGTCCCTGTATCGGGTATAACATCCCATGTAAAAGGGATATGTACAAGTTTTGAAAAAACATTCATTTTCCCTCCTTTTTTAGTTGTAAAATAATTTATGTTTATATTAACATATAATAATAATATGTCAATATATCGCTATGCATAAAAAAAGCATTGAGTGATTACTCAATGCTTTTGGTTTAAGCCGCTTCAAGTGTTTGACCGGCATGAATCGCATCTTCTATAAAACCGAGATTTCGTATATCTTCTTCTTTGGGATCTACAAGTTCAAACAGTTGTTTGTACCGTGAAGCCAATTCGCCGAGTGGTTTTACGACTACATCGATACTACCCCTGTTTGGACTATACGGATCAAGTGGAAGTCCAATAGAGGAAGTAAACAAATCTGGGTACAAAAATTCACGTTTTATACGAATAGATGTCCACGGAATACCTTTCCAAACTATACTCGTCTTTGCCTCCATTACCTTACCGTTTCTGATAATGATCGTTTTTTTCATGTGTTACGTTTTTCCCCATACTACACACAAATCATTATTTGTCAATAAAAAAACGGCACATAACGCATGTGCCGTTCTAAAATAAAAAATAAAAAACCAACAATGGAATTCTCACACCACAATACTATACATCGTCTGGTTGTGCAACAGAGAGTATCCAGAGCGTATGTTATTTCCAGCTGTACGCATAGATCTGCTCCACGTTTTTCCACAGACGTGCAATCTGTGCGTCGTGGAAACTTTGCGCAACGATCATCTGGCACACTGCATGGAAAAGTTCTTGCAATTGATCAGTAATCTGCCCTGAACTGTGTTCAGGTATCAATGTCATGCCATCTTCTTGTCGTTTTGCAGTTTTGTTGCACATATCAAATGTATATATGACACGCGACATCTTTGTTGTCCCTTTGTGTGACCTCATCGAGATGTTGATAGTAAAAATCGGTAGATATTTTGTAATGTTTCGATCAATACCGTCACGGCAATGAGGGAGAGTGAGTACCAATCCATCGGTGTTTTTAACACGGATATAAATCTCGGGGTGACCCAGGTGTCCTTCTTTTATAAGTAATAGCGCAGAAAGATACGTTATGCTCTGTTCGAGAGCATCGATATACAATTGATAATTGTCGAAATCACCTTGTTCAACATGTATGATTTTGTTCATTGGTTTATTTTTAGTAAAGAAATGTTTTTAGTAAAATACTATATTGATACGTTTATGTCAAGAGTATCAGGTAATATGCACAAATGTACTCTAAATCTAGTTTTTGTCCCTATATATATGCTAGAATGAGCTATCATGTGATCTGGATAAAGAGCAAGTATTCCCTATGAGATTTACCATACCCAAAAATTCCCTCATACAATTTGGCAAGTTTGGAGCGGTAGGTCTCATCAACACTGGTGTTGATTTTGGTGTATTCAACCTGCTGATCGCAATATTCAAAAATCGGTCACTCACACATACCTATATATATATCAAGGGGATATCGTTTATCGTCGCCGTCACCATCAGTTATTTCCTCAACAAGCGATTTGTCTTCCAAAAGGATGGTGCCGTCGGAGCGCACAAGCGTCTTGCTTTTGTCGGCATTAGTATTGTATCGCTCGTTTTGAATACATTTATTTCATCAGGCATTTTTAGATACGCCTCACCACACTTTCTAGGGCACGAAGTACTCGTCGCCAATGCAAGCGCTGTGATAGGCACGCTGATTGTGTTTTTGTTCAATTTCTTTGGATACAAACATATCGTTTTTACAAAATAAATATGAAACCATTTCTTTCCATCATTATCCCTGCATACAACGAAGCAAACAGGATTGGCATTACGCTGGTGAGTGTGCACGACTATTTGTCAGGGCAGTCGTATCGATACGAAATTATTGTCGTTGATGATGGTTCATCAGATGAGACCGCCCTACTCGTGACGGACTTTGCACAACGTATCCCACACTTGCGAGTCATAAGGTATGCAAAAAATGCGGGCAAGGGATACGCAGTGCGCTTCGGGATGCTCGAGGCAACTGGCAAGTATCGATTGTTTATGGATGCAGACAACTCAGTCACTATCGATGCAATCGAAGACTTTTTTGACCAGATAGAAAAGGGTCACCACGTTGTCATTGCGTCGATCGCACTTCAAGAATCAAATGTCGTCGATCAAACGAGTGGCTATCGCCAGTTTCTGCGCAAATTTTCAAAAAAGCTGATTCGCTTTGCACTTACTCCGGGGGTGTATGACACACAGCGAGGATTCAAGCTCTTTTCTGCACATGCAGCGGATATTATTTTTAGTAAACAAAAAGTGATACGATTTGGATTTGATATCGAGCTTATCGTCATCGCGCAAATTCACGACCTCAGTATCGTCGAAGTGCCCGTCCAATGGAACAATCCTGCAGGATCAAAGGTGAAATTTGCGACGTACTTGCATGTGCTCGGGGATTTTGTGCGGATATTTTTGCGAAAGATTGTCTATGGCTACCATCACACGATCGATAGTCAGATCACTCACTTTGATGCAAAAACTGAGAAAAAAAAGGGTAAAGGCTTCACCTACAAAGACCGCGAATACGTCCATCATTCAGATCTTCATCACACACAGACAGCTCTCTACAACCTCGTCCATGCGCAAAAGGTGTTTTTGGTCTCTGTTGCGACGGGTATTATCCTTGCACTGGTATTCAACTGGCATCTCACGCTCGTCGTACTGATCTCGACACTCACCATCGTGTATTTTATTGATCTGTTGTTCAACGCACTCCTTATTTATCGAAGCTTCACCCGCACTCCGGAGATTTCTATACAACGAGACGCACTGACTGGTATTGCAGAGAGTGCACTGCCGATATATACGATATTTTGTCCGCTCTACAAGGAGTGGCAAGTCGTCCCTCAGTTCATCAAGGCCATGGACGCACTCGATTATCCCAAAGAAAAGTTGCAGATCATGTTTCTCTTGGAAGAAAACGATCAAGAAACAGTCGAAAAAATCAGAGCGTACAACTTGCCACCCCACTACGAGATAGTCGTCGTGCCAGATTCGAAACCCAAGACCAAACCAAAGGCGATGAACTACGGCTTGCCGTTGGTGAGAGGTGAATACTTGGTGATATACGATGCCGAAGATGTGCCCGAGAGCGATCAGCTCAAAAAAGCGGTGCTTGGTTTCAAAGAAGTACCGCCACACGTCGTCTGCATGCAAGCGAAGCTCAACTTTTATAATCCCCGTCAAAACATCCTCACTCGCGTCTTTACGCTCGAGTACTCACTGTGGTTTGACCTCGTCCTGCCAGGGCTCCAATCATTGAACGCACCTATTCCACTCGGTGGCACATCCAACCACTTCAAGGTCTCAGCTCTTCGCGAACTCAAAGGATGGGATGCATTCAATGTCACCGAAGATGCAGACCTCGGTATGCGGTTGGCAAAACAAGGCTACCGCACCGCCATCCTCGAGTCGACGACCTACGAAGAAGCAAACTCGGGCCTCATCAACTGGTACAACCAACGCAGTCGCTGGATCAAAGGGTACATTCAGACGTACTTCGTTCATACGCGCTCAGAGCACTACAACACTGATCTCAATAGTCTCAAAGACAAAGTTATTTTTCATCTCAATGTGGGTGGCAAGATCCTCTCGATGTTTATCAACCCATTTATGTGGTTGTTGACCCTTTGTTACTTTTTGTTTCGCGCACAGATTGGCGGGTTCATTGAGTCGCTCTTCCCAGGCCCCATTCTCTACATCGGTGTCTTTTCACTTTTGTTTGGAAACTTCATCTATCTCTACTATTACATGATTGGGAGTATGAAGCGTGGATATTATGGATTGGTCAAATATGCATTTTTGGTCCCACTCTATTGGCTCGGTATGAGTGTTGCGTCGTGGAAGGCGCTTTACGAAGTCATCGTCAAACCACACTATTGGTCAAAGACCGTCCATGGACTGCATTTACAAAAAGAATCAACCGCAAAAGTTGAAGCGTTTGAAACAATCCAACCGACCGAAGAACCGCCTGTGTATATTTTTTCCAAACTCCGAAAAGCAGTATTTTCAAGTGGTGGTATCCTCGTCATGTCGACGATGTTTGCCAATGTATTCAACTTGGTATTCAACTTTTATCTTGGCAACAAACTTTCACTTGAAGACTTTGGAGTCGTCACTGCGCTCAATACGATCGTGTACTTGCTTGGGATGTTTATCAACGCCACTGGTTCGACAGTAACGCATCAAGTCGCGTATCTCTCAGGCAAAAACGGACTCCTCTCCAGTTTCTCATTTTTCAAGCGCACAAAAGCTCGTGTTTTGTTTCCAATATTTCTCATCGGTGCACTCTGGTTGTTTATAGTACCCATACTTGCGTCGTATTTGCATATCCCCAACATCTGGCTCGTCGCAGCATTTTCTCCGGCAATAATCGCTGCTTTCTTTGGCGGAATCAACAGAGGATACTTGCAAGGAAGTCTGTTGTTTAAAAGTATTGCTGGCATTGTCGTCATCGAAGTCATCGTCAAGCTCGCGCTTGCCGTCGGCTTTGTCAAAACAGGGGAGTCGACGCTCGTTGCACTGGCACTCCCTCTGTCGATGCTCGTTGCATTTGGGGTTTCGGCGCTGATGGTAGCGAAGCGTCCCAAAGAGATCGAAGGCGAGACACTCATAGCAAAACCTGCAACGTTTTCATTCACGTTTTATAGTGCATCGCTTCTCAACGGATTTGCGACGACGATATTTCTGAGCCTCGATGTGTTTCTTGCAAAGCACTATCTGACGGCGAGCGATGCAGGAGCGTATAGCTTGCTCTCGCTTGTTGGCAAAATGATATTTTTCTTTGGTTCCCTGTTAAACATTTTTATATTGCCATTCATTAGTCGTGCAGAAGGGGAAGGCACTGATTCAAAAAAAGTATTTTCTCGGATACTGCTTGGTACCATCGGGTGTACGTTACTTGCAAGTCTGGGGCTCGTGCTTGTCGGACCGCATGTGCTCCCACTCTTTTTTGGATCAAAGATCACGGTGATATTTCCCTACATCCCACTCTTTGCACTCAATATGTTTTTGCTTGCGATCACCAACAACCTCGTCATATCAAACATCGCGCGCAAGCGATACCTCTTTTCGGGTATCTCTATCATCTCTGCGGTTTTTATGATATTCAATATTGCACGATTGCATGACTCAATCACACAGATCGTCCACGCGCTTCTGCTTTCAATTATCGTGTACGCCTCTCTAATCATCTTGGCGCATCTCTTCTACGGCAAACTCGTTGCCTTTTATAGAAATATCGTCGATGTGCTACGTATTGTCTCCCCACTCCCACCTGCAACTATGCCGAAGTCTGGTAAAAAGCGCATCCTCATATTCAATTGGCGATGTATGAAGCACGCATTTGCAGGAGGGGCTGAACTCTACATCGAGACCATGGCTCGGGACTGGGTGAAGGCAGGTCATAGTGTGACACTCTTTTGTGGCAACGATCGCAAAAACTCCTCAAATGAGTATGTCGAAGGGGTGCGGATCATACGACGTGGCGGATTTTATACTGTCTATGTCGCGGCGATGCTCTACTATCTGTTTAAATTTCGTGGGAAGTTTGATACGATCGTTGATTGTGAAAATGGTATTCCGTTTTTTACACCGCTGTATGCAAAAGAGCCTGTCACCATCTTGGTCCACCACATCCACCAAAACGTTTTCCGCAAACATCTCCCACGTCCTCTCGCCTTACTCGCGTCATTTATGGAAGAGACGATGATGCCGCGTATCTATCGCCATGCGCGCTATATAGCTGCATCAGCATCGACCAAAACAGATATGGAGACTATCGGTATCGATCCGGACAGTATCACGGTCATCAATCCGGGAGCGGACATCGATGCCCTCGTCCCAGGGGAAAAGAGCGACGTACCACTCGTGTCGTTTGTCGGGAGACTCAAAGAATACAAACACGTCGACGTCCTCATCGATGCGTGGGTACACGTCGTCGCTGCAGTACCAGACGCCAAGCTCATCATTGCAGGGACTGGAGACCAGGAAGCACACTTGAAGAAGCAAGTGCATGCGCGCAGTATCGGTACGTCAGTACTTTTTGCAGGGCGGGTGAGTGAAGAGGTCAAACGTGAGCTCTACCAGAGTTCGTGGGTATGCGTCAACCCATCGATGATGGAGGGCTGGGGTATCACGAGTATCGAGGCGAACGCATGCGGGACACCGATGATAGCATCAGATGTGCCGGGACTTCACGATTCAGTCCTAGATACAGTGACAGGATATCTGTTCCCATATGGAGATAGTGCCACGCTCGCGGAATGTATCATCAAAGTACTGACCAAACCTCGCACTCGTGCTAAGCTTGCAAAACAAGCACTCGAATGGTCCAAGGAATTTGGCTGGCAACAGGTATCAGAGAGATTTTTGAAAAAAATAATATGAATACAACAAAGATAAAAATCGCAATATTCGACATGGATAACATGAAAAACCCACATTGGGCAGGAGGACAAGCTCGTGTCACTTATGAAACAGGAAAAAGATTATCAAAAAAACATGAAGTTAAAGTTTATTGTTCAAAATATCCAGGCTGGAAGAATTACATACTTGATAATATTTCATATATACATATCGGACTAGGTTCTAAGTATCCAAAATTAAATAATTTTATATATATAACTTCGATAGGAAAAATTGCTTTACGACTCAAGGCAGACATTATTATCGAAGATTTTGTGGCACCATTTTCCGTATGTTTTACTCCTCTGTATACAAAAATTCCAGTAATAGGTAGGGGATCTTTTTTTGCACCAGGTGAAATGCTAAAAAAATATAAATTACCTTTCGATATTGTTTTGAAAATAGGAATTAAAATATACAAATATTTTATTGCACTTAATATAAATCAAGTAAAGATAGTAGAAAAATTAAATCCAAAAATTAATACTCGTTTAATTTATAATGGAGTTGATTCTAAAAATTTTGAACATAATATTGTTGATGGAGATTATATTTTATACATGGGCAGGATTGATCTTTTCCATAAAGGATTGGATCTTCTTTTAGAAGCATACTTCAGAGCTTCCAGTGAAATAAATGAATATCTATATATTATGGGGACAGGTTCAGAGGAAGAAATAGATAAAATATTAAAATTGATAAAAAAATTCAATCTATTTGATAGAGTAAAAATCTTAGGCAAAAAAAATGGCGATGAAAAAGATCAAATAATAATGAATTCAAAATTCATGGTATTTCCATCTAGATATGAAGGACACAGTTTAGGCTCTTTAGAGTCATTGTCATTCGGTAAACCGTTTATATACTTCGATATTCCTGGTTTCGAATGGGTAAAAAAAGATGTCAGTATTAATATCGCAGCATATAACGTTGAAGAGTATAAAAATAGTATAATAGAATTATCAAAAAATAATATTTTAAGAAAGTCAATGTCAGCAAAAGCTCGAGAATTTTCTAAGCAATTTGATTGGGATGAAGTTACAAAAAAATATGAAGATTACATTTATCAAATAATAAATAAAAAAATATGAAAATTTTACTAGCTCACGCTTTTTCAAAAAAAAATCTAGGGGATGCTGCAATTTGTACTGCAATGATATATGAGTTTAAAAGAGTTTTTCCAAATGCACAATTATCTATTTCAATTATGGATAAAGTCGGCGAACCTGAATTTATAGATGTAGAACAATTTCAATCTTTCTTTTACTACGCAGTTTATACAAATAAAAATCCATTTGTACAGATTTTTAAAACATTGTACATGGTCAGCTCAACAATTATATGGAGTTTTGTTTTTAGATTATCTGGACTTAGATCAGATTTTCTCTTAACAAAAAGCCTAAAAATTTTGTTGTATCATTTTGTAACTGCAGATTTAATAGTTCCAGTTGGTGGAGGTTATTTAAATGGGAAAAAAGGTTTACGAAATAGTATTGCACTAGTTTTAAGTTTGCATGAAATACTGATACCCATAATTTTAAAAAAGAAAGTTGTTTTGTACAGTCAGTCGATTGGGCCTTTTGGAAACAAATTTCAATTGCATATAACATCTTTTGTTTTAAATAAAGTTGATGCAATTTTTGTTAGAGAAAATATAAGTAAAAATCTACTAATAAATAAAATGAAAATTATGCATCCTGAAATAATCCAAACAACAGACGCCGGTTTCCTTTTTTCTTCTAATGAAGCTGAAAAAATGAAATTAGAGTTGGAAAATATAGGTGTTGATTTAAATAAATTAAGAATAGGTATTACTGTCAGAAATTGGTTATCTAAAACTAATCAAAATAAATTTGAAAATTCGATTGTTGAATTTATTGAAAAAGTTTCTGAAAAATATAATGCTAGTATTATTTTGATTGCACAGGTTATTACTAGTACGCATAATGAAGATGATAGAGAGGTAAACAAAAGAATTTACTCAAAACTAAAAAATAAAAAAAATGTTTTTTTATTAAACAAAGAGTATTCGCATTTTGAAGTCAAAGGAATTTATGAAAATCTAGATTATTTAATTGGCACGAGAATGCATTCGATAATTTTTTCTTTAACTGGAAGAATTCCTTGTCTGGCAATAGAGTATGAATACAAAACTAGAGGAATCATGAATGACTTAGGATTAGGAAATTGGGTTATAAAGATGGAAGATATTACATTTTCTAATCTTCTATCAAAGTTTGATGAACTTGTAGATAATAAGGATACGTATCTAAGCACATTAGATAAGGGATTAGAAAGTTACATACCTGAAGCTAAAAATACAGCACTAGAACTCAAAAGAATTTATGAAAAGTAAAATGATAAATATACAAAATAATAGATTCAGTAATAAATTACTAATATGAAAAAAAGTATATTTCTATTATTTATAATAATTTTCAGCTCTTTAGTGTTCGGTTTAGTACTGAAGGGAATAAAGGGCAATCCAACTGCTGATAGCATGAAAGGAATAGTTGAATTCTCTTTACGGGATAGAGGTAGGTTTATGTTAACGCAAAACTTAGTCGAGAAACATTCATTTAAATTAACTAGAGAGCAAGCTGATTTAGCTGCTCCTGATGTTGGTTATTATAATGGAAATTGGTACGAGTTATACCCTCCAGGAATTTCAATTTTATCTATCCCTTTTTATTTAATTGGATTACACTTCAATCTTTCTCTGCTATTCACATTTTTAATGGGAGCCATATTTGCTCTAGGAAATATAGTGCTAATTTTCCTTATTGCACGAAATATATTTAAATTATCATATTGGCAAAGTACATTATCAGGATTAATTTTTGCATTTGCCTCTACATCTTTAGGGTATAACACTAGTTTATTTCAGCACAGCGAAACTGCGTTTTTTATAATTTCTGGTTTTTATGCTGTCTATAAGTATAAATTAAACAAGAAATTTGGATTCTTGTGGGGCTTATATGTATGGTTAATTTATGGATTTGCTATTTTTTGTGATTACCCTAATCTATTATTAATGTTGCCAGTGATGATTTATTTTCTTTTGTCCTCAATTGTTATGAGTAAAAAAATAGAAGGCAAGTACACTTTCTCGATAAGGTTGTCAATAATTTTTACTTTTTTATTGTTTTTATCAACGACCCTTCTACATGGTTACTATAACAAAGTTAATTTTGGAAGTTGGACAAGAATTAGCGGTAGTCTAGTTGGTTATAGAGAAGGAATACAAAACATACTTGATAATAACGATACTCCAGAGATTAATAAAGAGATAGACAGCAGAGTTAAAGATCCGACAACTTTTTTTAATGAAAATAAATTCATAAAGGGAATTAATGTACTTTTATTTTCAATAGACAGAGGTTTATTCGTGTATACTCCGATTTTTATTTTTGGTTTATTTGGTATATTTGTCTCCTTCTTTAAGAAAAAAATAGACTTAGAGAAATCTATTTTAATATTATTAGTAGTAGTAACAGTATTCTTTTACTCCAGCTTTGGTGATCCTTGGGCAGGTTTTTCTTTTGGCCCACGATACTTAATACCCGTAATGCCTATTTTTGCAATATATACTTCATATTTCTTAAGTCGTGCACGTTTTAAGATATTGTCTAGGGTAACTGCTTTTATTCTAATCGCATATTCATCTGCAGTTGCATTGGTAGGTGCTTTGACAACAAACGCAGTTCCTCCAAGTATTGAGGCGGTAAATTTAAAATCAAAATATGGTATTCCTTTTAATATAAATTTAATAAAACAAGATAAAAGTTTATCTATTGTCTACAACAGTTTTTTTCGAAGTGAAATAAGTCTAACAAAGTATTACATAATTATTTATTCACTTGTTATGTTAATTTTTTTTATAGTTCTCTTTATTTTGCCACGATTTGAAAAGGAAGGAACACAAGAACAATATGATTAATATTTCAATTTCAAAATCAAAGATTGATCGCATCAAAGCATCGTTTGACCGCATGTCGGGGATTCGGTTTGTGTTGTTTGCGTCTATCGTATGCAGCGTCATCGCTATCGTGTATTGCTACATGCATCGCTATATCGTTATCTACGGTGACGCAGAGAGTCATCTCAACATCGCCAAGCGCGTCATCGACAATCTCACCCCAGGCTTTGCTCAGCTCGGCGGTATATGGCTTCCATTGCCACACCTGCTCATGATTCCATTTATTTGGTCCAACTTTTTGTGGAGGACGGGACTTGCAGGAGCATTTGTCTCAGGCATCGCGTATGTCATATCGAGTGTCTATATCTACAAGACCGCGCATCTGTTGTTTAAGGACAAGCTCGCAGCTATCGTTGGAGCACTCGTGTTTATGCTCAATCCCAATGTCTTGTACTTGCAGTCGACACCCATGACGGAACTTGTGTTGATATGTTTTTTTGTGCTTTCCATCTACTACTTCATCAGATTTATGTTTGGAGAAAAGCAGATGCTCTCGCTCATAATCTCGGCATTTTTTGGATTTTGTGCAGTGCTGACGCGCTATGATGGGTGGTTTTTGGTCGTACTCGAAGCGGGGATTATCATACTCTACTACATCCCATGGGCACACTTTTGGCAAAAGATACGATCGATGAAGACATACATCAAGACTGTCCCGTGGCAGTCTATCCAAGGAAGTGTGATAGTGTTTGCAACGCTTGCATTTTTTGGGATATTTTTGTGGCTCGGATGGGGATGGCTTATCTTGGGCGATCCACTCTACTTTACCCATAGTGAATTTTCGGCTGCATCGCAGCAGCAGGCGTGGATGGCACGTGGACAACTACCCGGCTATCACAATCTATGGATGTCGTTTCTCTACTACTTCGTCACGGCGATGAGTAATGCGGGTGTGTTCATGTTCTTTACGGCGATTGTGGGCGTCGTCATCTATATGGGGGCCAAAGAAAATAAGTATCGGCTCTATGTGCTCCTCCTGTTGGCAAGTCCGTTTATATTTAACGTGATCACGCTTTTCCTCGGACAGTCGGTGATATTTATCCCACATTTGACGCCGTTGAACTGGGACCACTCGCTCTTTAATGTCCGCTACGGCGTGATGACCGTGCCGTTGGTTGCGATAGCATTTGCGTATCTGTTTTATAAAAGCAAATATGGTGGCAAGCTCGTCCTACTCGGATTGTTTGTGATGCAGTTTGCGCTCTACGGAGTCGGGTATTCGCAAGTGATATCATTTGAAGACGGTATCAAGGGACTTTCGTCCCAAGAGGCGACCATACCTGACGCGCAGTATTGGTTCAATGACCACTATGACTATGGATATGTACTCATGGATGACTTTGCGCGTACGATCAGTATCACGCGTTCGCCGGTGAAGATGCAGAACATGATATATATTGGGAACAAACCGTATTGGGAAGAGTCTCTAAAGGAACCCGAAAAATATGCGAGGTGGATCATCATGCAACGCGATGACACCGTATGGAAAAGAGTATGGGAAGATCCAGAGATTCAAGGCAGACTCTACAAATACTTCAACAAAGTGTATACGTCGGACAAGATTTTAATATTTAGACGCATCGACCAATAACATGAAAGCAGCAATCAAAATCATCCTCGTCGTCGTTATCTTTGTTGTCGGCTTTATGGTCGTGGTAGTAGAGCCGATCTCGGTCGCACCGATTGCGATATATCAAGAACCGACTCCTCGGGACTTGTTCGTCGTGAAATCCATAGATACGATGAAGTATTCGCGTGACATGGCCAGAGAGATGCAAGGCAAAGAAAGCTTTGATAGCGAGATCGATCAACAGATGACCTTGATCAAGGACGCTGGTGCAACGCATGTTGCGATCAGTACTCCGTATGATGAAGAATTTGCTCCGGTGCTTGCTCGATGGGTATCGAGTGCTCGAGCGCATGGATTGTCCGTATGGTACCGAGGGAACTTTTCGGGTTGGGAAGGATGGTTTGGATACAAAAGGATTGGGGAAAATGAGCACAAGCGCCTACTCGCGCAATTTTTGGAAAAACACCCCGAACTCTTTGTCGACGGAGATATATTTACTCCTTGTCCCGAATGTGAAAATGGTGGACCGGGAGATCCTCGCAGAACGGGAAAAAAGAGCGCGTACAATGCACTGCTCGTAGAGGAGTACAAACTCTCGATGGCCGCATTTGAAAAAAACGGAGTCGACGTATCAGTTCTGACAAGTATGAACAAAGACATCGCAACTGATGTGCTCAACAAGTCCACTGCCCAAGCACTTGGCAAAACGATACTGATCGATCACTATGCCAAATCAATACCGGGATATATCAAGGATGTGCAATCGCTCGGAGAGAGACTAGGGGCAACGATCGGACTTGGAGAGACTGGTGCTCCGATTCCTGACATTCATGGTGCGATGGATCCCGAAACACAGGCAACGTATCTCAATACATTTTTGCATGACCTATATGAATCTGGCACCAGTATTCCGATCATCAACTACTGGACACTCAAAGGGGGATCGACGGCACTCGTTGAAAACGATGGCAGTGTCAAACCGGCGTACGATGTGTTGAAAACATATTATTCTCTCCAACCACGAGGCGCAGTCGTTGTAGATACACTGGGGCAGCCGGTAGTGGGAGCGTCTGTTTCAGTTGTTGGCGGAACGAAAGGGGAACAAACCAATGCGTTCGGTATGTTCACCATCACGCTTCTCCCAGGAGAAGACCAGGTGCTCGTCACTGCTCCTCACTACGAAGACAAGGTGGTAGCGGTATCTACTCTCGACCAACCCTCTCCCACGATCACATTGATCCCTCAAAAGATGACCCTTATCTATCGATTTAGGCTATTGGTCTCAAAGATCTACCAACGATACATTCCAGTAATAAAATCATAGACAAACGTATCACCTATGCGAGGCCCAAACCAAATATTTGACATTTATTTCAAATATTGTAATATCTGGCTACCAAACAACCCATTATTATGCGTAGCCAACCCAAGTCACAAATCTATAGATTCGTCGAAGTCTGCATCGTCGTCGCAGTTGCATGTGTGCTTTTGGGGAAAATATTTTTTAGTTTCAGGGGTTCTATCCTTTTCTTGATTACGTACGGAATCTTGGTGACTGCAATTCTCTGGATGTCCTTTATTGTCGCTTTTTTTTGGTATAAGGATCCATACGAAACTGCAATCAACGCAGGACGAGACCCCAAAGATAACGATATTCTCGTGAGCTGCATGGTTTCTGTCAGAAATGAAGAAGAACATATTGAGCGATGTGTCGACTCGATGCTCAGACAAAGCTACCACAACAAGGAGATCATTGTCGTAAACGATGCGAGTACTGATGGTACGCTTGAGATCCTTCGTCGATATGAAGCAGAGGGCAAAATCACGCTCATAAACCTCGAGACAAACCTCGGCAAGAAACGTGCGCTGGGGAGAGCGATGTCAGTCGCCAAAGGTGAATTTTTTGCACATACCGATAGTGACTCAGTGTGGGCAACGGATGCTATCGAGCGCATCATGACGATCTTTGCGCATGATTCACT
Source organism: Minisyncoccia bacterium (assembly GCA_038251535.1). Lineage (GTDB taxonomy): Bacteria > Patescibacteriota > Minisyncoccia > Phycocordibacterales > UBA9973 > UBA4124. The sequence continues at coordinate 29,224 of JBBSBF010000006.1, forward strand.
CGTCGGAGCCGTGAGTGGACACGGAAGAGCGATGAACGGAGATCAAAACGTACTGACCAAGGCACAGGACGCATGGATGGAAGGTCAGTTCTCTATTCGTAAGGCGTTTGAGAGTACCTTCAATGCGGTGACGTGTGTCTCAGGTCCACTTGCGGTGTTCAGGAAGAGCGCCATGTATAACTTTATCCCTGCGTGGGAAAACGATCACTTTCTCGGACAACCATTTCGCTTTGCTACTGACCGTACGATGACAGGATTTGTCTTGGGATCAAAAACGATAGGCAACAAATTAAAACAAAAGTACAAAGACTCATCGTTTGTCACCGAAGTTGATTATCCAACACAGGACTGGAAGGTCGTGTACTGCAAATCCGCAAAGTCGTGGACCATCGTTCCTGATACTGCACGTCGCATGCTTAAGCAGCAAATCCGATGGAAAAAGAGCTTTATACGAAATATATTTTTTACCGGTGCGTTTTATTGGCGTAAACCAGTCCCTGCAGCTAGTGTGTATTATTTTCATATCTTATTTGTGCTGATGGGGCCGTTAATTTCATTTCGACACCTCATCTATCTCCCAATACGCGGAGACTGGCTCGCAGGAGTACTCTACGTGCTTGGTATTATATTTGTAGGGTTTATGTTTGGCATTGCGACAAAGCTTGAAGAGCCAGAAAGTCATCGTTGGATATACCGTCCAATCATGAGTTTGATTTCAACACTGATTATTACGTGGCTTATATTTTACTCAGCCGCAACAATTAAAAAAATGACATGGTCACGCACATAACCAAAAAAATTAAAAAGATAGAAATACTATTTCTCATTATTGTTCTGGGGAGCTTTCTTGGAGTTTTTGGTAAATACAGTTATCCGCTGATCCATCCACAGTACGTTGCGTGGCAAGCAAGGCATGCAGAGAAAAAGTATCAGCATGAACTATCACTCTATACGTGTCCAGAAACGACAACATCAATTGCAATTGATGGTGGAAAGGTTTGTCGTGGGGAAGTTGCACCATCGATATATAGAGATATATTTGATACGTATCCATTTTCAAGTGGTGGGAAGGAGCAAGTATACGACAGCTATAGCGAAGGAAGTGTGGCAGATGCAGATAAAATCCTGGCAGGGGTGATACCAGTTGATCGATATGATGATCTGACGACGAGTGCCATAACATGGACAGAAGATCCGTACAGTGATTCGTATTGGAGATCTCAGTTTTATGGATTTAATCCGTTTATCCCGTTGTTGTATGCGTTTGATAAAACTCATGAAGTGAAATATTTGGAGGGGGCGAGTAGTACGGCGATGAGCTTTATCAATTCAGGAAGTAGTAAACCGCATGCGTGGGATGACTTTCAGGCAGTGTCATTTCGAAGTATGTATGTTGTAAAACTATGGTGGCAGTTGAGAGAGAACAATCAACTTTCATACGAGGTAAGTCAAACATTGCTACAAAGCATAGAACAACATGGAGATTTTTTGGCTGATGTAAATCACTATGATAAAGGATACAAGGGTGGTATTAATGAGGCGGTAGCGCTCTATATGATAGCGACGAACTTTCCACAGTTGCCACACGCTGATGCATGGCTTACAACCGCGCAGGAGAGACTCATGACGAGTCAAAACGGTAGTACCGATGATGATGGAGTGTTGGTCGACAACTCGGTGTACTATCACTTTTATGCATTGGAAAAGTATTGGCAAATCAATCGTTACGCCAAAACATACAACGGACCAATTTCAGATACGTTCGAAAGTCAGATCGGAAAAATGGTCGACTATGCAACGTATGTGCTACAGCCGAACAATGAAATACCACTCATTGGTGCCTCTACGTACAAAAAAATCTTTGACACTGGAGTGTACACG